>PLXO01000194.1 GCA_003151425.1 Acetobacteraceae bacterium
CGCTGCGCTGGGTCGGCGCCGAGCATATCGATGACCTGCGTGCCGGCATCGCCGTTTCGCGGGCGAAGGATTTTAGGGGTTTCCGCGACGCGTTGCGTGACTGGTCGGTGGCGGTGTTCAACTTCGTCTATGCCGACAGCGCCGGGAATATCGGCTACCAGATGGCCGGCCGAGTGCCGGTGCGTGGGCGCGTGACCCCCGGGTTCCGCGACGCCGACAACAAGGCGGATCAGTGGCACGGCTATATTCCGTTCGACGGATTGCCGAGCAGCTACAACCCGGCGCGCGGCTACGTTGCCAGCGCCAATCAGCGGATTGTCGCGCCGGACTATGCGCACCCGATCTATGGGGCGTATTCGCAGGGACATCGCGGCGTGCGTATCGACCAGGAGTTCGCCGGGAAACAGGGCCTCGATCGCGCGGCGAGCATCCGCTTCCAGAACGATGTGAAGAACTGCCGCGCCGAGTTTCTGTGTCCGCATATTCTGCGGATGATTGCCGGCAGCACCGATGACGACGTGCGGTGCGCGATCGCCGCGCTGCCCGGCTGGGATTATCGTTACGACCTGACGAGCAGCGCGCCGACGGTGTTCGAGACTTTCATGGCGCTGTGGACGCGCCATGTGCTGGCGGAGCATTTGCCGCCGCGGTTGCTGGATCTGACCTCGCAGCAGACCGGGCTGGCGGCAAGTCTGCTGGAAGGCGTGGCGCCGGACTATTTTGCTGGCGGCACGGCGGCGCAAGCCGTTGCGGTGGCGAAGCAGGCGGTTGTCGCGCTGCGTGCACGGCTGGGCGGCGATCCCGCGGGCTGGCAGTGGGAGCGCGTGCATATCGCGCATTGGCGGCATCCGGTGTCATCGCCGGTGCTGGCCGGGGCGTTGGATATCGGACCGGCGCCGGTCGACGGTGGTTCACATACGGTGCGCAACACTGGGGGTGAACTGCCGCCGCACGGGGCGAGCTCCGGCGCGGAGTATCGCATCGTGGTGGATTTCGGTGATGCGAGCTCGTTCCTCGCAGTGCAGAACATCGGTAATTCGGGTGTACCGGGCAGCCCGCACTATCGCGATCAGTTCCGGCCGTGGATCGATGGCACATATCACGTCGTGAGTCTGACGCGCACCGGGGTAGAGCGGGACTGCGCGAGCACGACACGGTTGGTGCCGGTCGCGATATAGCGGGGCGTGTCGTCGGGCGCCGTCCCACCGTCATGCCCGGGCTTGTCCCGGGCATCAGTCGCCGCACACTGCGGATGACGGGACGGGTCCTGCCCCGGGGCGCTTGGGCCGGCAGCCGGCCATAACGGTGAGAGAATGGTCCGGCGAGACACATCGTATCTGGCCCTGCACCTGACTGGCTTCGGTTATCCAGGCAGCGATCCCTGCGCGGGCCGCAGCCGCTTGCGCAGGAAATGGCGAGACTGACCCGGTGGATAGTCGTCCAGAACGCCGAACCGCTCATATCCGAGCTGCTCGTAGAATCCACGGGCCTGAAACGTATCCAACCAGGCGGAGTGACAGTGCTTCGTACGCGCGTAGTCCTCGGCGCCGGCCATCAGTGCGCGGCCGATGCCGCGGCCACGCAACTGGTCGCTGACCCATAGCGCGTCAACGAACAGCCAGCTCCAGGACAACGCACCGCTCAGCCCCGCCGCAAGCTTGCCCGCATCGTCGCGCAGCAGCAGGGCAAAGCGCTCAAGGTCCAGCGGCGCAGTGCGCGCGTTGAATGCGTTGATCGCCGCGCCCAGCGTGCGGCGCGTCTTGACCGACGGGCCCGGATCGAAGGTGAGATGCAGGCCGGCAATCAAGCTGGCCGGGTCGTGCTTCATGGCTGCCATCGTGATCGACCAATGCAAGTCACGCTGTTATGCCATGTCGGCGCACGGTGACGAATGGTGCGACGGAGCCGGATGATGTGTGGGCGTTGCGTGTGGCGCGAGGTGTCGCGGCGGGGCTTCGGCCGCGCCATGGTAGGCGCCGCCGCGTGCGTATCGATCGCGGTGGCCGGCCACGCGCCCGCCGGTCATGCGACCGAGCGCGACGCGCCGGTCGAGCCGCGCATCCGCCTGGCCGATGTGCCGGCGGACCAGCGGATGATCGCGCTGACTTTCGACTGCTGCCCGGGGGCGTTCGACGCGCGCATCGCGACCGTTCTGGTCGCGGAGCGGATTCCCGCGACGATCTTCGTCACCTGGCTATGGATGCGCCGCAACCCCGAGGGGCTGGCGCTACTGCTGGCGCACCCCGACCTGTTCGCCATCGAGAACCACGGCGAGCTGCACGTTCCTCCGGTGCTCGGCGATCGCACGATCTTTGGCATCCGCGTGGCGGGCGATCTTCCCGCGATCCGACGTGAGGTCGACGACGGCGCGCGTGCGATCCGCACGGCAACAGGCGCCACGCCGCATTGGTATCGCGCCGCGACCGGATTCTACACGCCGAGCGTGATTCCCGAGATCGAGGCAATGGGCTTTGCCGTCGGCGGCTATTCGCTCAGCGCCGATCTGGGCGCGTCGCTGTCAGCGGCGCGGGTGGCGGCGCGCATGGCAAGTGCCCGGGACGGCGACGTGATCGTTGCGCATCTCAATCAGCCGTTGCGGCCCAGCGGGCTGGGTGTGGTCGAGGGGCTGCGCGCGCTGCAACGCCAGGGCACGACGTTTGTACGGCTCGATAAGGTGGCGACGACGCAGCCGAGCTACACGTGAGCCAACGCGCACGCTCGCATGAGACCATCCGGACGCTGCCTATTGCCGGGACCTCGATTACGCCGCGATCTCCTGGATCACCTCAAAGCCTTCGAATTCGGGATGGCCGAGATAAAGCGGCCGGTTCTGCCCGGCGTCGCGATGGGCAAGCCGGAATGCCTCGGACTGTGTCCAGGCCTCGAAATCCGCCTTGCCGCGCCACAGCGTGTGCGAGGCATACAGCACGTGGTCGTCGCGCTCCGGCCCGCGCAGCAGATGGAAGGCGATGAAGCCCGCAACCTCGCGCAGATGGGTGTCGCGCGAGGTCCAGACTTGCTCGAACGCCGCTTCTGCGCCGCGCACAACCTTGAAGCGATTCATGGCGATAAACATGGGGCACCTCTGAACTGCGTACACCTCTCCCGCCCTTCGCGGGAGAGGTCGGCGAGTGAAACGAGACGGGTGAGGGTCCGGCGGCGGCACGACCCTCACCCGCGTCGCTATGCTCCGCGACCTCTCCCGCGAAGGGCGGGAGAGGTATACGATTGCGACGCTGACTGACGTTACAATGAACGCGCTCTAGCTCGTATGCCAGCCAAACTGTTGCGGCTTGCGACCCGCCGCATGATGCAGCGTCACATTGACCAGCGCCGGTCCCGGAGTGGAAGGTCAGCTATGCCAACGGAACTCCTGCGCCTTCCGCTGCGAGCCCTGGCTGAGCTTGACGTTGACCAGCGCCGGCCCCCTAAAATTCATCGCCTCGTCGAGCGCGCCGCGCAGGTCCTTCGGGTCCTCGACATAGAAGCCCTTGCCGCCAAAAGCCTCCATCATCAGGTCGTAGCGCGCGCCCCAGATCAGCGAGTTCGGCCGCATGTTGAGCATCGGGTTGTCCGGGATTTCCGGCATGCCCGGCCCGATGCCGCCGTTGTTGAACACGACGATCTTGGCCGGCATGCCGTAGCGACACAGCGTCTCCATCTCCATGCCGGAGAAGCCGATCGCCGAGTCGCCCGAGACGTGGATGATCGGCTTGTCGGGGTGCACGAGACAGGCGGCAATGACGATACCCAGGCCGACGCCCATCGTGCCATAGCTGCCGGCATCCAGCCGCGAGCGCGGGTTGAAGTTCGGCAGTTGGGTGCGGCCGATGTCCATCGTGCCGGCACCCTCGCTGCAGATGATCGCATTTTTCGGCGTCCAGGCGGCGACGTCCCGCAATATCCGGTAGTAATTGGCCGGCGCCGAGTCGTCGGCGATCTGCGGCGCGATCATCGCCGCGTTCTCGGCCGACTTCTTGGTGATAGCCGCGCGCCAGGGCGTCTCCTTCGGGTAGAACCATTGACGGTTGGCGAGGGCCTGATTGAGCTGCCCCACGATCGCCTTGCCGTCGCCGACCAGTGCGACCTCGGCCGGCTTGTTCTGGTGCATCGCCTCCGGCTCGATATCGAGCTGGATCACGCGCACGTCTTTGTTGTAGCGCGGCGGCAGGCCGAAATGCATGATCCAGTTGAAGCGCGCGCCCATCAGGAACACGACATCGGCCTGCTGCAACGCGAGGCTGCGCGCCGCGCCGACCGACAGCGGATGGTCGTCGGGCATCACGCCCTTGCCCATCGGCGAGGCCAGGAACGGTACGCCCGTCCGCTCAATGAACGCGCGCACCTCGTCCTCGGCGCGCGAGTAGGCCATGCCCTTGCCGATGATGACGAGCGGCCGCTGCGCGGATTCCAGCACGTTCAGCGCCTGCTCGATGTACTCCGGCATCGTCTGGATGCGCGGCGGCTCCGGGCATTTCGCGACCTGCATCGCCTTGTCCACGTCGCATGAGCCGGTGATGATGTCGTCCGCGATGTCGAGATAGGCGGCACCTGGGCGGCCGTAGATCGATTGCCTGACTGCCATCTCGACGTAGAACGGGATGCGGTGCACGTGCTCGATGCCATGCGCCCATTTGCACAGCGGCGTCGCGGCCAACACCTGGCGCTCCTCCTGGAAGGAGCCCATGCCGTTGCGGTAGGTCTCCGACGCGCCGCCGATCAACAGCATCGGCCAGCAATTCTGCTGCGCGTTCGCCAAGCCGGCGAGACCGTGGATGACGCCTGGACCGGTTACGGTGATGCACGAGCCTGGGCGGCCGGTCAGGTAGCCGACGGCGCCGGCGGCATAGGACGCGGTCTGCTCGTTGCGCATCCCGATGTAGGGGAGACCAACCTTTTGCGCTGCCTCGGCGAGCGGACCGACGGGGAACCCGACCACGCCGAACATGAATTGCACGCCCTGTTCCTTGAGGCTTTTCGCCAGCAAGTCGGCGCCTTTGATCTCAGCCATGCTTCCTCCTGTCATCGGGCCGCTACGATCGGGCCCGGTACCAAAAAATCCGAACGACGGTCACATTACGCATATATGGCGCCGCGGCAAATGGAGGTGCCCGCGGCGCGGATCGCGGTAGGGACGCCCATTA
>PLXO01000076.1 GCA_003151425.1 Acetobacteraceae bacterium
AACCGGATAGGCAAGGATTGAACATGTTGAACCGAAGAGACTTCGCCCTCTTGGCAGCGACCTCGCCGCTCGCAGCGTTGCTCGGGCGAGCCGCGAACGCCGCGACGCCAAAGGACAGCGTGGTTTTCGCGTCCCAGATCGACGACGTCATCACCTGCGATCCTGGTGAGGCGTACGAAATTACGGCGCAGATCTTCCTCTCCAGCGTCTATGACCGTCTCGTGCGCTACGAGGCGGAGGACATGACCAAGCTGGTCGGCGGCGTCGCCGAAAGCTGGACGGTCTCGCCCGACGCCAAGACCTATACGTTCGCGCTACGCACCAACCAGAAGTTCGAGAGCGGGGCGCCGGTCACCGCCGATGACATGGCGTTTTCGCTCCAGCGCGTCGTCCTCATGAACAAGACGCCGGCCTTCCTGTTCACCCAGCTCGGCTGGAACAAGGACAACGTGCGCGATCTCATCACGGCGCCCGATGCCCATACGTTGCAGTTCAAGATCAACGAGGACTTCGCGCCGACCCTGGTGCTGAACCTGATGGCCACCGTGGCAGCCTCGGTGGTGGAGAAGAAGGTAGCGATGGCCAACGAGGCCAATGGCGACCTTGGCAACACCTGGCTGAAGACTCACTCGGCCACATCAGGCCCCTACCGGCTGGTGTCGTGGAAAGCCAACGAGTCCGTAACGATGGAGGCCAATCCCGGCTACCATCTCGGCCTGGCAAAGACCAAGCGGGTGGTCATTCTGCACGTGCCCGAACCGGGTTCGCAGCGGCTGCAGCTGGAAAAAGGCGATATCGACATCGCGCTCAGCCTGCAGCCCGACCAGCTCAAGCCGCTGGCCGGCAACAAGGACGTCAAAGTCGAGTCCTTCCCCTACTCCGGCACCTGGTACATCGGGCTCAACATGGGCGACCCGCGGCTGAAGAACCCGAAGGTGCGGCTCGCGCTGAAGTATCTCGTCGACTACCACGGCATGGCCAACAGCTTCCTCAAGGGCCGCTTCGAGGTGCACCAGACCTTCCTGCCCATTGGTCTGTTCAGCGCGATCGAGTACGACCCCTACAAGTTCGACCCCGCCAAGGCGAAGGCGCTGCTGGCGGAGGCGGGCTATCCGGACGGCTTCGAGCTGAGGCTCAGCACCTCGAACATCTCGCCGCAGATCGATATGGCCCAGTCGGTGCAGCAGACCATGGGCCAGGGCGGCGTGAAGGTGAACATCGTTTCCACCGACCAAAAGCAGTTGGTCACTGAATTCCGTGCCCGCAAGTTCCAGGCGACACTGATCAGTTGGACACCGGATTATCTCGACCCGCACACCAACGCCTCGACCTTCGCCTTCAACGACAATGACAGCGACGACGCTCCGCATCCGCTGGCCTGGCGCTGCCATTATTTCGATACCGCCATGAATGCCAAGACGACCGCGGCGGTGAAGGAGGTCGACCCCGTCAAGCGCAAGGCGATGTACGAGGAACTGCAGAAGAACGTTACCGACGACGGGCCGTACATCCTGATGTTCCAGCCAGCCAACGAGATCGCCAGGCGCGCCAGCGTCAAGGGCTACGAGCCGGGCATTGTCGAGGACCTCTACTTCTTCCGGACGATCACGAAGTCCTGAGGCTGTGGGGGGCAGCGCCACTGCCACCACGGCGGCGATAACGAATGACGGATGGGTCTGGCGGGTCGCCCGGCCCATTCGTCGTGTCGCCAGCGTGTTGTTCTCGCCAGCGTGTTGTTCTCTGGGGTGTCGACGGGCCGATGATCAGCACTCGGGCCGATTGGTTGAACTTCCGTTGTGGATCGGCACGGGGAACTTGGAACGGGGCAGCGCATGGCCGGTCATGGCTTCTGCGACATTGCGCGATGTCCGGGGCGCGATGTCCGGGTTCCGTCCGAAATGTGCCGCAGAGCAGATATCGATGCCACACACGCACTACGTTCCGTTTCCACCCAGCCCGGCGGTGTCGCCGGCAGCAGCCACAACCGCATTCCACCCAGGCTGGGTAAAAACCCGGTTGCACGCTTTGCTGCCGCAATCCTGCTTCCGCTGTTGTGACGGGTCTGAGGTCATGCGAAACAGACGTATCGATCCAACCAGCATCCATAGTTGAAAAGCTACTAGAGCCACGGCGAGGGGCGCCGCAAACCATAGGCCCCACCCATTTCGCACGTCGTAGATCGTCACCCAGTTCACGAACTGCACGTTCCTCAGAGAATCATAATGGGAGATGCCATAGCTGGAAGCTGTTGCGACCGTAGCACGTCGCCACTCCCAAACCTAAATGCGCTAGTTCGCGAACGAGGCTAGAACCCACTGGTATGGTGGATAGGGCGGTAGTGCCCTTCCTTCCAGACACCGTCCGCGCCGCGCGCTACTCCGTTTGCAGCCGCAGCCGCGGTACATCCAGCCGCCGCGCCTCCGCCTGGCCGATGCGCGCGGCAGCATAGCCCGCCGCATGCAGCGCGGCGAGACACGCCTCCGCCGTCGCCGCCGGCACGCCCGCCAGCAGGCCGCCGGCAACCTGCGGATCGGCCAGCAGCGTCAGGTCCGGCCAATCCGGCGGATCGGGCCAGCCCTGGCGGTTTGCGGCGGCGCCGGCGCGCTCCACGCCCAGGTGGGCCAGCGCGCGCGCACCCGGCAGGGCTTGGATGGCGTCGGCCGACAACGCGGCAGCCAAGTTGGCGTCGCGCAGCAGGGCCGCCAGAGTGCCGAGCAGACCGTGCTCGGCCACTGCGGCGCAGGCGGTGGCGCGGTGCTGGCGCAGGATGTGCGCCGCGACGGCACTGCTGGCGGTCATCGCTGCCAGCGCGTCGAGCAGCCAGCCCGCCTCGGCCAAGCCGCGCCGGTAGCCTTCCAGGACGATGCCGCTGCCGAGCGGCTTGGTCAGGATCAGGGCGTCCTCGGGGCTCAGCTCAGCGTGTGGCTCGCGCGCCGACCCCGACTGACCGGCCGTCCCCAGCCGGCCGGTCAGCACCAGGCTGAGCGCCGGTGCGCCGCTGGACGCGGTCGCGCAGTCCGCCAGTGCGGCGCCATCCGCCGTCAGCACCTCCGCTGCGCCCTCCAGCACCGCGATGACGTCGGCCCGCGCGGGCGCGCTTGCGGCAGCCGGCGGGGTGACGATGGCGATTGCAGTCCACGGGCGCGCGCCGGTGGCGTGCAGCCGCACCAGCGCGTGCGCGGCGGCAATACGACCAAAGCTGAACGGATCGTTCAGGACCGCCGCCAGATGCGTCGCCTGCTGGATGAGGGCCGTTTCGGTCCCCGGCGCCTGCCCACCCGGCGCCTGATGCCCCCCCGGCGCCTGTCCAGCCTGCACCTGATGCAGCGTTGCGCCGGACAGCACCGCAAGGTCGGCCGGATCGAGGCTCACCTGCTCCGGCTCCACCTGCGCCCCAAGGCGTGGCAGGCCAGCCGGCGCGTAGCGGCGCACGAAGCGGCCATCGATCAAATTCTTGTACCAGGCCACCAGGCGCCCCGAGACAACGACGCCGTTGCGCCAAGCCACTGCCCGTCCGTGGCCGAGGCCGACGATCGCCAGCGCCGCGCCCTGGGGTCGCCAGCGCCGCGGCCGCAGACCGCGCGCGACGCGGCGCAGATTGTCGTCCAGCGGCGGGCCCGCGCGCACCGCCCACACGCCGGCCTTCGGTCGCGGCGCGCTCGGCATCGAAGTGCAGTCGCCCGCGGCGAACACGAAATCGTGGCCCCGGCTGCGCAGGCTGGCGTCCACCACCACACAGCCAGCCGCGTCGCAGATCAGGCCCGACTCCGCGAGCAGCGGCGGGCCGACAACGTTGGTCGCCCACAGCACGGCATCGACCGCGAGGAAGCTGCCGTCCGACAGCGCCAGCCTGCCATCCGCCTGCGCCCCGGCGCGCACCCCGCAAACCAGTTCGACCCGTGCCTCCGCCAGGGCGCCGCGGGCCACGGCGCGGGCCCGCGGCGGCGCCTCGGGCAGCGGGTCCGATGTGTCGCAGACCAGCGTGATGCGCACCCGCCCGGCGACACGCTGGGCGAGCGCCAGGGCCAGCTCGGTGCCGGCCGCGCCGCCGCCGATCAGGGCGATGCGCGCCCCATCGGCCAGCTCGAGCTCCAGCCTGGCCAGCGCGGCGAGGAAGCCGCCGATCGGCTTCACGGCAATGCTGCCGCCGTTGGGCCCGCCGCCCCCGGGGCCGCCGCGCTTCGGCCCGCCACGCTCGGGTCCGGCGTGCTCGGGTCCGCCGTGCTCGGGTCCGCCGCGCGCCGGCCCGCCGCCGTCCGTCCCGCCGCCGTCCGGCCCCCCGCCGTCCGGCATCGCGGGGAGGGCGCCGATATCGATCGAGAGCAGATCGAAACGGATCGCCGGGCGGTCGTGCATCGCGATCTGCCGTGCGGCCAGGTCGATCGCGGTCGCCTCGGCAACCACCAGGCGCGCCCCGGCGACCGCGGTCAGCGGCCCGAGGTCGATATGCGCGTCCGCCGGTCCGCACTCCCTCCGGATCAACGCCGGCAGCCGCCCGGAATATGGCGTGCTCGGTTCACGCGCGATCAGCGTCAGGCGCAGCCTGGGGTCCGGCCGGCGGGCGAAGCGGCGCAGCACCTCCACATGGGCGTGGCCCGCGCCGAGCAGGACAAGGTCGGTCATCACGTCGGTGCCTGAACGCATTCATCACGCTAACCTGTTGCGGCGAGTCGGCGGAGCGGCAAGGATGCGGTGTGATGATGGAACACGCTGCAACTACTCCCCCTCCCCTTGAGGGAGNNGGGAGGGGGAGTAGCTGTCTCATCACCCGGCCTCCCACCAACCGTGGAACCCGCCGCATGACCTGGTCCATCCTGGTGCGCGATCCCGTCACGGGCGCGCTCGGCGCAGCCGTCGCGACGCGGTTCTTCGCGGTCGGCGCGCTATGCATTCACGTCGAGGGCGGCGTCGCGGCGCTTGCCACGCAAGCGCTGATAAACCCGATGTATGCGGTCCACGGCATGGCGCGGCTGCGCGCCGGCGAGGCGCCCGACGCCGTCACCACTGCCCTGCTCGCCGGTGACGCGGGGCGGGCGCATCGGCAGCTCCACCTGATCGACGCCGCCGGCCGCATCGCGCAGCACACTGGCGCCGACTGCGTCACGTGGTGCGGTTCGGTGCGCGAGCAGGACGTATCCGTCGCCGGCAACATGCTCACCGGACCGCGCGTGGTCGAGGCGACCCTTGCAGCATTCCAGCACGCAACCGGCAACCTGGCGGAACGTCTGCTCACCGCGCTGGAAGCCGGCGAGGCGGCGGGCGGCGACAAACGGGGGAAACAGTCGGCCGCCCTGAAGGTCTGTACGGCCGATCCGTATCCCGATCTTGATATACGCACCGACGACCACCCCGATCCGCTGGCGGAGCTGCGCCGGCTGCACCGCGTCAGCCTGGAGCGTTTCGCGGTGTTCCGCCGCTTCCTGCCGGGGACGGACAGCCCCTGCGGCGTGTTCGACCGCACCGTGATCGATGCCGCCGTCGCGCGGGAGGGCCGCCCCCCAACCTGACCAGGCGACCTGACCGCGCCCCGCCTTGCCGCACGATCACCGATCACAAGACCGCAACGACAAAACCCGACTAACGAGCCCCGATTACTAACCCTCAAGCTAACAACCAAACCGCGTGCCCACTGCAAACCCGCAACCATAACCCGCAATCGCTAAACCCCAACGACAAACCCTCAGCCACAAAACCAACGACAGGGACTGCAACATCATGCGACGCATTCAGTCGATCCGGTTCATGTTGGGGGCCGCGTTCGTGCTGGCCCTCGCCCTCCAGCAATCGGCGTCCGCGCAGACGCTGCGCATCGCGCTGCGCCAGGACCTCGACACCATGGATCCGACGCTGTCCACCAGCTATGTCGGGCGCATCGTCTTCGCCGGGCTGTGCGACAAGCTGTTCGACATCGACGAGAAGCTGAACATCGTGCCGCGGCTTGCCACCGGCTATGAATGGGCGGACCCAAAGACGCTGGTGATCCATCTGCGCCAGGGGGTGACGTTCCAGGACGCCGAGGTGATGGACGCGGAGGCGGTGAAAGCCTCGCTGCTGCGCCATCTGACGCTGCCGGGCAGCTACCGCAAGGGCGAGCTCGGCCTGATCGACCACATCGACGTGATCGATCCGGCGACGATCCATATCGCGCTGAAGGCGCCGTCGGGCGCGTTCCTCGCCCAGCTCACCGACCGCGCCGGCATGATCCTGGCGCCCAAGGTGGCGGCAGCCGAGGGCAAGGATTTCACCCAGCACCCGGTGTGCAGCGGGCCATTCAAGTTCGTCGAGCGCGTGCCGCAGGATCACGTCACGCTGGAACGCTTCCCCGGCTACTGGGACAACAACGACATTCATTTTGATCGCGTGGTGTACCGGGTGCTGGTCGACAGCTCGGTGCGGCTGGCCAACCTGAAAGCCGGCAGCGTCGATCTGTCCGAGAACATCGTGCCCACCGATGCGGCGGCGGTGAAGGCGGATGCCAGACTGCGCCTGGTGGTTTCCGATTCGCTCGGTTATTTCGGCATCACCGCTAACCTGGACAACGGGCCGCAATCGAAGAACCCGTATGGCCAGAACGCGTTGGTCCGTCAGGCGTTCGACCTGGCGATCGACCGCCAGGCGCTGGTCAACGTCGTCTATAACGGCATGTTCGCACCCACCGTGCAGGCGGTGCCGGCCAGCTCGCCGTTCTACGACGCCGCCCTGACCGTGCCGGCGCGCGATGTGGCGAAGGCCAAGGCGCTGCTGAAGCAGGCCGGGGTGACGCTGCCGGTCAAGCTCGAGCTCCTTGCGTTCAACAACCCCGAGGTGTTGCAGACCGCCGAGGTGATCCAGTCGATGGTCGCGGAGGCGGGCTTCGAGGTGCACATCCAGTCGATGGAGTTTGCTTCGTCGCTTGCGGCCTCGCCGCGCGGCGAGTTCCAGGCCTACCTGATCGGCTGGTCGGGACGCGTCGATATCGACGGCAACACCTATTCGTTCCTGCACAGCGGCGCGCCGAGCAACGACGGCCACTATGTCAACGCCACGGTCGACAAGCTGCTGGACGAGGCGCGCGGCCTGACCGACGTCGCCAAGCGCAAGGTTGTGTACGCGCAAATGTGGCCACAGCTACGCCAGGACCTGCCGATCACATATCTCTGGACCCCCACCAACATCGTTGCCATGTCGGCCAAGCTCACCGGTTTCCGCCCGGTGCCCGACGGCATGATCCGGCTGCAGGGTTTGGCGATGAGCAAGTAGGGCGTACGAAGATGCGCGGACATCTCGGCTCGCGGATCGCGCAGATCATTCCGACGATGGTGCTGGTCAGCGTGCTGGTGTTCTGCCTGCAGCAGCTCATGCCCGGCGACCCGGCGCTGGTGCTCGCCGGGGAGGAGCGCGATCCGCAGGTGCTGGCGCAGATCCGCGCCGAGCTGTGGCTCGATCGGCCGCTGCCGGTGCAGTACCTGCACTGGATGGGCAACGTTCTGCACGGCAATCTCGGCTATTCCTGGCGCATCCGCGAGCCGGTGAGCCAGCTTGTCATCGAGAAGCTGCCGGTGACGTTGCAGCTCAGTGCGATGGCGTTCCTGATCGCGGTGGCGATCGGCGTGCCGGCCGGCATCATCGCCGCGGTGAAGCGCAACACGGTGTGGGACTACCTGGCCAACGCGATCGGCCTGGCCGGCCTGTCCACCCCGAATTTCTGGCTCGGCATCATGCTGATCCTGCTGGTCTCGGTGCAGCTCGGCTGGCTGCCGCCGTCGGGCTATGTGCCGCTGACCGAGGATTGGCGACAGTCGTTGGCAACGACGATCATGCCGGCGTTCGTGCTGGGCAACGCGATCGCGGCGATCCTGATGCGCCACACCCGCAGCGCCATGCTGACGGCGCTCGATCAGGACTACGTGCGCACCGCGCGGGCGAAGGGGCTGCGCGAATGGGGCGTGGTGATCCACCACGCGCTGCGCAACGCGCTGATCCCGGTCATCACGCTGGGCGCCCTGGAGCTGGGCACGTTGCTGTCCGGCGCGGTGTTGACCGAGCAGGTGTTCTCCATCCCCGGCTTCGGCAAGATGATTGTCGATGCTGTGTTCAACCGCGACTATCCGGTGGTGCAGGGCGTCGTACTGGTGACGGCGTTTCTGTTTGTGGTGCTGAACCTGATCGCCGATCTGCTCTACGTGTTGATCAACCCGAAGCTGCGCGACGCATGAACTGCACCCTACTTCCACCGCGCCCGCGCTTGCGGGAGAGGTCGGAGCGCGAAGCGCGATGGGTGAGGGTGGTGCCCGCGGCACGACCCTCACCCGCGTCGCGAAGGCTCCGCGACCTCTCCCGCGAAGCGCGGGAGAGGTGCATCCGGTAGCGCACCGATGAGCACCACCATCGCTGCCCCCCTCGTCATCGTACCGCAAAGCCCGGCGCGCCTGGCGCTGCTTCGCTTCCTGCACCGTCCGATTGCCGTCGCCGGCCTCGTGGTGATCGTCGTCTTCATCCTGGTCGCGACGTTCGCCCCGCTGATCACGCCGTACGATCCGATCGCCACCAGTTGGACGGCGATCCGCAAGGCACCCAGCGCGCTGCACTGGATGGGCACCGACGAGAACGGCCGCGACGTCGCCGCGCGGGTGATGTTTGGCGCACGCGCGAGTCTGCTTGCCGGGGTCGTTTCGGTGCTGATCGCCGCCGGCATCGGCGTGCCGGCCGGCCTGTTGGCGGGCTTCGCCGGCGGCATTGCCGACATGTTGCTGAGCCGCATCGTCGACGCCATGCTGGCCTGTCCGTTCCTGATCCTGGCGATCGCGCTCGCTGCTTTCCTGGGTCCCGACCTGACCAATGCGATGATCGCGATCGGCGTCTCCACCGCGCCGCGCTTCATGCGGGTCGCGCGCGCGGCGACGTTGGAGGCGGCCGCCAACGAGTATGTTGAGGCGGCGCGCGCGACCGGCAATCCCGCCTGGCGCATCGCGGTGCGCCACGTGCTGCCGAACATCATTCCGCCGGTGCTGGTGCAGGGCACGCTGGCGATTGCCGCGGCGATCATCGCCGAGGCATCGCTGTCGTTCCTCGGGCTGGGCCAGCAGCCGCCCGACCCGTCCTGGGGTTCGATGCTGAACTCGGCGCAACGGTTTCTCTCACAGGCGCCGTGGCTGGCAGTGTTTCCGGGCCTGGCGATATTTCTGTGCGTGCTGTCGTTCAACCTGGTGGGCGATGGGCTGCGCGACGCACTGGACCCAAGGGGGCGGTGACGTTCGCGCTCCGGCGACGTGCGCCCGGATCGGTGGTCAGCGCCACGAAAGCTGGTCGCTTGGCAACCGTCCGGTCGGATCGAACACCCGCACCCTGTACGGCCGGCGATCGCTCCAGCGCCAGAGGACAAGGTTGTGGTCGGCATCCGCTGCTCCTGGTGCGAAGCTCGGCACCAGGATGCCAGCCTGCCCTGCGGCAATGAGCTTCCTTGCGATGTCCCATGACGGTGGTTCCTTGCCCTCCGACAGAAACGAAAACCATGCGCAGGTCATGTCGCCCGGCCGAACTTCGTGCGCCGTGCGACCGGCCTCGGTGCGAAGGTCCGCAATGTCGTCGCAATCCACGTAGTAGCAGCACAGGACGCAGGGGTGGATTTTGAACGCCAGCCCTTGGTTCGCTTCGTTGACGGCGGTGATGATGCTGAGCCGCAGGTAAAGCGTCTCAACACCGCGTGGGTTGAAGCGGCCGCCGTGGACCGCGGCCTCCGACTCCTCGATGTCTTTTCCAGCCGCGAACACGCGTCATTGGACCGAGGTATGCGATCTACGGCAAGCAAGATTCACCACAGAGGCACAGAGGCACAGAGAAGGAGAAAATGGTGCTTCGCGAAGCGCATTCACGCTTCTCTGTGTCTCTGTGTCTCTGTGGTGAATCCTGGCTTTCTTACCGGTGATGCGAGGCCCAGGACGGTTAATGTCTGAACCTCGCGCCAAGGGTCTATCTCGAAGCGTGCGGTTCGGGTTAAGCCCCCGGGCACGAAAATCGGTTGCCCATTGCCCCAGCATTGCGGATGCTGGCGCCAATCAGTCCCGGCCAACCGGGCACGCATGCTCAACAGGAAGGCTCCCCATGACACTGAAACGACGTGACGTCCTGCGCGGCGTCGCCGGCAGCCTCGCCGCCGCCCCGCTCGCCGCGCCCCGCATCACCCGGGCCGCCGGCCAGAGTACCCTGACCTTCGTTCCGCAGGCCGATCTGGCGATCCTCGATCCGGTCTGGACCACCGCCACCGTCACCCGCAACCACGCCTTCCTGGTATTCGACACGCTGTTCGGCCAGGACGAGACGTTCAAACCGGCCCCGCAGATGGCCGAGGGCGCCAGCGCCGACGCCGACGGCAAGACCTGGACGATCAAGCTGCGGCCCGGCCTGATGTTCCACGACAACACGCCGGTGCTCGGACGGGATTGCGTGGCCAGCCTGCAACGCTGGGGCAAGCGCGACGCCTTCGGCCAAGCGCTGATGGCCGCGACCGACGAGATCAGCGCGCCCGACGACACCTCGATCCGCTTCCGCATGAAGAAGCCGTTCCCGCTGCTGCCGGATGCGCTGTCGAAGTTCACCGCCTACCTCCCGGTCATCATGCCGGAGCGGCTGGCGAAGACCGATGCGTTCACCCAGGTGCAGGAGATGGTCGGCAGCGGACCGTATCGTTTCGTCACCGGCGAGCGCATGGTGGGCAACCAGGTCGTCTACGAGAAATTCACCGGCTACAAGCCGCGCGAGGCCGGCACGCCAAGCTGGACCGCTGGCCCGAAGATCGCCAACTTCGATCGTGTCGTGTGGAAGATCATTCCGGATTCCGCCACGGCCGCGGCCGCGCTGCAAAGCGGCGAGATCGACTGGTGGGAGACGCCGCCGAACGACTACCTCGCCCTGCTGCGCAAGAACCCCAGCGTCGAGGTGAAACTGATCGACCCGACCGGCAACGTCGCGATCCTGCGGATGAACCAGCTTGTCCCGCCGTTCGACAACCCGGCGATCCGCCGCGTAGTGATCGAGGCAGTTAGTCAGGCCGACTACATGACCGCCGTCGCCGGGACCGACAAGTCGATGTGGCGCACCGGGGTGGGCGTGTTCCCCCCGGACACGCCCTTCGCCTCGTCGGACGGGCTGGGCGTGTTCAGCGACAAGCCCGACTACGACAAGGTCAAGCGCGACCTCGCCGCCGCCGGCTACAAGGGTGAAAAAGTGGTGCTGCTGTCGGTCAGCGATCTGCCGGTGCTGACCGCGGAGTGCGCGGTCGGTGCCGACATGTTCCGCAAGATGGGCATGAACCTCGATGAGCAGGTGATGGACTGGGGGTCGGTGGTGGGCCGCCGTGCCAAGAAGGACCCGCCGGACAAGGGCGGCTGGAACGTGTTCTTCACGGGCTGGAGCGGCACCGACATGTTCAATCCGGCCGGGCACCTGTCGCTGCGCGGCAACGGGGCCGGCGGCTGGTTCGGCTGGCCGACCGCGCCAAAGATCGAGGCGTTGCGTGACTCCTGGTTCGATGCGCCAAATCTCGCCGCGCAGCAGGCCATTTGCGTGGAAATCCAGAAGCAGGTGCTGATCGACGTGCCGTATATCCCGCTCGGGCAGTATTTCACCTTGGAGGCATATCGAAAAAACCTCAGCGGCGTACTGACGGGGCTGCCGATGTTCTGGAATGTGAAACGAGTGTAAACAGATTCGCGCCGGGGCGGCGGAGGCAATCCACTGCCCCGGTCGACAGGCCAACTCCGAACGTGGTGGCGACGATGCCGATGATCGCCACCGTGCTCGGCCATTCGCCGAGCACTGGTAGCGCAATGATTGCTGCCAGCGCCGGCACCAATGCCACGACGGCCGCACCACCGGAGGCACCAAGCCGGGTGATCGCCAGCCCGTAAAGCAGGATCGCGACCACGCCCGAGAGCACACCCTGGATGACGGCCTGGCTGATGAGGTCGATCGCCAGGCCCGCGTGAACGGCGGCGATCAGCGACGGCACGCCGAACGGCGCCAGCGCCATGGCGGACCAGAATGATTTGCCACGCAGACTGGAATCGCCGGCCGCACCTGTCACGGCCGCACCTGTCATTGCGAGGAGCGCAGCGACGCGGCAATCTCGTGCCCCCGAGGCAGGGGATTGCTTCGTCGCTGCGCTCCTCGCAATGACAGGTGGGATGACTGTTGGCGTTTTCGGCCAGCGTGAAAATGCTCTAACGCAACCAACGCTCCAGCGCCGCCGCCTCGTCGGGCGAAAAGCGCAGCCCCAGCTTGCTGCGTCGCCACAGCACGTCCTCGGCGGTGCGGGCCCATTCGGTGTCGCGCAGCCACGTCACTTCCCGTTCGGTCAGGTCCGCGCCGAAACGAACGCCGAGATCTTCCATACGCGCCGCGTCGCCCAGCATGTCCGGCACCAGCGTGCCGTAGCTCCGGATCAGCCGGTGCAGCATGCCGTCGGGCAGGAACGTGTAACGAATCTGCGTCGCCTGATGCAGCGCCGCCACACCGTCCCAGGGGAAATCCCCGCCGGGCAACGATGCGGACGCGGTCCAGTTGCCTTGCAGCCCCGGAAAGCACGGCGCCAGCCGCGCCATCGCCGCCTCGGCCAGTCGGCGATGCGTGGTGATCTTGCCGCCGAACACCGACAGCAGCGGCGGATTGCCCTCCAGCTCCAGCACGTAATCCCGTGTTGCCTCCTGCGCCTTCGTGGCCCCGTCATCGCGCAGCGGGCGCACGCCGGCGTAGCGCCAGACGATGTCGCCCGCCTCGATCGGGCGGCGCAAATAGGCGCTGACGGCGGTGCGGAGATAGTCCTCCTCGGCTTGGGAGACCGCGACCTGCCCCGGATCGCCAGCGTAATCATCGTCCGTGGTGCCGACGAGGGTAAAATCCCGCTCATAGGGGATCGCGAAGCAGATGCGTCCGTCACGGTTCTGGAAGATGTAGCAACGGTCGTGCTCGAACAACCGCCGCACAACGATGTGGCTGCCTTTGACCAGCCGCACGCGGGTTGGCGCGGTATGGCCGAGGACCCCGCTCAACACCTGCGACACCCATGGGCCGGCGGCGTTGACCAGCGCGCGTGCCGCGCAGTCCGTCCCATCGCCCAGCGTCAAATGCCAGGCGCCATCGACGACGCGGGCGCCCACACAGCGCGTGCGGGTGCGGATCTCGGCACCGTGCCGCGCGGCATCGCGCGCCAGCAGCACCACCAGCCGCGCATCGTCCACACAGCAGTCGGAATATTCAAACCCGCGCGCGTACTCGGCCCGCAGCGGCGCCCCCACCGGGCCGGCGCGCAGATCGATAAGGCGAGACGGCGGCAGGATCTTTCGCCCGCCGAGATGGTCATACAGGAACAGCCCCAGCCGGATCATCCACCATGGCCGCAGCCCGGCATGGTGCGGCAGCACGAAGCGCACCGGCCAGACGATATGCGGCGCGGTGCGCAGCATCACCTCGCGCTCGGTCAGCGACTCGCGCACCAGGCGGAATTCGTAGTACTCCAGATAGCGCAGCCCGCCATGGATCAGCTTGGTCGAGGCCGACGAGGTCGCGCAAGCCAGGTCGCCCTGCTCGACCAGCAGCACCTTGAGCCCTCGCCCCGCCGCATCGCGGGCGATGCCGGCGCCGTTGACGCCGCCGCCGATGATGGCGAGATCGAACAATTTGCTGTCCCCTGGGTTATAAGCTGGCCGATCGGCTCGGCTATCCGCTGGGTTATAATACCAGCCGCCCTAAAGACTGACCCACCGGCGCGGCGCCCACGTCATGCCGGCGAAGGCCGGTATCCACGACTTGCCTTCGCGCGACACGACAAAGTCGTGGATGCCGACCTCCGTCGGCATGACGATGTGGGTATCGCCGAAGAGTCGATCATTCGGCCGGTTGGTATAAGCTGGCCGATCGGCTCGGCTACGGATTGTTCGGATCAATCACCGTGCCGGAATATGGCTCGACATAGACCAGATGGTCGTGGACCTGCTTCACGCCCGGGGTGTTCTCGGCGATCACCGTGATGGCGCGACGCTCCTGCTCGTCGGAGATGGTGCCCCACACGTCGACTACCCCTTCCGCGACCGTGACGTTCAGCGTGGCAAGCGGCGCCCACGACTCCTTCTCCAGCGTGTCCAGCAGCTTGTTACGAATCGCGCGGTCATCGCGCGGCGCGGGCGGCGCCTGGCGCGCGGTCACCGACAGTGCACGCAGCAGGTCGGCGCGGCTGCACACGCCGATCACCCGGTCGTGCTGGACCACCGGGACGCGCTTGATCCGGTGTTTCTCCATCAGCTCGACGATCGCGGAAAGCGACGCATCGGCATCGACCGACACGACCTCGGGGGTCATCACATCGGACACCTTTCGCCCGTGCGCGTGGGTGAAGTCGTCCGCCTGCCGCCCGGGCGAGACCAGCAGTTTGAGCCACCAGGAACGCTGGCGGCCGGTGCCGAGCTCGGAGCGGCGCAGCAGGTCGCCCTCGGTCACCACCCCGGCGAGGTGGCCGGCGGCATCGACCACCAGCACGCCGGAGATGTGGTGTTCCAGCATCAGCGTCACCGCATCCCCGATTGGCGTATCGGGCGTGACCGAAAGCACGCGGCGGGTCATCACGTCGGCGGCGTTCATGGTTCCTGATCCCTTATTCTCGGGGCCTGATCGTGGGAGCGTTATCCCCGATGCTTGCCGGTCAGTCGATCCAGGCGCAAGCGCTGACGGTCGTCGGTCAGTCGCCAGGCGGCAAGATACACCACGGCAACGGCCGCGAGACCACTGCCGCCGGACAACAGGAACATCAGCAGGATCTGGTATTTCGCTGCCTCCAGCGGGTCCATCCCGGCCAGGATCTGCCCGGTCATGATCCCCGGCAGCGTAATGATCCCGGCGGCCGCCATCTGGTTGATCGTCGGCAGCAGCCCGCGCCGCACCGAGGCGCGGATCAGCCCGCGCATGGCGTGCATGTAGCTGGCACCGAGTGCCAACTGCGCCTCCACCGCGGCGCGCTCACGCACCACGCCACCCAGCAGCGAGTCGAGCGCCAGCGAGGCGCCGTTCAGCACATTGCCCAGCACGATGCCGACCAGCGGGATCGCGTAATGCGGGTCGTACCAGGGATGCGGGCGGATCGCGGTGGTCAGCGCCAGCATGGCGGTGAGCAACGTCGCCATCGCAACGGCTGAGGCGCCGACCGCGTAATTGCCGAAGCGTCCCAAACGCTGTTCGGGGCGCGCCGCCACCTCGCGCCCGGCAATCGCCACCATGGTCACCACCACGGCCAGGGTCAGCCAGGGCGAGCCGATCGCGAACACCGCGCGCAGGATGAAGCCGACCAGCACAAGCTGCACCACCATGCGGCCGGCGGCGATCGCGAGCTGCCGGTGCAGCCCAAGCTGCAAGGCCACCGACAGCACGCCGTCGAGCAGGATCAGCACGGCGGCGATGGCGATGTCGCCGGGTCTGAGCAGGATCGGCGTCATGGCGCAACCAGATGCCGGTCCTGCATGCGGAACTGCCGATGGCCGAGCCGCGCCGCCTGCTCCGGACTGTGCGTCACCAGCACGATCGCCATCCCGGCGCCGAGGCGTTCGCGCAGAATCGTTTCGACAACGGCCGTCGCTTGCTGATCTAGCGCGCCGGTCGGTTCGTCGGCCAGCAGCACCTTGGGCTCGCGCGCCAGCGCGCGGATCAGCGCCAGGCGCTGGCGCTCGCCGGTGGACAGGCGCAGCACCGCACCATCCAGCAGATCGGGCGGCAGGCCGAGCCGCGGCACCATGGCCCGCGCAAACGCCATTTCGGCGCCGTCGAAGTGGTCGGCGACGGCTTCGCTCCACCACCCCGTTTCAGCGGCGTTGTAAAGCACTTGGCGGCGCCACGCGGGCGCGGGAAATGCGCGCCGTTCTCGCCCGTCCAGCCAAACGTCGCCGCGGCTGGGATCGAGATCGGCGATCATGCGCAGCAACAGGCTTTTGCCCGACCCGGACGGTCCGGCGACGGCGATGCACTCGCCCGCCGCCACCGCCAGGTCGAACGGTCCGGCCAGCCCGCTGTGCAGGCCGCCCAGCCGCAGCCGCGCCGGCGCCTCGCTCACCCGCCCGCGAACTTCGCCAACAGCCTTGCGTGCGAGCGCATCCCTTTGTGGAAGCAGCGCTGCTCGAATTTTTCGTTCGGGCTGTGGATCTGGTCGTCGTCGAGGCCGAAGCCCATCAGCAGCGTGTCGATGCCCAGCACGCGATGCAGCGAGCTCACCACCGGAACCGAACCGCCGCAGCCCATCAGCACCGCCGGGCGACCATATTCCGCCCCCAGAACGTCCAGCGCGGCGCGCACCCAGGGCTGGTCGGTGTTCACCTCGATCCCTTGCGAGGCCGAATGCGTTTGGAACGTGACCGTGGCGCCCTCCGGCAACCGTTCGGTGACGAAGCGCTGGAACTGCGCGAACACCTGCTCCGGGTCCTGGTCGGCGACAAGGCGGAACGAAACCTTGGCGCTCGCCTCCGACGCGATCACCGTCTTGCTGCCAGGGCCGGTATAGCCGCCCCAGATGCCGTTGATGTCGGCGGTCGGCCGCGCCCACAGCCGCTCCAGCGCCGAGTAGCCGCGCTCGCCCACCGGCTTGGTCAGGCCGATGCCGCCAAGGAAGGCGGCCTCATCGAAATGCAGCGCGTCCCACTGCGCACGCTGCGCGTTGGTGATCGGTTTTACCCCGTCGTAGAAGCCGGGAAGCTGGATGTGTCCGTCCGCGTCGGCCAGCTCGCCCAGGATGTGGGTCAGCGCATTAATGGGGTTCAGCGCGGAGCCGCCGAACAGCCCGGAATGCAGGTCGCGGTTGGCCGCTTTCAGCGTCACCTCGAAATACGCCATGCCGCGCAGCCGCGTGGTAACCGCCGGCGTATCGATGTCCCACATGCCGGTGTCGCTGATCAGTGCGATATCGGATTTCAGCGCGTCCTTGTTCGCCACCAGGAACGGTTCGAGGTTGACGCTGCCGACCTCCTCCTCGCCCTCGATTACCAGGGTCAGGCGCGCCGGGATGCCGCCGCCCGCGTCGTGCCAGGCGCGCAACGCTTCCATGAACATCATCGACTGGCCCTTGTCGTCCACCGCGCCGCGCGCAACGAAGCGCTTGCCGTGCGGGCCGTCGACAAGTTGCGGCTCGAACGGCGGGGTGTGCCACAGTGCCAGCGGATCGACCGGCTGCACGTCGTAGTGGCCGTAGAACAGCACGTGCGGGCCGGTGTAGCCGGCGGGTCCCGGGTGTTGCGCCACCACCACCGGATGTCCCGGCGTCGGGCGCACCGCGACGGTGAAGCCCAGCCCGGCAAGCTGCTCGCGCACCCAGTCCGCGGCGCGCTGGCAATCGGCGGCGTGCGCGGGCTGCGCGCTGATCGACGGGATGCGCAACAGGTCGAACAGCCGCGCGCGGGAGGCGTCGAGGCCGGCGTCGATGTGGTGCAGCACGGTCTCGACGGTGGCGGGCGAGGGGGCGGACATGGCGGCTCCATACGGGTTGTCATGCGCACCTTGGCACGCGTTGAGAATCGGTCAACGTCCGCTCGAGGATGGTCCGGCAGGCGGGTGGGTGGTCGCGTGGTGGTAGGATGGGTGGTCGCGTGGGTAAGTCGGATGGGTGGTCGCGTGGGTCGGTGTGGCCCGCTTCGTTCCTCCCTCGTCATGCCGGTAGGCCTTGCCCCGGGCGCTTGACCCGGGGGTTGACCCGGCCATTCGTCGCGGCACCGTGCCAGGGGGATGGCCGGGACAGGCCCGGTCATGACGTTCGGACGCCGCACGCCTCGACCAAAATGAGATTCACCGGCCAGACGCCTCGCCAGGGAGGTCGGTGGACGCGTCATCGGCCCAAGCCTATCGTAACGCTTTGTGGTCAGCGAGCAGATGAAAAACCGCGCAGTTGCGACGCTGCCACTGCTCGCCGCTGGCTTGGTGGTCGGCCTGATGACAATTATCAGCACGCTGGCCCTCGCCGGGCTGATCTTCGCCGGCCCGTTGGCGCCCGGCCTGCTCGCGGGAATCTCCGCGCTGCTGGTGGCGGCTGCGGTCGGTTGCGCACTGTTCGCGTTGACCAGCCGCTATCCCGGGCTGATCGCCGCGCCGTCCCCCAGCACCGCCCCTGTCTATGCATTGATCGCCGCCGCGTTCGAGCCACAGCTCGCCGGCATTGCCGATCCGATGCTGCGCGCGCAGGCGATCGTGATCGTCTGCGGCCTCGCGACCATCTTCACTGGCCTGGCGTTCGCCCTGATCGGTCTGCTGCGAGCCGGCTCACTCGCCAAGTTTCTGCCCTATCCGGTCGTCTGCGGTTACAACGCCGGCCTGGGGTGGATGTTCGTGCTGGGGGGCCTGGCGCTCACGCTGAACGTGCCGCTTGCCGGGCTGGACCTGCACCAGTTCACGCGGCAAGCGGCCATTGCGCCCGCGGCGAGCTGCGTGGCGCTCGCGGCACTGATCGTTGTGCTGGATCGCCGGCTTCGTCATTGGGCGGTGATCCCGGCGCTGCTGGCGATTGCCTGCGCGCTGTTTCATGTTGCGCGTGCATCCCTGGGCGTCGATCTCCCGACCGCCACCGACACCGGCTGGCTGCTCGGACCATTTGCGCCGGGCCGCATCTTCTCGCCGCCGTCGCTGCAGGCGTTCGCCGTCATGCCGTGGGGACAGCTCCCGACGCTGCTGCCGCTGCTTCTGACGCTGGTGCTGATCGCGGCCACCAGCGCGATCATGCTGATCAGCGGGCTGGAGCTGGAACTGCATCGCAGTTTGGATTTCGATCGCGAGATGCTGGCGGCCGGCGGCGTCAATGTCGTCGCCGGCCTGACGGGTGGAGTCGCCGCGACTCCATCGCTGCTTTCAACCGCGCTGGCGCGCCGGATGGGCGGCACCGGCCGCGCCGTGGGCCTGGTGGTCGCCCTCTGCGTCGCCGCGCCGCTGCTGTTCGGCACCGGTGTCGTGAACGAGGTTCCGCGCTTTGTCGCCGGCGGCCTGCTGCTGAGCAACGGCATCGAGCGGCTGTTCGACCGTGTTTGGCTCGAGCGTCGGCGTCTGCCATGGCACGAGTGGGGTGTCATCGTCGCTGTGCTCCTGGCGGTCGCGTTCATTGGTTTCGTCGACGGCGTGTTGCTGGGGCTGGCCATCACGCTGGTGATATTTGTGGTGAACTACCGGCGCATCCCGGTGATCCGCGAGACGCTGAGCGCTGCCGGCTTCCGCAGCAGCATGGTGCGCGGCCCGGAATCCGAGGTCGTGCTGGCGCGCGATGGCGGAACGATCCAGCTCTGGCGGTTGCAGGGTTATCTGTTCTTCCTCAATGCCTCCTCGCTGCTGCGCATCGAGCGCCCGAGCGGCCTGCGTTTTCTCGTGCTGGATTTTGCCGGTGTCTCAGGTATCGATAGCTCCGCCGGTCAGGTCATGCGCCGCCTGCAGCAGATCACGGCGGAGACGGGGTGTGCGCTGCTCATGACCAACCTCTCTCCGGCGGTGCGTGCCGGACTGTCCCGCCAAGGTATCCGAACGGCGCAGCCTGCGGCGCTGGAGCGCTTCGTCACGACCGACGAGGCGTTGCAGCATGCCGAGGCCGCCGTACTGGCGACGGCCGGCATCATCGAAAGCGACGTGGCGCGCGTGCTGGCGCGGGAGATCGCGACGACGATCGGCTCGGAGATCGATCCTGGCCGGCTGACACCCTACGTGGATCGGCTGAGCCTGGCGCAGAACGAAGTTCTGATGCATCAAGGCGAGGTTGCCGATGCGATGTATTTCATCGTCCAGGGCACGGTAGCAGCGTATCTGGAACGACCCGGGAAAAGGCCCGTCCGCATCAGGACGGCCGGCGCGGGAACCCTGGTGGGCGAGATCGGCATTTATACCGGCCAACGCCGGACCGCCACGGTACGGGCCGAGGCGGTCTGTGTCGCACAGCGGCTGTCCCTGTCATCGATCCGCCGGATGGAGCAGGCGGATTCCGATCTTGCAACGCTGCTGCACCGGTTCCTCGCCACCGTGCTGGCCATCAAGCTGACCGGCGCCACGCTGTTGATAGAGCACCTGTCCGACTGATGCCACGCGCCCGAAATGCTGACTCTCCCGGTATGAAGGCGAATCCGCAACGGTCTCCACTGCATCCATCCGGCTATGGCCACACAACCGTTAACGCGCCAGTATGCCGCGCGTTCGCGGCCGCCCAACGATGGAGGGGCGGGTAAGGTGATCGACAGTTTGGCACTGCGTTGCGACGCTGGGCATTCTAATCAGCATACTTTTCGGTGAAAAACGGGTCCACCAGCACAATTTCTGCCATTGGTACCCCGATATCGTCGCGAAAAATAACCAGATTATGCCCTGCGGCGTCGCGTCGCATTACATCGTAGGCGAACCACGTCTGGTGATGCTCTTGCGCGAACGGGAATTTATAATCAATGCACCCGATGAAAACGAGGGGGAGGATATTGAAATCCTTAGTGACGAGATCGAGCGCGGCCTGGGCAGGCTCATTGTCCGATGCTGCCCATAAGTGTCTCCAGGAAATATCACGTCGTCCAACACAGAATGCTGCCGGTTCTTAGCTTTGGTAGAAAGCTCACGTTGGGCCGCGCGAATATCGTTTACTTTCCCGTCGCCGCCCCCTCGCACGATGAGATCAGTGTCAAAATACGCGTTGGTTGCTGGGGAGCGCCCTACGTTTTCGATTACGACGGTGAGGGTAAGTGTCAGCATGCCATTGTTTACGGGATCGTAAGTCAAGGGACTCCCCACAGTGACATGCTGTTTCAGCCACGCGCGCTGTCCGGCGGCAATGCTCTCTCTGCCGAGTTTGTTGGCTGCTTCCATTGCGCGCGCGATGTCCCCCATAGCATCGGCAGCGCGACTTGCCTCGGCAACATAGGCTCCCATTTTGTCGATCTGTTCGTTTGCGATTCGCCGCTCTTGGTCAATGGAAATCTGAATCTTGCCAAGTTGCCGTTCGGCAGAGTCCCACAGCCGGTCAGTCGCACGATAGAGGGTCGCGGTAAAATATGCGACGACCGCAGTTGCAATCGCGGCAACGACGGCAGCAATCTCTGTTGCATGCGCGCCGCCGAATGTCAGTACTGCGTCGAGTGTCGGCCAGCAAGCAACCCAGATGACAACGCCAAGAGAGGTGCAATCCTCATTGGCGGCGTCGCTCTGGGCTGCCCCATCGCCTTGCTTTGGGCCTATTATACACGGCGAAAGATAGATCGACTCGAAATGCAGCGCCGTCAGCAGCGCCAACAGCCAAAGCCCGGCGATTATGCAGCGCCGGGCCACTCAGGCGTCTTCAAGATGCACAGTGTGGCACCCGATCGCCTATAGGCACCGCACGAAGAACGCGGCGCTGAAACGGCCGCGCGCCATCTGGTTCACCCGGCCGCGAACTTCGTCAAAAGCCTTGCGTGCGAGCGCATCGCCTTGTGGAAGCAGCGCTGCTCGAACTTCTCATTCGGGCTGTGCACTTGGTCGTCGTCGAGGCGCGCAACGCTTCCATGAACATCATCGACTGGCCCTTGTCGTCCACCGCGCCGCGCGCAACGAAGCGCTTGCCGTGCGGACCGTCGACGAATTGTGGCTCGAACGGCGGGGTCTGCCACAACGCCAGCGGATCGACCGGCTGCACGTCGTAGTGGCCGTAGAACAGCACATGCGGGCCGGTGTAGCCGGCGGGTCCCGGGTGTTGCGCCACCACCACCGGATGGCCCGGCGTCGGGCGCACCGCGACGGTGAAGCCCAGCCCGGCAAGCTGCTCGCGCACCCAGTCCGCGGCGCGCTGGCAATCGGCGGCGTGCGCGGGCTGCGCGCTGATCGACGGGATGCGCAACAGGTCGAACAGCCGCGCGCGCGAGGCGTCGAGGCCGGCGTCGATGTGGTGCAGCACGGTCTCGACGGTGGCGGGGGAGGGGGCTGGCATGGCAGCTCCGTACGGGTTGTCGGGCGCACCTTGGCACGCGTTCGCGGCGGGTCAACGTCGGCGGGTGAGGATTGGCCAAGCACCCGGGCGCCGGTGCCAGACAAATCCGTCGCGGCCAACCTATATAACTGGCATGGTAGTGCACGCGCGAAGGATGCCACCCATGGTTACGATCACGTCGGCGGACCTGAGACGGCAATTCACCCGCTGCCGGGAACTCGCCCTGAAGGAACCGGTCTCGATCACCCATAACGGGCGGGAAAGCCTTGTCGTGCTGTCCGCTGACGAATTCAAACGGCTCAAAGCCTTGGACACGCGCGAGGCGCTTTACGCCTGGGAACTCCCCCAGGATCTCGCCGACGCCCTGGAATCCGCGGCCCCACCAGCGTTCACGGCCCAGTTCGACCACGAATTGGAAGCGTAAGGGGGGCGGTGCCGTTCCCCGACCCGCAGCCAGGCCTGGTTATTCGCTACGCGTATCTTTGGCGGTCGGAGGAAGCACAAGGGCGGGAGGAAGGCACCAAGGACCGGCCATGCGCCGTAGTTCTGACGACAAAGCGGGATGGCGACCGGTTGATCGTCGTGGTCGCGCCCATCACGCACGCGCCACCAGCCGATCCCAGGGCCGCGATCGAGGTCCCCGCCGCCGTAAAAAGGCGCCTGCGCCTTGACGATGAACGGTCTTGGATCATCACGAGCGAAGTGAACGTTTTCACCTGGCCCGGGCCGGATCTGCGGCCCGTCGATCCCACAGATCGCGCTCTCGGATTTGCCCATGGCTATTTGCCCCGGGGCTTGGCGAGGGCGGTGATAGACGGCGTCCGAGAGCAGATGCGCGAAGGTCTCGCGAAGATCGTGCAGCGCGATGAACGCGGACCTGGCGGCACATTTCGCCGCAGACCTCCTCGCGGCGAGCGAGAATAGCCGAACGCCGGACCGGACCATTGAGACAGGATGCACATACCCAAATTTCCAAAAAAAACGGCCACGAGTTTGCGCACGGTCGCCGAAGAGAGGCGGCTCCGCGGTCTGCTTGCCGCCTTCTGCGAAGCCGGGTTTATCCTGCGCGACAGAGGCGGACTGCGGTGCATGCCAGGACGCCGGCGCGGCGCTCGCACGCGCGCTCCCGTGACTTGACAGTCGCCAGACCAACCCAATATACCATCCACTCAGATGGTAGAGGGATGGTATTTTCCATGACCGGCAACGTGCACGAGCTGCGGCCCAGGGCCGGCGGTGAGACCGAGAAGATCACGATCAACCTCGGCTATGTCGATCTCGGCCACATCGATCTGCTGGTGCAGGACGGCTTCTATTCGAACCGAACCGACCTCATCCGCACCGCGATCCGCAATCAGATCGAACGCCATGCCGAGGCGGCCAAGCAGTCGATGCTCCGAAAGAGCCTCGACCTTGGCTTGCGCCACTACAGCCGCGAGGATCTCGAAGCCGCGCGCGCCGCCGGGCAGATGCTGCGGATCAACGTGCTGGGGCTGGCCAGCATCGCCAGCGACGTAACATCGGAGCTCGCCCGCGCCACGATCGCCTCGGTCACCGTGCTGGGAGCGTTCCAGGCCAGCCCTGCGGTGAAGGCGGCGTTGGCCGATCGGACCCGATAGACAGAAGCGGCTCCGCCCGCGGTCCTGCGCGGCCAAGGCGGTCCCGCCAACACCTCTCAACCGGATGCGGATCAAGCCTCCTGGCGAGGATGCCTGACCTGTGCCTGACCACAGAAAGCGACGGACATGAACACAATGCTGCACCCCGACATGCTCGAGGCAACCCGCCTCACGCGTGCCGGCCGGCTGGCCGAAGCCATGGCGCTCCTGCAACGCTTGCCCAAGGGCGAGATCACGCGGAACTTGCCACTCAGCCCCATGCGCGACCCCGCAGGCGGACCCGCCGGACGCCAGTCCCGCACCATCGACGCCGAGCCCGAGACCGGCAACGCAACAGAACCGCAGCCGTCCTCAGCTACCGGGACGAAGCTCGGCGCCGGTGCCCGGTCCACCGGCGGGGAGGACGCAACCGCCCCATCGCCGATGCCCGAAGCGCTGTGTCGTTTCCTCGAACGGATCAATCGGACCGGACGGGAGCCAGGACTGGGCGGGCGGCCGATGCGAGCGCCACTGCACGCGCCCGCCGTGCTGCCGGACGGCGCACGGTTTCTGGCGGGCAGGTTCCGCGGCGAGGCCGGCAGCCGTCCGTACAAGCTCTACATCCCCAGCACCTACCGTGGGCGCGCCGTCCCGCTGGTGGTCATGCTGCACGGCTGCACCCAATCGCCGGACGACTTCGCCGCCGGAACGCGCATGAACGCGCTCGCAGAGGAGCCGACCTGTCTCGTCCTCTATCCCGCACAGACCGCCGCCGCCAATGCCCAGAAGTGCTGGAACTGGTTCAGTCCCGGCGACCAGCAGCGCGAGCAAGGCGAGCCCGCCCTGATCGCCGGCATCACGCGCCAGATCATGGGCGACTATGCGGTGGATCCCCAGCTTGTCTATGTTGCCGGGCTCTCCGCCGGCGGGGCTGCCGCCGCCATCATGGGGGCGACCTACCCCGATCTCTACGCGGCCGTCGGGGTGCATTCCGGCTTGGCGGCCGGCGCCGCCAGCGATCTCCCCTCCGCCCTTGCCGCCATGCGCCAGGGCGCGGCCGCGGCTTCACGCTGGTCCGCCAGCGGGTCGGGCGTGACGGGGGGCCGGCAGATGGTCCCGACCATCGTGTTCCACGCCGATCAGGACCACACCGTGCATCCTTGCAACGGCGAGCAGGTCATCAGGCAGGCCCGGGCGGGCGTTGAACTGTGGACGCAGGTGGAGCGCGGCGAGGTGCCGGGTGGGCATGCGTACAGCCGCACCCTCTACGCCGATGCGAACGGGCAGCCACTGCTCGAGCAGTGGGTCGTCCACGGAGGTGGTCATGCCTGGTCTGGCGGCAGCCCTGCCGGATCCTATACCGATCCGCGCGGACCGGATGCCACGCGGGAGATGCTCCGCTTCTTCCTCGAGCACCCGCACCCCGCGATTGGTGCCTCACTGCGAGCGCCGCCCGCCCCGTAGTGGCCTGCGGCGGTCGGCACATGTCATGGGCATGCGAGTGGCCGTCCTGTTGCGGCACTACTAGAGCGTGTTCACCCAGACTGGAATCGCCGGGCGCACCTGTCATTGCGAGGAGCGTAGCGACGAAGCAATCCCGTGCCTCGGCGGCGGGAGCTTGCTTCGTCGCTGCGCTCCTCGCAATGACAGCTTCGCGTTTCCAGTCAGCGTGAAAACGCTCTAGGGAGAAACAAACCATCCGGACTCAACGTTGAGAGGCTGTCCCAAACGTTTCGTCCAGGGCGGGGTCGGCCGCCGTCGGCCGGTGGCGAACTAATATGATACCAGCCGCCGAAAACATTGACGCTCGCTCGGTTCGCACTGGCGCTGGCTCACGCCATGACTGCCCCCGGCGCAGGTGCCCTGCGAGATGCACACCTCTTTGCGTCGGCCGGTCGAGACACGCCGATAGCGGGTCCTCTGGACGCGGATCCAAAGCAAGCAAGTTTTTTAACACAGGTGCGCCGGCGAAACCGGCAAAAGGAGAGGGCGAGAATCCCTTACGATGAACGGTAGAGCGAACCCCATCGGCCCCGAGTCATGCGTGTCACATCGCGAGGTGTGGGGCGAAGCGTTGCCAGGGGTGTTGGTGGGCCAGGTATTGAGCCACGTAACAAAAACAGTTCGGGATGCCGACGCTTTCTGTGTAGCGGAAGGCAGCACGGTGGGGCGCGCTATCGCGAGCGCTTTGCCGGTCCCGCGTGGTCTGAGGCCCTGGCACGCCAACGAAACCTTTTGTTCGGGAACCGGGAGATCTCATGGCTGGCCGTCTGAGAAAGGACGGTCCGCATCGGGAAGGCTGGAAAGCCGAAGCCGATGATGCACGGCGATGAGAAGTCAGACCCCGCCATAGTAGCCGTGAAGCCTGCGAACAAATCCGGGCAACTGGACGCGGAGTGGGCGGAGCCAAGGGTGGGGGCCAAGGGGAACGCGATCAAGCACGGCATGCGCCGGACTCCGGGCCGGGCAAGCATGTCCCACGGGCTGGATCGTGTACGGCAAGCAGCGACACAAAAGGGTGTGAAGTTCACCGCCCTGCTACATCATCTCGATGTCGCCCTGCTGCGGTCAGCCTATGGCTGGCTGCGGAAAGAGGCATCGCCGGGTGTGGATGGGGTGACCTGGGCGGCTTACGGCGAGGGTCTTGAGCGCAAGCTGACAGACCTGCACGACCGTATCCACCGGGGTGCCTACCGGGCGCGACCATCGCGGCGGGTCTATATCCCGAAGCCGGATGGGCGGGAACGTCCGTTGGGCATAGCCGCGCTGGAGGACAAGATCGTCCAGCGTGCGCTGGCCGAAGTGCTGAACGCGATCTGGGAGGAAGACTTCCTGGGGTTCAGTTACGGATTCCGGCCGGGGCGTGGCCAGCACGATGCGCTGGATGCGTTGGCGGTTGGGATCGGTCAGCGAAAGGTGAACTGGATACTGGACGCCGACATCGCGGGATTCTTCGATGCGGTCAGCCACGACTGGCTGATCCGTTTTGTTGAACACCGCGTTGGCGACCAGCGGGTGATCCGGCTGATCCGTAAATGGCTGAAGGCCGGGGTGGCTGAGGACGGGCAAGTGACACCGGGGGAGGTCGGAACACCGCAAGGCGCGGTGATCTCGCCACTTCTGGCCAACATCTACCTGCATTACGTCTTCGACCTGTGGGCGGACCAATGGCGGAAACGCCACGCCCAGGGGGATGTCATCATGGTGCGATATGCTGACGACATCGTCGTTGGCTTCGAGCATCGGGCCGACGCCGAACGGTTCTGGGAGGATATGCGGACGCGTCTGGCGGAATTCGCCCTGACGCTCCACCCGGGGAAGACGCGGCTCATCGAGTTCGGACGTCATGCGGCGGAGAACCGGCTGGCACGCGGTCTCGGCAAGCCGGAGACGTTTAACTTTCTTGGCTTCACCCACATCAGCGGGCACAGCCGACGGGGAGAGTTCCAGCTTAAACGGAAGTCTCGCAGCGACCGGGTGCGCGCCAGATTGCAGGTGATCAAAGAGGAATTGCGTCGAAGGATGCACGAGACAATCGATGAACAGGGGGCGTGGCTGAGGCGGATCGTGATGGGCTTCAATGCTTATCACGCGGTTCCGACCAACTCGGCGGCGCTTGGGGACTTTCGTTTTAACGTGACCAACATCTGGCGGCGCGCGTTGTGTTGGCGTGGTCAAAAGGGGAAGGTAACGTGGCAACGAATGACCGTGCTGCAAAATCGGTGGCTTCCCAAACCGCGAATCACACATCCCTGGCCGAGTAAGCGCTCCGCCGTCAAACACCCAAGGTGGGAGCCCGGTGCGGGAATACCGCCCGCCGGGATCTGTGCGGGGGGCGTGTGGTGACACGCGTCCCTACCGCGATAGGAGCTAGGGAGGCACGGAGGCCACGGAGAAGGACAGTATGGCGCTTCGCGCGTGTTCCATCGGTCTTCGCGCGAAGCGCCAAACCCTTCGCTTCTCCGTGTCCTCGTGCGTTCTCCCGGTTTCTCCGTGTTGAAAAACTTGCTTGCTTGATTGCATTCAGATCGCGACCTCGCGGCCAAGCTCCACCACCGTTTCGGCGGGCAAGCGAAAGTAGTCCGTCACATGCAACGAGTTCCGCTGCATGAATGCGAACATCGCCTCCACCCAGTGCGGCAGCCCCTTGCCGTCGTCGCGCGCCACCACCGTCTCGTGGCCCACGAAATACGTCAGGTCGGCCGGGTCGATGCCGCAGCCTCCGGCGTGCGCCTCCGCCAGCAGCACTGGGATATCCGGCCGCTGCATGAAGCCGTAGCGCGCGGCACCGCGCCAGACACCCGGAGCGATCTGCGCCACGCTCAGCCGTTGCGCCAGCGGCACATACGGCACCATCTGCGTGGCCACGTTCAGGATGAACACGCGCTCGTGCAGCGCGCGATTGTGGCGCACGTGCCAGACCATCACCGGCGGCGCGTCGCGCACCGTGCGTGTCAGGAACACCGCCGTCCCCGGCACGCGCGCCACCCCGCGCGCCGTGATCTGCGCCACGAAGTCCCCGATCGGCACCACTGCGTCGCGCATCCGCGCGGCCACCGCCTCCGCGCCCAGGTGCCACACCAGCATCACGCCGTAGACCGCCACGGCCAGCAGCACGGGGACGTAGCCGCCGTCGGCGAACTTCATCATGTTGGCCGAAACGAAAGCAGCGTCCACCACCGCGAGCGCGCCGGCCACCGGCACCGCGCGCAGCAGGCCCCACCCCCAGATCTCGCGCATCGCGATGAACAGCAGCATCGTGGTCATCAGCATCGTCATCGAGACGGCGATGCCGTAGGCGGCGGCAAGGTTGTCCGACTTGCCGAAGCCGACCGTCAGGCCGATCGTCGCCAGCATCAGCATCCAGTTCACCGGCGCCACATAGATCTGCCCATACCCCTCGGCCGAGGTCTGGGTGATCGACAGGCGCGGCAGCCAGCCAAGCTGGATCGCCTGCCGCGTCATCGAGAACGCGCCGGTGATGATCGACTGGCTGGCGATGATGGTCGCCACCGTCGCCAGCAGCACCATCGGCACCAGCAGCGCCTCCGGTGCCAGGCGGTAGAAGATGTTGCCCTCGGTGGGCCCGCCCGCCACCACCAGCGCCGCCTGTCCCGCATAGTTCAGCAGCAGCGCCGGCAGTACCACCGCCGACCACGCGAGGCGGATCGGGCGGGGACCGAAATGCCCCATGTCGGCGTACAGCGCCTCGGCCCCGGTGACGCACAGGAACACGCCGCCGAGCACCAGGAACCCGGTCATGCCGCTGGAGAACAGAAATTCCAGCCCATAGCGCGGGTCGATCGCGAGCAGCACCGCGGGGTGGCGCGCGATGCCGCCGATGCCGAGCAGCGCGATGACGACGAACCACACCGCCATCACCGGCCCGAAGGCGGTGCCGATGCGTGCCGTGCCGAACCGCTGCACGGCGAACAGCGCGATCAGGATCACGACCGCCGCCGGCAGGATGTATGGGTGGAAGGCGGGCGTGGCGATGTCCAGCCCCTCCAGCGCCGACAGCACCGAGATGGCCGGCGTGATCGCGCCGTCGCCGTAGATCAGCGCCGCGCCGAACAGCCCCACCGCGACGATCGCCGGCCGGTGCCCGCGCTTGATGCCGAGCAGCGACATCAGCGCCAGGATGCCGCCTTCCCCGTCGTTGTCGATGCGCATCGCAAGTGTAACGTATTTCACCGAGGTGATGATGATCAACGTCCAGACGATCAGCGAGAGCGAACCGAGCGCGGCCTGCGCCGATGGGTGCGGGCCGGTGGTGTCGAGCACCGTCTTCAGCGTGTAGAGCGGGCTGGTGCCGATATCGCCGAACACCACGCCGAGCGCGGCGAGGCTCATCGCGGTCAGACGCGGGCGGGTCGTCGTCGGGTCGGTCGCGACGGTGGGCGCGGGCACCTGCAAGGCTCCTCAAAAAAGCGCCGCCCCGATTGGCTTGAACCATGGCTGGGGCTTGCACAAAGCGTGGCGCTGTGGCGGCGTCTACCGTATCCAGCCTGCCGCGTCACCCAATCATCGCTGTTCCGGGCGGATACGCGCCGGCCCGCTCAGCCGCCAGCCTAGGTTCCAGCCCGATTAGTCCCGGGCCCGCTTGGAGCATTTTCACGCTGACCGGAAACACCACCTGTCATTGCGAGGAGCGTAGCGACCGCCTGTCATTGCGAGGAGCGTAGCGACGAAGCAATCCCCTGCGTCGGGGTGGGAGCTTGCTTCGTCGCTGCGCTCCTCGCAATGACAGGTGGAGCCGGCAGTTCCAGTCAGGCCGAAAATGCTCTAGTCCCCGGCCCGCTTGGTCCCCGGCCCGCTTGGTCCCCAGTCCGTTCAATCCAGCGTGTCATGATAGGACCAAACCGAGACCATCATCACAACCAGGGTGAACAGCGCGATCGGCCACAACTCGGAAAAATTGTCCGCCCAGCCATTGCCTTTCAGCAACACACCGCGGACGATGCGCAACGCATGCGTGGTAGGGAGTACCTCGCCCGCCCACTGCGCCCAGACCGGCATTCCTTTGAACGGGAACATGAAGCCGGACAGCAGGAACGACGGCAACAGGGTGAATTGCGCCATCTGCATGGCCTGCATCTGGTTGCGCGCGATCGTCGAGAAGGTCAGCCCGAGTGCCAGGTTGCTCGCCATGAACAGCCCGAGCGCGAACACCAGCAGCGTGACGGAGCCACGCAGCGGCAGACCGAACACCGCCGAGGCGATCGTCATGATCAGCAGCGCCTGCACGTAGCCGATCACGATATAGGGCACGATCTTGGCGATCATCACCTCGATCGGCCGCACCGGCATCGCCAGCAGGTTCTCCATCGTGCCGCGCTCGCGCTCCCGCGTGATCGAAAGTGTGGTGATCAAGAGTGTGGAAAAGGTGAGCACGATGCAGATCAGCCCCGGCACGATGTTCAGCACGGTGAGCTGCTCGGGATTGTAGCGGGCATGCACCACGAACTGGAACGGCGGGGTCGCGGGCACCGATTGCAGCGTCGGCGGCAGGTCCCGGTTCAGCACGGTGCCGAGGGCGGCCAGTGACGCCGCTGCGTTGCCGATGGTCGATGGGTCGGTGGCGTCCGCATCCATCAGGACCGCCGGCTTCTCGCCGCGGTCCACCGCGCGGTCGAAGTCGGGCGGGATATCGATCACGAACAGCACGTCGCCCTGCGCCAATGCGCGCTCGGAAGCCGCCTCCGAGTTGAACGAGCGCACATCATAATAGCCGGTGTTCTTGATCGCCGCGATCAGCGTGCGCTCGTAACGCGAGTGGTTGACCGACAGCAGGCCGGTCGGCAGGTGCTTGGGGTCGGTGTTGATGGCGTAACCGAACAGGAACAACTGCATCACCGGCAGCACGATGATCATGCGCAACGTGAGCTTGTCGCGGCGGACCTGAATCCATTCCTTGCGCAGCACGGCCAGGAAGCGCCGGAAGGAAAACCCGCTCACGCGGGATCCTTCTGCTTCAGCAGATGGATGAACACGTCCTCCAGCCCCGGTTCCACTTCGTGCCACTTGAATGCGGGGTCGAACGCGGCAGTCGCGCGCTGCAGCGCCGCGCGGTCCATGCCGGCGATATGAACGGCCGAACCGAACACCGCGGCGGCCTCGATGCCTGGCACCTGGCGCAGCTTGCGCGCCGCGGCGTCCGGGTCGGGCCCGGTCGCCTCGTAGGTCACCATGCCGGCGTCGCGCACCACCACTTCGGGCGCGCCCTGTATGACGATGCGTCCGTTGTTCAGGTAGACGATCCGCGTGCAGCGCTCCGCCTCGTCCATGTAGTGCGTCGACACCAGCACGGTCAGCCCGTCGCTCGCCATGTCATGGATCAGGTCCCAGAACTCGCGCCGCGCCTTGGCGTCGACCCCGGCGGTGGGCTCGTCGAGCAGCAGCAGTTTTGGCGCATGCAGCACGCAAGCGGCCAGCGCCAGGCGCTGCTTCCAACCGCCGGACAGCTCGCCTGCCAGTTGGTCTGCTCGATCCTCCAGTCCCATCCGTCCCATGATATCGTGCACGGCGCGCCGCCGGTCCGTCATCTCGTAGACGCTGGCGACGAAGTTCAGGTTCTCGAACACCGTCAGGTCTTCGTAGAAGCTGAAGCGCTGCGTCATGTAGCCGGTCTGCCGGCGGATCGCCCGGCTGTCGCGCATCAGGTCGAGCCCGAGGCAGGTGCCGCCGCCGCCATCCGGTGTCAGCAAACCGCACAGCATGCGGATCGTTGTCGTCTTGCCGCTGCCGTTGGCACCCAGGAAGCCGCAGATCTCGCCCGCCGCGACCTGCAGCGTCAGGCTGTCCACGACCTTGCGCGCGCCATAGCTCTTGCGCAGGTCGTGCACGTCGATCACCGGTTGCGCCGCGGTGGCCGTCCGGGCGTTCGTTGCGGTGTCGGTCTGGGCGTTCGTGTGGGCGTTCGTCATGGCGCGCGTGACGGTGCCTCCTGGGTCGCCTCCCGCGAGGGTGCCCCAGGAGAGGCTGCCCCAGGGGAGGGTGTCCCAGGGGAGGGCGCCCCAGGGGAGGGCGCCCCAGCGGGGGCCAACGGCCGCACCATGAGAGGCTGGCCGGGATTGAACCGGCCGGCCTGATCCGGCGGTGGCCGCGCCTCGAGCAGGAAGACCAGCTTCGAACTGCTGGTTTCGCTGTAGATCACCGGCGGCGTGTATTCCGCCTGCGGCGAAATGAACGAAATCGTCGCGCGCAGCCCGCCCGGACAGCCGTCGCAGGCAAGCACCACGACATCGCCGCGATGCACGCCCGATAGTGCCGATTCCGGAATGAAGAAGCGGACGAAGATGTTGGCCGGCGGCAGCAGCGATACCACCGGCGCGCCGGCTGCCATCGTTTCACCAGACTGCGCCATCACATCGGCGATCCGCCCATCCGTCGGAGCCGCGACGCTGCGCTGCGCCAGGCGCCACTCCGCCATCTCCAACGCCGCTTTCGCCGCCTGCATCGTTGCATACTGCGCTTGGACCTCGGCGGCGCGGCCGAGCGGGGCAAGTACCTGCGCCAGCGCCGCCTCGTTCGCCGCCACCTTGGCCTCCGCCGAGTGGTAGTCGGCCGACAGTTGATCGACGTTCTGCTTTGTGGCGTAGCCTTCGCGCAGCAGGGTGACGCTGCGCTGCAAGTCGGCTCCGACGCGGATCAACGTCGCACGAACATCGTCCAGATTGGCCTCGGCCTGCTGGATTTCGGTCAGCTTTCCACCATTCTCCAGGTTGGCGAACTGCTGCCTGGCCTGGTCCAGTTGGTACGCCGCCTGGTCGCGAGCGGCACGTTCATCCGCGTCGTTCTGCGTGAACAATGGTGCACCGGGCGCGACCTGATCGCCGCGCGCCACCGCCACCGCCCCGACGCCCGCCAACAGCAGGACTGCGATTGCCAGCAATCCCAGAAATTTCCCGCTTACCGCCACGCGGGCACGCATGCGGCAGGCATGGCGCCGGTGAATAGACTCGGAAACTACCTAACCCGGCACGCCCCGGATGCGCCGACATATCCCTGACGCGGATGGCCTGACGCCGGTGGTCCGACGCCGACGGACTGACAACAAAACAATCATCCGTTCGGCCACAACACTACCTGAACGCAGTCGTCGCCTGCATGCCCAGCGTGCGGAACTTGTCCGACAGCGAGCTCAGTCGCGCGTCCCATTCCTGGTTGATCGGCTGGTGCTCGATCAATGTGTGAAACCGTACCATCATCATGATCAGGAACAGCGGCTTGATGAACGAGGCCCGCAGTGCGCCGGCGAGCAATACCGCGATGATGATGGTGACGACGCCGCCCGACTCGCGCGCCGCATGCGGCAGCAGCACCGTGATCGCGGCGGCCGGCGCCAGCAGCACGAGCCACAGCACGAAGCTCAGCCCACGTTCGAGAATCACGATCCAGATCGAGGTCTGCAGAATCGGCTTGGCGTTCTGGCAGTAGTAGACAATGCCTTCACGCGCGCCGCGCCACGGGTCCTGATCGTTGCGCGCCAGGTTGTAGGACAGGATCACCTTGTCCAGATAGCGTGTGGCCGCGCGCAGCACGATGTTGACCAGGCTCGACAGGCTCTCGAGGCCGGGGATCGGCAGCATCTCACCGATCCAGTCCAGCGTGCGGTGGAACGCCTGCAGAATGCCGCGGACCAGCAGGTTCAGGCCGTACAACGCGTTGACCTGGCCGAACCGCTCGGTGACCACGCGCTTGCCGTAAGCGAGCTGCGACTCGGTGCCGTTGCCCACCTGGCCGCGCGTGATCAGGTCGGTGAGCACGGCGACGTGGCCGCAGACCAGCAAATGCAGCAGGTAGCGCAGCACCGCGCTCCAGAACCAGCCGATGCCGACCACACACAGAATGAACCACACGATGCCGAACGCCTGGGCGATGTGGGCGCTGAGCCACGCGGCGCCGCCGAAGGTGATGACCAGCCAGACGATGCAGCCCAGCGCGTAGGCCAACAGGATGCCGCAATGCGCCAGCGCGTAGGGCAGGCTCCGCAGCAACAGGCCGACCGCGGTGGCGAGGCCGTGATCGCGCACTGCGAGCGGGTAGGAATGCCGCACCGCTGCGAACGCCGGCGGCGCGGCGGGCGCGGTGGTCGAGACGCTCGGGGTTGGTGCGTTGGGTGTTGTCTCGTCGGATGACATCTGGTCCAGCAACCCCCCTGTTGGAATTGCCATCCAAGCACGGCTCGGTCCGCACCGCATCTTTTAATTTGTGCTTCTCTTCTCCCCCGCCCCGTGAGGGAGGGGGACGGGGGGAGGGGTTGGTGCCAGGGTCGCACCGAAACGTAATGCCGCGTCGACCCCTCCCCCTACCCTTGGTCCGCTTCGCGGCCCAAGCCCTCAAGGGGAGGGGGAGAAGTGGTTACAGCTGCTACCCCGCGCGACTCAGGCACCGTGCCGGGGCGCGGATCGATCGGCAATTGCCTGTCCAGACCGGTCATTTGCTCGAACAGCGCCGCGGCGCCCAGCGCGATCGCTTCACCGCGGATCGGCGCGGTGATTTGCAACCCCACCGGCCGGCCGAACCGATCAAACCCACACGGCACGGCGACCGCCGGGCAACTGGTCAGCGTGATCGCGGCATTCAGCGTCGAGGCGCCCATGTAGTTGGTCAGCCGCTCGCCATCCACGTACTCCGGATGCCGCAGATCGACGTCGAACGCGGGTGTCGCCGCGCTCGGCGTAACGAAAATGTCGAAGCGGGAGAACAGCTCCACGACCCGCCGATAAAACGCGGCGCGCTCGCGATCCGCCCAGGCGAGCCGGCTCGGCGTCTGCGCCAGCCCGGCCTCGGTGTTCCAAACGATGTCGGATTTCAGCAACGCGCGATGCGTCTGCAACTGCAACTCGCGGTCCACCACGAAATGCTGCGCGCGCAGCACCATGAACGCCTCCTCGATGGCACCAAGGTCGGGCGCGTATTCCTCGACCACGCAGCCCAGCGCCTCGAACCGGCGCACCGCGGCCTCGCAGATTTCCCGGGTTTCGCGATCGACGCGCAGCCTGCCGCCATAGTCCGAGGTATAGGCGATCCGCCGCGGCGGCCGCGCCTGCGCCACCGCGCGCGCGAACGGGACCGCTGGCGCATCGAAGGTCAGCGGATCTTCAGGGCAAAGCCCCGCCATCGTGTCAAGGAACAGCGCCAGGTCCGGAATAGTGCGCGCCATCGGCCCCTGCACCGACAGCGGCGAGAACAGGTTGTCCGCCGTCCCGCGCGTCACCCGCCCGGGCGACGGCCGCAAGCCGACCACGGAACAATACGTTGCCGGCCGCCGCAACGATCCGCCATGGTCGGTGCCCTGCGCCAGCCACACCTGCCCGGTCGCCAGCGCCACCGCGCCGCCGCCGGTGGACCCGCCGCAGGTCAGCGAGGTGTTCCACGGGTTGCGCGTCTTGCCGAACACCTCGTTGAAGGTCGAGCCGCCGGCGCCGAACTCCGGCGTGTTCGACTTGCCGATCACGATGCCGCCCCGGCGCTCGATCCGTTCCACCACCGGATGGGATCGCGCCGGCACATGATCGCGGAAAATCGGCGAGCCATAGGTGGTGCGCACGCCGGCGACATCGGTCAGGTCCTTGATCGCCACCGGCAGGCCGGCAAGCCACCCCGGCGCGTCGGCTTCCTCCCGCCCGTCGCCGGCCATCAACCGGCGCGCATGTACCCGCGCCCGATCGAGACACAGCGTCGGCAGCGCGTTGACCGCCGGCTCGACCGAAGCGATGCGCGTCGCCGCGGCCTCGACCAGCTCGAGCGGCGAGACCTCGCCCCGCCGCAGCCGCGCCACCACCTCGGTCGCAGGCAATCGGATCAGCTCGTCGGTCATTACGTCCCCCTGCGCATCCTGCTGGCCGCCCGCCATTCCACCCGGCTTGGCCCGCGCCTGCAATGCAGTGTCCCGCCGCGTGGCTGGTCACCCGCCGGCATCCTCCGCTAGAACCGGCCAGGGTCGCGCCATCGCACGGCCCGCGGAATTAAGCGATGCACAAACCTGTCCTTGCCGCCGCCGTTCTGCTGCTGTGCGGCTGCACCCTGGGTCCCGACTTCAAATCTCCCGGCTGGTCATCTCCGGCAGCCTGGTTCAGTTCACCGGCCAAGCCGCCCGCCAGCACGCCGGTCGCCGCACCGATCGATCCGACCTGGTGGAGCCTGTTCCACGACGATGAACTGACCATGCTCGAGGAACGTGTCGCCAGAGAAAATCTCGATGTGCAGGTGGCCACAATTCGCCTGGCCGAGTCGCGCGCCCAGCGTGGCGTTGCCGCGGCGGATGCCTATCCGAATTTCGAGGCGAACGCGTCCTATCAGCGCCAGAAGGCGTCCAACAACGGCGTGTTCGCCGGGCTGTCCGCGATCGCCGCGGGCTCCGCAGCCAATGGTGCCGCGGGAGAGACCGCCGGCGGGGTGAAAGGCGCCAGGCTGGGCGCCATCGATATCTATCAGTACGGATTCGACTCGACCTGGGAACTCGACCTGTGGGGCAAGGTGCGGCGCTCGGTCGAGGCGGCCGACGCCGACGTGACCGCGAGCGCGGAGGCGCGGCGCGACACGCTGCTGAGCTCGCTCGCCGAGGTGGCGCGCGACTACCTGCAACTGCGCGGCACACAGGTGCGGCTGCAGATCGCGCGCGACAACTTGAAAACCGCGCAGCAGAGCCAGGAGCTGACGCGCGAGCGTGCCGAGGGCGGCGTAACGACCGATCTCGACGTTGCCAACGCCTCGGCACAGGTGGCGACCTTCGCCGCGCAAATCCCGCCGCTGGAGCAGCAGGAACGCCAGCTCATCAACGCGCTCAGTCTGCTGCTGGGCCAGCCGCCGCAGGCGCTGACGGACGAGCTGGCGACGGCGCGGCCGGTGCCGCCGGTGCCGCCGCTGATCCCGGTGGGACTGCCCTCGGAACTCGCTCGCCGGCGTCCTGATATCCGCCAGGCCGACGCGCAATTGCACGCCGCGACGGCGACGATCGGCGTGGCGGACGCGAATTTTTATCCGTCGTTCACGTTGGGCGGCAGCGCTGGCATCCAGGCATTGCAGCCGTGGAATCTGTTCACCCTGAACTCGCTGCTGTACGCCCTGGGCCCGTCGATTAACATCCCGATCTTCGAGGGCGGACGGTTGAAGTCGACGCTGGAACTGCGCGAGCAGCAGCAAAAGGAGGCCGCCGTCGTGTATCAGCGCACCGTGCTGAACGCCTGGCACGAGATCGACAACAGCCTGACCGCGTATGAGACCGAGCAGCACCGGCGTGATCAGTTGGCCGAGGCGGTGCGGCAGAACCAGCGCGCCGTGTCGCTGGCGCAGAGCCGCTACCAGCAGGGTGTCGCGGATTTCCTTCAGGTGCTGGACGCGCAACGCAGCCTGTTCGCCACGCAGCAGTCGCTGGCCGACAGCACGACGGCGATCGATACGGACCTGGTGGCGATCTACAAGGCGTTGGGTGGCGGCTGGGAGACAGATTTCCCCGACCTGCAGGCCGTTGCGGCGAAGTAGCGCGGCATCTTTCGCTGTGTAGCGCGACATCTTTCTCTGTCATTGCGAGCGAAGCGAAGCAATCCCCTACGTGCAGTGGTGCGTTATCTGCGGGAGATTGCTTCGCTTCGCTCGCAATGACAGGGTTGCGCGGCGCTTTTCCGCCCTACAGGTGCCGCCGGGCCGCGTCCACCAGGGCCACCCGCGCGCGCGGTCTGACACCCCGCGCGCGGATCCGCTCGCGATGCGCGGTATACAGCCCGCTCGCGATGATGATCGCCGCACCCACCAGGGTCCACTCGTCGGGCAGGTTATTGAACACCAGCCAGCCGCTGATCGTCGCCCAGATCAACTGCGAGTAGGAGAACGGCGCCAGCACCGAAGCCGGCGCCCAACGGTGCGCCAGCACCACCAGCCATTGCCCGGCGGACGACAGCACCCCCACCACCAGCGCGAGCAGCAAATGCGGCAAGCCGGGCGGCACGAACACAAACGGCAGCAGCGCGGTCAGCACCACCGCGCCGACGCCGGCCGTCCAGGCCAACGTCGTCGTCGAGCGCTCGGTCGTTGCCATCTTGCGCGTGATCACCAGGGCCAGCGCCCAGCAGGCCGAGGACGCCACACCGAACAGTGCCGCCGGCTGGAATCCGCCGGTGCCCGGCCGCGCCACGATCACCACGCCGAGCAGGCCGGCCGCCGTCGCCGCCCAGCGGCGCAGGCCAACCACCTCGCCCAGCACCGGGATCGACAGCACGGTGATCATCAGCGGCGAAATGAAACTGATCGTGCTCGCCTGTGCGATCTGCATGCTGCTCACGCCGAACACGAACAGCACTGCGGACCCGGCCACGCAAAGCCCGCGCACCACCTGCAATGTCGGGCTGCGCGGCCACAACGCGTGTACACCCGCCGAACGCGCCAGCCCGCCGGCGAAGATCACGAAGATCATGTAGCGGATCCAGGTGATCTCGATCACCGGCAGGCTCTCAGTGAGGAATTTCGCAATCGTATCGGAGGCGGCGAACACCGTCGTCGACAGCAGCGACAGCACGATGCCGCGCAGCACGTTATCGGCCCCCGGGGCATCTATCCCCGGGCTGTACGCCGGGCTATATCCCTGTGGCATCAGGCGGTGATCAGCCGCGTCAACTCCGCAGACGTGCTCAGCATCGGATAGTGGCCGGTGTCGAGTTCGAACCACCGCGCGGCCAGGCGGTCCGCGGTGCGGCGCTGGTGTGCCTCGGGCGGATTGGCGCTCTGGCGGCACCAGATCACGCTCGCCGTCCAGATTTCGTTCCAGAACCGCTCCAGCCGCACCGGCGCCTGCATGCAGGCGACCGGGTGCAGCGTGTAGCGCGCCAGCGCCCAGTCGCGCGTGGCGGGGTCCAACCCGGCGAACAGCCGCCCGGCGGCGTCCTCGCGCGACGGGCCGGTCGACAGCTCGGTGCTGACCGGGGTGGGGCGGCGGGTCACGATGTCGCCGATCGTCTCGCCATCGAACAGGGCAAGCGCGTCGGCGAACACCAGCCGGCCGACCCGCTCGCGCGCCAGTTCGGCGGCGCGGCACAGCACCATGCCGCCGCTGCTGGTGCCGACCAGCACGACGTTGCGCAGATCCGCGTAGAACAGCAGCGCGGCGAGTTCTTCTGCCTGGGTCTCGGTGGTGATGCCGGGGCGAAGCGCGTGGCGGCGTTCCGCGCAGCCATCCAGCGTCGGCGCCAGCGCGCGATGTCCGGCGGCGCACAGCGATGCGGCCACATCGCGCCAGATCCAGCCGCCCTGATAGGCGCCATGGATCAGCAGGTAGGTCGGCATGGTTTCGCTCATGGGTTCCCTCATGGTTTCCCCGCTTGGGGCGGGGTTGGCGGCGTGCCCGCGGTGGGCGCCGGCTCGCCGGTGATGGCGAAAGTCGGCGTCGTCGCGGTCACGCCGACCTCGGCCGCCTGTTTGGCCACATCATCCGGCACGCTGGTCGCATTCTTCGTTTCGGTCATCGCGATCGGCTCCTGGAAGAACGCGTAGGTCGACGTCTCCGGCCCTTCCGTGCGCAGCACCGCGGTGGGCAGTGACGAGACCGCGAGCCAGTCGGAGGCACCCAGATTGAGCGGATGCTTGTCCTTGAGGTTCGGCACGTTCGCCGCCTTGCCGATATCGAGATGTCCGTCGGTGTAACGACCGCAGGTCGGCGGCGACAGCAGGCCACCGAAATAGCTGCCATCGACCTCGACGAAGAACGCCAGCTCCTCGGCCGCCCCGCGCCCGGTTTTGGTCAGCGCCTGATCGTAGCCGCCGGTGTCGACGTGATAGGTGAATGTGCCCTTCGCCGGCATGGTCGCCCTGGCGCTGGAGGCGACGCGCAGCGTGGCGCCGTTCTGACGGTAGAAATACGTCGTGATCGGCGGGACCGCGCGCGGGTCGGCGCCGGTGTAATTTAGGGTGATATCGATCGCGCGCGGGATGCGCTTGATCACCGAGGCATCGACCTTGCTGGTATAGAACCATCGAACCGGCGCGGTCGGCTGGTCGCCTGGTCGGCAGACGACCGAGATCTGGGTGACCTTCGTCTCGCAGCCGGATAGCGTAACGGCCAGCGCCGCGGCCGTGCCCAGTGATCGCAAAGCCAGACGCATCCCCTCGACTCCAGGTTATTGCCGCACCGGCGGGCCACGACGGTTCGCAGGGTAGTCCGTATTTCTCACATTGTCGCGGCCTGCGACTGGCGCTGGGTTAAGTCAACGCTCGACCACGGAACTTGTCGGCGGGTCGGTGGGAGTGCCGGAAGGTTCATGGTTGCGGCGGCGGTTGATTCAACACAGAGGCGCAGAGATCTCAGGGACCTCAGAGAAGGCAGGATAGTAACCGCGCTTCGCGCGAAGCGCAGTCACTGCCTTGCCTTCTCTGAGGTCCCTGAGATCTCTGCGCCTCTGTGTTGCATGCGGACCTCGCGAGCGCCTCGGACGGCACCAGTGGGGCTATCGGGCGCGCCGGGCGGCACATCTTTCGCGCCCGGGGAAACAGCGCCAGACTGGCGTCCCAAACTGCCACCCACGACGTCCCACCTGCCCGCCGGCAAGAGAGGTCCAAATGATCCGGAAATTCACCACCGTCTACCCCGGCCATATCGATCTGCCCGACCGTGGCCAGGACGCCACGCCGGCGAACGAGCGGCGCTATTCCAACGACCTCCTGGCGAGCGTCTTCGCCAAATCCGAGGCGATCGCCCAACTGATGGATCGCACCGGCTGGGACACGTTGTGGCTGGCCGAGCATCACTTCCAGGTCGAGGGCTACGAAGTGATGCCAAACCTGCTGATGGCAGCAGTGCATCTGTGCCACCTGACCAAGACCCTGAAGATCGGCTGCGGCTTCAACATCGCGCCGATGTGGCACCCGCTGCGACTGGCTGAGGACTTTGCGTGTGCCGACATCATGACCAAGGGCCGCACCGTGTTCGGTGTCGGCCGCGGCTACCACTCGCGCGAGGTCGAAACGTTCGGCGCGCCGATCCTGGACCAGGAAGCCAATCGCGAGCTGTTCGAAGAGCAGGTCGAGATCATCTTCAAGGCGTTCAACGAGGAGCGGTTCAGCCACCACGGAAAGCACTACACGCTGCCGCCCGAGGTGCCGTATCGCGGCTACACGCTGAAGGATCTGACCTTGGTGCCGCGGCCGATCCACCGTCCGGTGGAGACCTGGCAGCCGGTGGTCAGCGCCAGCCCCCGTGGGTTGGATTTCATGATCAGGCACGGCATCAAGGGCGCGGTGGGCGGCGGTGCCGCGACGATGCAGCAGGGGCCGATCACCGCGTATCGCGATGCCGCCGCGCGCGCCGGGATGGATCTGAAGCTCGGCGAGAACCTGATGATCGGCATCTTTTTCCACCTCGCCGATTCGCGCGCCAAGGCGTTGCAGGCGGTGATCCCGTTGTACGAAGAGCACGCCAAGATGTTCGCCCCGCTTGGCTTCCTGCCGGGAGTGACGCCGGCGCAGATCGCGGCGATCGGCCGGCGCGGCGGCTGGGCGGAGGCGGGGGTGCCGACCGTCGAGCACTACATGAAAATGGGCGCCTGGTTCGCCGGCACGCCGGAGGAGCTCGTTGCGTACCTGAAGGAGCTGGAGGCGCGCTACCCGGGGATGGAGCACGTGAACCTGAGTACGCCGATCACCACGCCGCAGGCGATGATGCTGGATCAGTTCCAGTGGGTGTCCGAGGCGGTGATGCCGCATTTCCGGGGACGCTGATAAGAACAAGAATATTCTCCCCCTCCCCTTGAGGGAGGGGGATGGGGGGAGGGGTCAGGGCGGTACCAAGCTGCGTTGTGACCCTGGCACGAACCCCTCCCCCCATCCCCCTCCCGCAAGGGGAGGGGGAGAACAGTCTTCCAGAGCCGGTCCGCCGCCGCAACGTTGAAGCACCTCAAAACAGCGAATACCCGCCGTCGATGACAAACGTGTCGCCCGTATGATACCGCGACGCCGCGCTCATCAAATACACCGCGATCCCGCCGAAATCCGCCCCGGTGCCCCAGCGCCGCATCGGCACGCGCGGCAACACCTTGGTGCGGAACCCCTCGGTCCCCACCGCATTCGCAGTCATGTCGGTCTCGATCCAACCCGGCAGGATCGCGTGGGCCCGCACGCCGTGGCGCGCGAACTCCACCGCCATCGCGCGCACCATGGAGATCATGCCGCCCTTGGTCGCGGCGTAGTGCTCGGACCGCGGCGCCGCCTCGATCGCGGCAAGTGACGCAGTCCCCACCAGCACCCCGCCCCCGCCGCGCGCCACCATGTGCCGCGCCGCCGCACGGAACGTATAGAACGCACCGTGCAGGTTGACGCGCAGCACGCGGTTCCATTCCTCGGTCGTCATCTCCAGGAACGACGTCACGCCACGCCCGCTGACACCCGCGTTGGCGAAGCAGCCATCCACCCGCCCCAGCGCGCCAACCGTCTCGGCGAGCGCCGCGTCCACCGCCGCCTCATTGCCCACATCGCAGCGCAGCGCCAGCACGCGGCGCCCGTGGCCGCGCAATTGTTCCGCCGCCGCGTCGTTCTTCGCCGCATTGGTGCCCCAGATCGCCACGTCGGCACCCGCCGCGGCCACCGCCAGCGCCATGCCCAGGCCGATGCCACTGTTGCCGCCGGTCACCAGGGCCACCTGGCCGGTCAGGTCGAATGGTTGGTAACTCATCGCATCTACTCCGCTGCTGCAACGACCGCCGGCGCGCCCGCGATGCGCAGCACCAGCAAGGAGGCCAGCAGGCACGCCAGGCCGGCGGTAAGAAACGCCAGCAGATAGCTGCCGGTCAGGCCGCGCACCGCGCCGGCGCCCACCGCGGCGATCGCGCCGCCGACCTGATGGCCCGCGTAGATCCACGACATCATCACCGGCGCGTCCTTGCGACCGAACACCGCATTGGTCAGCGCGAAGGTCGGCGGCACCGTGGCGATCCAGTCCAGGCCATAGAACAACGCGAAGGCCGACAGGCTGAACATGTCGAATGGGGTGAACGGCAAGATCACCAGCGACAGTCCGCGCAGGCCGAAATACCAGAACAGCAGCGCCCGCGGATTGGTGCGGTCGGTGAACCAACCCGACGCGGTGGCGCCGATCATGTTGAAGATGCCGAACGAGGCCAGGAACGACGCGCCGGTCACCTCCGGGATTCCATGATCGACGCAGTAGGCGATCAGATGCGTGCCGATCAGTCCGTTTGTGGAAAGACCGCAGATGCTGAAACTGCCAGCCAGCAGCCAGAAATCCAGTGACCCGGCGCCGCGGCGCAGGCCATGGATCGCGGCGGTAAACGGGTTGCGCGAGCTCCGCGGGCTGACCGGTTCCTCGGTGGCCCCGAAGGCCAGCAGGCCGATATCCGACGGCCGCTCCGGCAGCAGCAGCGCCACCACCGGGATCATCGCCGCCACCGCCAGGGTGACGGTGATCGACACGCTCCGCCATCCGTGGTGCTGCGCCAGCGCCGCCAGCACCGGCAGGAAGATCAACTGCCCGGCAGCGTTGGCCGCCGTCAGCAGCCCCATGACCAGCCCGCGCCGCGTCGCGAACCAGCGATTGGCGACCGCGGCCGCCAGCCCGACCGCGCCGGCCCCCGCGCCGACGCCGATCATCAGCCCCCAGGTGAGATACAACTGCCACGGCGTGGTCATGAAGCAGGACGCGAGGCTGCCGGCGAGCAGCACCAGCATCGCCAGCAGGATCGTCCGCTTCAGGCCGATGGTCTCCACCAGCCCGGTCAGGAATGGTCCGGTCAGGCCCATCAGCAGGATGTTCAGCGACACGGCGCCCGAGATGGTGCCGACGCTCCAGCCGAACGCGCGCTGCAACGGAACGATCATCACGCCGGGCGCCGACCGTACGCCGACCACGGCGAGCATCATGGTGAAGGTCACCGCCAGCGCCACCCAGGCGTAATGCACCCGGCCGGAGCACAATTTCGCGAGCGGGTTCGGCGTCATGGCCGGCGGGTTCTCCTGGACGGCCCAGTATACTGGACGGCCCAGTATAGAAGACGCGCATTTTCTGTCAGCCGGTCCGGCCGCGCGCCCGGCACATGCCTGATTCCCTGGCCTGATTCTCGGGCCTGATTCCCGGGCCTGACCCCCGGGGCCTCATTGCCGGGCCTGATCGCCGGGACTGATCCCCGGGTCACCGCCGCCTGGGTGCGCTGCGTTGGTGGCTATGGACCGCCGCCCGGGGTGCACACTTCGTTAACCACATACCTGAATACTCGGCTCCAGCCCGGCCAAAACGACCGGTGCGACCGGACCAAAACCTAGCATGGACTCGATCTGGCACTGCATCCGCCGTGTCGGCGGTCTGACCGGCAGTTTACTACCGGCCAGCACCGCCGGCGGGTTGCGGCTGGCCAGCGCCGCCGGCATTCTACTGCTGGCCGGCACCGTCGGCGGGGCGCGGGCGCAGACGCTGTCCGGCTATTTCCCGGCCGGTGTGCCGGGCTACGACACCATGCCCGGCGTCACCGTGCTGTCGCGCACGCGGCCCGACTATCAACCGCCCGGCATCCAGGTCGACAGCTTCCTGGTCTCGCCATCGATCGAGGAAGGGCTTGGCTACGACAGCAACGTGCTGGGTGGCCCCGGTTCGCCGAGCAGTCTGACACTGGGCACGCATCCCTCGGTGACCGCACGCTCCGACTGGTCGCGCGACGCGGTGGCGGGCATCCTCGGCCTCGACGACACGCGCTACCTCGAGGCGCCAAAGCAGAGCCGCACCGACGCCACCGCGGCATTCGGTGGCACATTGGCGATCGGTCGCGACGAACTGACCCTCGCCGCGGCCTACCTTTACCGCCACGAGGACCGCACTTCGCTCGACGCGGTGCCCTCCGACACGCCGGTGGCATTCAAGCTGTTCGATGCGCGGGTCGACTACACGGTGGCGCTCGGTCGGCTCGCCCTGACGCCAAACCTCGAGCTGTCGAACTATCAGTATACCAACACCACGATCATGGGCGCCCCGGCCAGCCAGAGCTATCGTGACCGTAACGTTCTGGCCGGCGGCGTAACCGCGCGCTACGAGATCATGCCGTTGCAGAACGCGTTGCTGGTTCTGCACGGCACCGCAACGAACTACCTCACGCCGCAGGCCGGTCAGCCCACGCGCAACTCCACCGGCGCGCTGGTGCTCGTCGGCCTGTCCGACGACCGCGACGCATTTTGGCGCTATCGCCTGCTGCTGGGTTGGGAGGAGCGGCAGTTCGCCGCCAGCGCCTATAGCGCGCACAACGCGCCGGTGGCCGAGGCGGAGCTGATCTGGGCCCCGAACGGCATGACCACGGTGACCGGCACGCTGACCCGCAGTATCGAGGACGCCGCGCAGGAAGGCGAGGTCGGCTACACCTACACCGCCGGCAAGCTAACGATCGATCACGAGTATGCCCGCGATATCCTGTTGCAGGCCACCGGCGGCGTGCAGCAGGCGGATTTCCTGCAGGGCGGCCGGCAGAGGGCGCTGTTGTTCGGGCTCGGCGTGACCTGGCTGGTCGATCGGCGCATGCGCGTGTCGGCGACCTACAGCTACAACGACCAGCAGGGCGGCGGCGTCGGCACCTCGGGACCGTTCACCCGCAGCCTGGGTTTGTTGACGTTGCGGTACGGCTGGTGACCGTCCGGCGGCTGGGTCTGGACTTCGCCGACCTCGATGCCCCGGCGGCAGCATCGCTGATCGCGCAACAATCGGCGGACGCATCGTTCCGCTATGTGGTCACGCCGAATGCGGATCACCTGGTGCGCCTGGCGCGGCATCCCGAGCTGGAAGCGGCCTATGCCGGTGCATGGCTGTGCCTGCTGGATTCGCGCGTGGTGGCTCGCGCCGCGTGGCTGCTCGGGCTCGCGGTACCGCGCGTCGCGCCCGGCAGCGACGTAACGGCGCTGCTCCTGTCGGCGCATCTGCGGCCGAAGGAGCGCGTGACCATCATCGGTCTGCGGCCGGCGTGGCTGCCGGCGCTGGTCCGGCGCTACGGGCTCGGCGAGGTGGCGCATCATAATCCGCCGATGGGCTTCGAGCGTGATGCCGGAGCGTTCCGGGCCGCGATCGACTTCGTCGTGGCGCACCCGACGCGTTTGACGTTTCTCGCGGTCGGCTCGCCGCGCCAGGAATTGCTGGCGGCGGCGATCGCGGCGACCGGGCAGGCGCGCGGGGTTGGCCTGTGCATCGGCGCCAGCTTGGCGTTTCTGAGTGGCACGACGCAACGCGCGCCGATGTGGATGCGGCGATCGGGGCTGGAGTGGCTGCACCGAGTGGCATCCGATCCGCGCCGACTGGCCTGGCGCTACCTGGTGCAGGACCCTGCGGTGTTTGGATTGCTGTTCCGCGAGTGGCGCCGCATGCGGACCGGGTGAGCAGGCGATGTTTGTCGCGGCGGCGGCGTCATGATCCGCGTTGATTGGGCATCGCGGTCGTCAGCGAAAAAAGCTAAGGTACACCACAGAGGCACAGAGACACGGAGCAAATATCGACGCGCAGCAATTCTCATTTTGGTCGGGCCGTACGGCCTGTCATCGTCATGGCCGGACTTGTTCCGGCCATCCCCGCAGCACGGTGCCGCGNNCGTGTCTCTGTGCCTCTGTGGTGTAGCTTTTCTTGCTGAGGATCAAACGCCCAAGACCTGTCATCCGATCGTCAGGACGCCACCAGCCCGCGCCTTGACCTGAACCCTCCACGGCATGACCCTGATCCCAGCAAGCCAAGCGGGAGGACAACATGGCGGATGTGCAAATTCTGGCGACGGGTCTGGGATTTCCGGAGGGACCGGTGGCGTTTCCGGATGGCTCGGTGATCCTCACCGACATTCGCAACCGCCGGGTGAATCGTGTCACCGCCGACGGCACGGTGTCGTTGTTCTCCGACACCGGCGGCGGGCCGAACGGGCTGGCGCTGGGACCCGATGGCGCGCTCTATCTGTGCGACAATGGCGGCAGCGTCTATCTGCCGAACCACTCGATGGGGATCGGCCCGGCGCTGGATTATCACGGCGGCTCGGTGCAGCGGATCGACCGCTACACCGGCGAGGCGACGAAGCTCTATTCGCATTGTGACGGACACCGGCTGTCGGCGCCGAACGACCTGGTGTTCGACAAGCAGGGCGGTTTCTATTTCACCGACCTGGGCAAACGCTATGCGCGGCATCGCGACCATGGCGGGGTGTATTACGCGCTGCCGGATGGCTCGAAGGTTTCCGAGGTTGCCTATCCGGTGCTCAGCCCGAACGGCTGCGCGCTGTCGCCGGACGAGACGGTCTTGTATGTTGCCGATACCGAACCGGCGCGGCTCTGGGCGTTCGATATCGAATCGCCCGGCGTGGTCAAGAAGCACGGCTTCCCGTCGCCGCATGGCGGGCGGCTGGTCGCCGGGCTGCCGGGATTCCAGCGCTTCGACAGCATCGCGGTGACCGCGTCGGGCAATGTCTGCGTGGCGACCTTGACCACGGGGTTCATCACCGTGATCACCCCGGATGGAGACGTGCTGCATCAGGTGAAGGTGCCGGACGTCTATCCCACCAATATCTGTTTCGGTGGCGCCGATCTGCGCACCGCCTACATTACGTTATCGGATCAGGGACAGCTTGCTGTGATGCAGTGGGATGAACCAGGTTTGAAGCTGAACTACGCCGCGTGAGGCGGAGTAAGAACACTCCCCCTCGCCTTGAGGGCTTGGTCCGCGTCGCGGCCCAAGCCTTCTAGGCGAGGGGGAGTATCATGAGGAGACCGCAACGACCGTGACTGCAACGACCGCCGAAAACGTGGTGCCGCTCGCCGCGCATGGGCTGCTGTGGGATATCATCAAGGCCAAGTTGTTGCAGCTTGCGCGCTGGCTGGGGCTGGCGGCGCGGCTATCGAAACCGGGGGAAAAACGCGGATGACACTGGCACAGAACGCAGATCGCCTGCTGACGGAGGCCACCGAGTCGCGCGCCATCCCCGGCGTGGTGGCGATGGCGACCACCGCCGACGAAACGATCTACCAGGGCGCATTCGGCAAGGCGAGCCTGGCCGGCGACGCGGGAATGGAACTGGACACGGTGTTCCACATCGCCTCGATGACCAAGGCGCTGACCGGCGCCGCGGCGATGCAACTGGTCGAGCAGGGGCGCGTGGGACTGGACCAGCCGGCGGGTGAGATCATCGGTCAGCTAGGATCGCCGCTTGTATTGGATAGCTTCGATGCCACCGGCGCGCCGAAGCTGCGGCCTGCCCGCGGCACCATTACGCTGCGGAATCTGCTGACGCACACGGCGGGCTATGCCTATGACGTATGGAACCCGGAGCTGGCGCGCTTCTACAAGGTGACCGGTCTGCCTGCGGCGCGCACCGGCCGGTTGGAGGCGCTGAAGGCGCCCCTCGCCACCGATCCCGGCACCCGCTGGGAGTACGGCATCAACATCGACTGGATCGGGCGCATCGTCGAGGCGGTCAGTGGCGAGAACCTCGATGACCATCTCCGTGCGCATGTGTTCGATCCTCTCGGGATGCGCGATTCCGGCTTCCTGCTGCGTCCCGGCCAGGACGCGCGTCGGGTGCCGACGCATGCGCGCGGTGTCGACGGCGGCCTGACGCCGCAGCCGATCGATCCGCCGCGCGTGCCGGAATTCTTCAACGGCGGCGGTGGACTGTATTCCACCGCGCGCGACTATCTGGCCTTCGTGCGCGCGATCCTGAACGGCGGCGGCGGGATCCTGAAGCCGGAAACCGTTGCGCTGATGGGGCAAAATCATATCGGCGCGCTGAACGTGCAGCCGATGCTTAGCCAGAACAAGGAGGCATCGTGCGACGTCGATCTGTTCCCCGGCATGGCGGTGAAATGGGGTCTGACATTCCTGATCAACACGCAGGATGTGCCCGGCCGGCGCAGCGCCGGCAGCCTGGCCTGGGCCGGGTTGCGCAACACCTATTACTGGATCGATCCGACGAAGCGCGTGGGTGGCGTGTTCATGACGCAGGTGCTGCCGTTCGCCGATCCGACGGTGCTGCGCATCTTCGCCGAGTTCGAGCGCAAGGTCTACGCGTCATTGTGACCACGTTCCAATTCGTCATGGCCACGCTTGTCCCGGCCATCCCCACCCGCACCGGCTTCGGACCGATCAGTCCGGGAGTCGACGTCAGTTGGTATAACTGCCCCATAGAGGCTCGACGACATCGGAAGGAAGCGTAATGCCAACGGCATCGGAGGACAGGGACGCGATCCGCGAGGTGCTGCATCGCTATTGCTTTGCCATGGACCGGCATATGTTCGCCGAACTGGGCGAGCTGTTCGCCTCGGATGGGGAATGGATCGCGCCCTACGCGCGCGCCACCGGGCCGGCGGAGGTCGCGGCGCTGATGCAACGCAACGTTCCTGTGGCGCCGGGGCGCATGCATTTCACCATGAACAGCGTCATCTCGCTGGACGGCGACCGGGCCGAGGCGGAATCCAACTACCTGGTGGTGTTGCAGAGCGGCGGCGGCCTGGTGCCCTCGATCTGCGGCATCTACCTCGATGTGCTGGCGCGCAAGCCGGGCGGCTGGCACTTCCGCCGCCGCGAGCTGATCCACCATATCAAGGGCGAGGTGGGCCTGAACGTCCAGGTCTGACCGACGGAGGAAGCCATGCCCGACACGCCAACCAAGACGCTGGTCGAGTACGAGCGCGTCGACAACATCGTCACGCTGACGCTTAACCGGCCGGAGAAGCTGAATGCGTTCAACGATGAGCTGGTGGGCGCATTGGCCGACGCGCTGAGACGTTTCGATGTCGATGCAGAAGCGTATGTCGCGATCATTCGCGGGCGTGGGCGCGCGTTCTCGTCCGGGGCCGACGTGCATCAGCGTCAGTTGCGCAAGCGGGAGGAATTCGAGGCGCTGGGCGGTCCTCAGGGCTGGGGCACCAACTCCTTCGACCTGCTGACCCGCGCGGTGAACTGGAAGCCGGTGATTGCGGCGGCGCACGGCTACGTGCTGGGGCTGGCTGTCGGCATCGTATTCGACTGCGATCTGATCGTCGCCGAGACGAACACGAAGTTTCAGATCACCGAGACCAGCCGCGGGCTGGGCGGGGCGAAATACTGGGCGACGCTGGCGCAGCGCGGTGGCGGCGCGTTTGCGAATGAGGTGGCGCTGACCGGGCGGTTTTTCACGGCGGAGGAGGCAGCGGCGCGCAATCTGATCAACCGGGTGGCGCCGGAGGGGATGCATCTGCCGGTGGCGATGGAGCTGGCGCGCGAGGTGGCAGCCAATCCGCCGCTGAGCGTGCGGTCCACCGTGCGGGTGCGGCGCTGGCACATGGCCCAGCACACGCGCGAGGTGATCAACATGACCGTCGGGGAGAAGCTGTATCTAACGGGGGATTTCCAGGAAGCGGCGCGCGCGTTCGCGGAAAAGCGCAAGCCGGGGGTTTTCAAGGGGCGGTGAAAAGAGGGACGAGGGGAACGAAGAAAGGGGAAAGGGGAAAGCGGCGGAAGACTCCCACTCCCCTTGCGCTCCAACACCGCGTTGGTGGCGATCGTCGTGCCGTGTAGGCAGCGCGCGATCGCCGTGGGCGGCACGTCCCATTGTGCCAGAAGCTCGATCGCGCGCAGCACCGCGGCCGACGGATCGCCGCGCGTGGTCGGCAGCTTCATGGCGCGTGGCCGCTGCCCCGGGGCGCGGCACACCACGTCGGCGAACGTGCCACCGATATCCACTCCAAGGTCGATCTTCACCGGTCCGCCTGTCGTCCAGTTCGTCTGCCGTATCGTGTCGCTGTGCAGTGCAGCATCGCCCGATGGCAATCAAGTCGCAATCAGGGCAGACTGCGCGCAACGCCAAACAGGGAAAACGGGATGGACCTGGGTCTACGGGGCAAGGCGGCGCTGGTTACCGGCGCCAGCCGCGGGTTGGGCGAGGCGATCGCGCTGGAGCTCGCGGCCGAGGGCGTGCAGGTCTGTCTCGCCGCGCGCGACGCAGCGAAACTCGCCGAGGTTGCCGCCGCCATCACATCCCGCGCGCAGGCGCGCTGCGTCATCTTCGCCGGCGATCTGCGCGAAGCCGGAACGATGCAGGCGGCGGTCGCGCACGCCGTCGCCGCGTTCGGCCGGCTGGACATTCTGGTGAACAACGCCGGCGCCACCAGGCGCGGCGACTTCTTCGCGCTGACTGACGACGATTGGCAGGACGGCTATGCGCTGAAGTTCCACGGCTATGTGCGCGCCACGCGGGCCGCCTGGCCGCATCTGAAATCGGTCGGCGGCACCGTTATCAACATCGTCGGAATCGGCGCGCGTGCGGGCAACGAGGAGTTCACCATCGGCGGCTCGGTCAACGCCGCGGTGCTGAATTTCACCAAGGCGATGGCGCATCTCGGCATGCGCGAGGGCGTGCGCGTGAACGCGATCAATCCGGGTCATATCGAGACCGAACGGTTGATCCGCAATATCGCGCGCCTGGCGAAGGGGCAGGGGATCACGCCGGATGCGGCGCGTGCTAATCTGCTCGCCACCTGCGGCACCGCCCGGTTCGGCCGGCCGGATGAGATCGCCTCCGCCGTCGCCTTCCTGGCCTCGGACAAGGCGTCCTTCGTGCAGGGCACGCTGATCGATATCGACGGCGGTGAGAACCGCGCGCTGTAACGGCAACGACATCGCACCCAGCGGGCATCTTGCCCTTGGGGACAGCATAGCCTGGGAACCTGACGCAAAGGAAACGCCATGGCAACCGATCTCACGACCTCCGATGCCACCGGTCGCCTGGCGCGCTACGTCCTGGGCACCAAGCTGAAGGACATGCCGACCGAGGTTCGGGTCGAGGCGCGGCGCGCCTTCCTCAACATCCTCGGATGCATGCTTGGCGGCGCGCGGCATGCAACGGTGGATGCGGTGGACGCGGCATTCGGCCCGTTTGCCGGACCGCCCAAGGCGACGCTGATCGGGCGCGGCGGCAAGACCGATCCGCTGCATGCGACGCTGATCAACTGCCTGGCCTCCAGCGTGCATTCCTTCGACGACACGCACGCGCTGGCGATCGTGCACCCCAGCGGGCCCGTCGCCGCCGCGGCGCTGGCGGTGGCGGAGCAGCAGCCGATCAGCGGCGCCAATTTCCTGGCGGCGTTTGCGCTCGGCATCGAAACGGTCTGCCGCGTCAGCATGGCACTCTCGGTTGCCCCGGCGCGCGGCACCATCGCCTGGTCGCAGACCGGCATCGCCGGCGGCCTGGGCGCGGCCGTCGCGGCGGCGAAACTAATGGCGCTCGACGAGGACGGGATGCGCCGCGCGATCGGCATCGCCGCGTCGCAGGCCGCCGGCATGCGGGTGATGCACGGCACGATGACCACGGCGCTGATGCCGGCGCAGGCGGCGCGGACGGGCTTGCAGGCCGCGCTGCTGGCGGCGCAGGGATTTACCGCCTCGCTGATCGGGCTGGAGGGGCGTTACGGTTATCTGAGCGTGTTCGCCGAGGAGCCGCATCTGGCCTATCTGCTGGACGATTTCGGCGAACGATTCGAGGTGCTGCGCAATACCTACAAGCCGTATCCGTGCGGCATTGTGATCCATCCGATCCTGGATGCCTGCCTGCGGCTCAAGCGCGACCACACGCTGGACCATCGCGAGATCGAGCGTGTCGCGATCAAGGCCTCGCCCTCTGCGATGGCACTGAGCGACCGGCGCAATGCGGTGGATGAATTCCAAACCCATGTCAGCCTGTACCACTGGGTGGCGGTGGCGTTCATTCGCGGCACTGCGCGGACCACGGACATGCTGACCGAGGTGGCGCTGGATCCGGTGATCGTTGGGTTCCAGGATCGGATCACCGCCGTGCGCGAAGACGCGCTCACGCCGGATGCCGCCGAGGTCATGGTGACGCTGCGCGACGGGCAGAAGCTGACGTGCCGGATCGAGCATTGCATCGGCAGCGAATCTCAGCCGATGACCGATGAGCAGTTGGAGGACAAGTTCCTGGACCTGGCGGAGACCAGCATTGGCGTGGAGCGCGGCCGGAAGCTGATCGCGGCGTGCCGGGCGATCGAAACGGCATCGGATGTCGGGGCAATCGCGCGGGATGCGGGGTAAGCTTGCGTCGTTTATCCCTTGCCGCCAGCGGCAAGTTTGCGTGGCCGTCCGCCGCGCTTGCCGTTCTCGCGTGATGCGGCGGCCTTGGCTGGGCTGCGCGCACGGCCACCCGCCGACCCAAGCTGCGCCGCCATCCAGCGCTTCGAGCCTAGCACGCCCTGCAGCAGCGCGGGCACGTAGAGGTCGGCATCAAGCTTTGGGAAATGGATGCCGAGACCGAACGCTTCCACCTCGATCACCTTGAGATCTTCAATGGACGCGTGCCGCAGGCCTTCGACGTCGTGCGGCGCGACGCCTAGCTCGACGCCCGTGGTCAACCGCACGATGACGCGATTACGACCGGCATCGTAATGCGCGCTTGCCGCGCGCGGCCCGCGCATCCGCGCCTCGCCTCGCGCCTTGGCTGCCGCAAATTCTGCCGTGGTCAGCTCAGCCATGGAACCGCCTCCATGCTTTCGTCAGCTCATCCTGATGCGCCACGATCAGCCGGAGGGTCCGGCGCGCGTCACGCTCGTCGCAGTTGATCACCTCCCGGACCGTCGGCCCAATGAGGTCGACCACCACTACCCACCCGGGTCCGAGCACCTGGACATGCGCCGGGGATGGTCGTTGGGGTAGACCACGACACGCAGACCGCCAATCCGCAGAACCGTGGGCATGACCACACTCTACCAAAACCTAAGCGTATAGGAAATGCTTTCGTGTATGTCTGCCTATTGTGATCCACAGGGGCGTGCCCGCCGCGCTCGCTCGGCATCGCTGTGCTGGACTGTGCCCAAGCAGCGACCCCAACCGATGCGGCGTGGGGTGGCGCGCCTGGCGCGTCAGGAAGCTCCATACTATGCGGAATGAAATCCGACCTACACGCGGGCGCGAATCAGCGTGAAGGCGTGCGCGACCGTGGCTTCGCGGATCGCGGCACGGTCGCCGGGGAATATCACACGTTCGCTGTGCAGTGCCGCCCCCGACTGCGCCAGGCCGAACCACACCAGACCGACCGGCTTGTCCGCACTGCCGCCGCCGGGGCCGGCGACGCCGGTGACCGCCACCGCGATGTCGGTCCGCGAGCGTGCCAGCGCGCCCTCCGCCATGGCGCGGGCGACCGGCTCGCTGACCGCGCCGTGTTCTCCGATCAGCCCGGCCGGCACGCCGAGCAGTTCCATCTTCGCCTCGTTCGAATACGTAACGAAGCCGCGCTCCACCACATCGGACGATCCGGCAATCGCCGTCAGCGTCGCGGCGATCAATCCGCCTGTGCAACTTTCTGCGGTGGCCAGCATCCACCCGCGCGCGCGGCAGGCGTCCAGCAGCGCGGCAGCCGTATCGAGCAGACCCGGGGAAATCATGGCTGGGAGCTCATGGCGAGGAAATTGAGGGGGGACTCATGCCGGGGGGGCGCTCATGGCCAGGACACCGTGGCCAGCAGACCGTGGCGGCAATCATGGCCCGAAGATCACGGGCGATGGTCATTTCGTAGCTGACCTCGGTATCACGACGTGCGCGCCTCGATCCGGCCCGCCTTGATCGCGTCCACAAACTGCCGCCAGTCGCGCTCGGTCTGCGCCATGTAGGAAACGGCGAAATCGGCGATCGCCGCATCGAACACGCCGCCGGACCCCATGTAGCCCGCAATCCGCGCGGCATCGCCGGATCGCGCATGCGCCCGCGCCAGCGTTGCCCCGCACAGCGTCGCATGATGTGCCAGCGCCGCGTCGGACAGCTCGGCCGAGATCATCGCCAGCCGCCCATCGCGGAACCGGCGCACATAGCAGCGCTGGTCGTCGCCCGGATCCATCGTCCACCCCAGGAACGGATCTGGCGTGGTCTGCATGATCCGCTGCCCGACCACCACGCGCTGGCCCTGGTTGAGGTAGATGCTCGGCCCGGCAAACGGCGCCAGCACCGAGGGGCGCGCCTCCTTGATCTGCAGCAGCAACGTCGCATCATCAGGTGTTGCCAGCAGCGCGATCGCGCAGAACGTGCCGACACTGCCGACACCCACCACCTTGAAGGCGACATCGACCAGCCGGTAGCGATCGAGCAGCAGGCGGCGCTCCTCCGGCATGGTGATCTTGTAGGACTCGAACGCACTGCGCACCGCCAGCTCGTGCGTGTCGTCGCCCTGCCGACCGAGTGGGAACACCAGCGGCGGCCGCTCGCGAATGCGCCAGCCGCCGCGGTGCTTCTCGACCAGCTTGGGATAGCCGAGCCGGCCGGCGTCGATGATCGCGGCCAGGCGGCGATGCTCGCGCTCGCGCAGCTTGTCGTCGGGCAGGTCGGCAAGCGCCTGCCCAACATCGACGCGCGTCCGCCAGGCAATCAGCGGCTCGAGCGGCGCCAGCGTGGTCATGTTGACCCGGTAGGCCTGCACCGCGGCGCGGGCGAGCGTGCGGCACGCCTTCGCGGCGATCCCGCGCGCGCGGGCAGCCAGCGCGAACGAGGTGACAAGTCGTTTCAAATCCCATTCAAATGGCGCCGGCAACGTCTCGTCGAAATCATTGACGTCGAACACGGGCGTGCCCTCGGGTGAGGCGAAGGCGCCGAAATTGTTGAGGTGGCAATCGCCGCAGGATTGCACCCACAGCCCGCTGGCCGGCGTCGTGGCCAGATCGGCGGCCATGACCGTCGCAGCGCCGCGCAGGAAGGTCAGCGGCGTGGCGCGCATCCGGTCGTAGCGGATCGGCAGCAGGTGCGAGATGCGGTGCCGGTCGGCGTCGATGATCCGCTTGACCGGATCTTCCCGATCCGACGGCGGCGTCCAGGCGGCGTGCAGGCTGCGCGGCACCAGCTTGCGCAGGTTCCTCCCGGCGCTGCGCCGCTCCGCGATCGGCAACGGCGCACTCGGCTGCACGTGCTCCGGCGGCATCCCGGTGCGTTCCCCTTGAAGGCGGCGGATCACATCGCATGCGACCGGCACATGCAAGCCGCGGTCGCCAAAATTCGACGGCCAACGCGCTTCGACGCGCGAATGTCGCGGATATGTCACCCAGCGCCGCCCCTGCCCCAGAGCGCCTGGACCGGGGAGCGGGCGAAGGGCGGGGAGGGGGACCCACGAGGGAAGGGTTAGCAGAAGCGGTAGGCACCAACCGGGAACCAAAACCCCCTGTCCCCGCCGCGTCCCGCCGCTTCTCATGCGGTCTGCTTCCAGGCGGCGTCCCACCTGTCCTTCCCCGCGGCCATCCATTCCTTGCGGATGCGCCCGGTTTATCCGAACTCCGCCATTGTATAGCTGGTGCTCCGCCCTCCGGCAGGGCCTCTGCACAAAATGCCGCGTTGCACCAGATCGTCGATGTCGCGCAACGCCGTGTCCTGCGAGCACTTGGCGAGCCCGGCCCACTTCGACGAGGTCAGGTTGCCCTCGAACCCATCGAGCAGCCGATCGATCACCGCGCGCTGTCGCGCATTGATCGGCGTGCCGGCATGCGCCTCCCAGAAGCGCGCCTTGTGCGGCACCGACGCCAGCATGTCATCGGCGTTGTCGACGGCGTGACCAAGGCAGCCGAGGAACCAGTCCAGCCACGCCGTGATATCCAGATCGCCCTGCTGCGTGGCCGCCAGCGTCGCAAAGTAGGCGACCCGTTCCCGGCGGATCTGCGCGGACATGCTGTAGAACCGCTGCGCGCTGTGCTCGGACCGCGCGAGCGCCATATCCGCGATCGCACGGGCAATCCGACCATTGCCGTCGTCAAACGGATGGATCGTCACGAACCATAGATGCGCCACCCCGGCCTTCATCACGGGATCGAACTGGTCTCCGGCGTTGAACCAGTCCAGAAACGCCCGCATCTCCTGATCGAGCCGTCCCGCTTCCGGCGCCTGGTAGTGCACGCGCTCGCGGCCAGCCAGCCCTGACACGACCTGCAGCGGCCCGGTGCTGTCAGTGCGCCACGCCCCGGCGGTGACCTGCGACATCCCGCTGCGTCCGGTGGGAAACAGCGCGGCGTGCCAGTCGAACAACCGCTCGACGGTCAGCTTCGTGTCGTATTGCTGCGTCGCGTCCACCAGCATTGCGACCATGCCGTCGACCTGCCGACCGGCTGGCGTCAGTGCGCCGGTGTCCATGCCGAGCCGGCGGGCCAGCGCGGACCGCACCTGCTCCTTGTCGAGCACCTCGTCCTCGATCTCGCTGGATTTGAGCACGTCCTCGGTGAGGGTCTGCAGGGTTGCTTCGGCGCGCCGCGCAAGGCCAATTCCTTCCATCCGCCCGATCAGCCGTCCCTGACGGTGGCGCACGCTTGCGAGCTGCCCTGACAGAAATTCGAGGCGCCAGTGGAACTTGGGCCAGCCCTTTTGATCGTAGATGTAGCCCATCATTCACCGCAACCTTTGCGGCGATCATGCCCGTTATTCGCCGCAATAACAACCGTATTCAACGCATAGCGCAGGGCAATCGGGTGAACGCAGGAAAGGCGGACGACCAGCCGGTTCACTGTCATTGCGAGGAGCGAAGCGACGCGGCAATCCCCACGAGCGGTGCGCAACTGGCGGGGGATTGCTTCGCTGCGCTCGCAATGACAGTAACGTCCGGGACAGCAACATCCGGGCGGGTCCATTGCTTCTCCCGATTGTCCTGACGCATAGCGTGCGGGGAAAACAGCGCCGTCGCCGCCACGCGGCCATCCGCGTTCATCTCGACACGTTGGTCAGGTCCGGTGCGTTCAACTGCGCGGCTCCATTCCCTGCTGAATGCCGGCCTGGCCCAGGTCGTGCCGCGCCAGCTCGGAAATGGTTGCGTTCAACCCAGTACCCAAGGCCACCGCTGCCGCACGGCCCACAGGATGCCGGCGGCGATGGCCCCGGCGATCAGGTCATCGGCCATGATCCCCGCAGCCCCCCCCTGGCGGTCTGCCCAGCCCACCGGCCCGGGCTTGACGATGTCGAACAGGCGGAACAGCACGAACGCTGCGCCCAGACCCAGCACGCTCGGGTGCGCCAGCCCAAGCAGCGCCACGAACTGCCCGGCGATCTCGTCAATCACCACCCAGCCGGGATCGCCCTCGATCCCGGCCGCGCGGATCGCCCACAGCCCGAGCAGGCTGACCAACAGCGCGGCGAGTGCCAGCACGCCGGGCGGCGCCAGCAGCAACGGGATGCCGAGCACCAGCCCGAGCAGCGCGCCGGCGGTGCCCGGCGCGCCCGGAACGAACCCGCTGCCGAAGCCGCCCGCGACCATCCTCGCCAACCTCACGCCACGCGGTCCAGGAACGTCGCGAGCGCGTGCAGCACGGGCGGCTCGATCAACGTGGGCGCGTGGCCGATCCCCGGCAACGAGACAACCGTCATGTCCGGTCGCGCCGCGCGCATGGCGGCGACGGTCGCCGGCAGCAGAATATCGCTGACCTCGCCCCGGGCGAGCAGCAGCGGCACATGCGCCAGCGCGCCGAACAGCGGCCACAACGGTGGCGGCGGACGATTGAGCAACTTGGCGATTGTGGTGTCCCACACTGGGCGGAACCGTCCGTCGGCCCCCGGCGCGTAGGTCAGCGCGGCCATGCGCCGCCAGGCCGCGTCGGTTGCCAGCGACAGCGGCGGCAGCCGCTCGCGCAGGTATGCCACGCAGGCATCGAGATCGGGCAGCGCGGGATCCTCGGCGACGAAGCGACGCACGAAGTCGCCGCCGGCGGTGCCGATCTCCGGCCCGATGTCGTTCAGCACCATGCCCCGCAGCATGCTCGGGCGAGCGGTCGCGATCCCCATACCGAGCAGCCCGCCAAAGCTTGTCCCGATCGCAATGACCTCGTGCAGATGCAGCGCCGCGCACAGGTCCAGCACGTCGCGCAGACAGGCCTCGGGCGCATAGCGCGCCACATCGGCGCTGCGGCCGGAGCCGCCGCGCCCGGCATAATCGGGGGCCACCACGCGCCGGCCGGCGCCGACCGCGCGGGCGACCTCGGAAAAGTCCGCGCCGGTGCGCACGAGGCCGGGCAGGCACAGCAACGGGGTGCGCGCGTCGCCGTCGTCCCACACATGCGACGCGAGCGGCAGGCCGTCCCAGGCCACGATCCGCTGGACTACCGCGTCCATTGCACGAGCAGGGTCGGCGTCGCCTCGCCGCGGCGGGCGCGGTAGATCACCACGTTCTCCAGCACGCGCTGCACGTAGTCGCGGGTTTCACCGAACGGGATCAGCTCAATCCAGTCGATCATGTCGATCGATCCCCCGGCGGCGTCCCCAGTCGAGCTCCCAGCCGTGCCCCCGGTCGAGCCGACATTCGCCCCCCCGGGCGCCCCCCCGGTCGAGCCCACATTCGAGCCCACATTCGAGCCCACGTTCGAGCCCCCATTCGACCCCTCGGCCGCCCCCCCAGTTGAGACCACATTCGCCCCCCCGGGCGTCCCCCCAGGCGCCCCCCCGGGCGACGCCGCGCCCACCCCGACGCGCGGGTCGCCATTCTCCGTCAGCCACTGATCGACCCGGCCCGGTCCTGCGTTGTAGGCGGCCAGCGCCAGCGGCAGGGCGCCGTCGTAACGACCCAGCAGTTGGCGCAGATACTCGGTGCCGAGGCGCATGTTCTCCCGCGGATCGAACACCAGTGCGACCGGCGTCACCGTCGTGCCGATCTGGCGCGCCAGCGTCGCCGCGGTCCCCGGCATGAGCTGCATCAGCCCGCGCGCACCGGCCGGACTGACGGTCATGCTGTCAAAGCTGCTCTCCTGGCGGATCAGCCCGAGGACGACAGCGGGATCGACCGCGTCCTGTGGCGGCCCGTCCTGTGGCGGCTCCACCGGCTGCGTCCAGCCGGCCTGCGGCAGCATGAACCCGTCGCGGCCCATGCGCCGCGCGATCGCCACCGCGGTCTGCGGCTGGCCGAGGAACGTCGCGAGCTGCGCGGTCAGCGCGCGATCGGCCAGGTCGGGCGCCAGCTCGTCCATGCGCAGCAGGAACGCCTCGGCGCGGCGCGGCTCGCCCCAGGCGACCAGCAGCGCGGCGGCGCGCACCACCTCGCGCTGGGTCAGGCCGAACGCCTGCTCGCGCGTGCCTGGCGGATCGCGCAGGGCATCGACGCGCGCCGCGAGCGCCGTGGGGTCGTCGCCCAGCGCCAGCGCGCCGAGCTGGCCGTAGAAGGTGGTGGGCCAGGCCGCCGCCTTCGCCCAGGCGGCCGTGCCGTCGTCCACGCGCTTGTCCCCTCCAGCGGCCACGCCGGCGCCGTGGTCCTGTCCCGTCGCCACGCCGGCGCTGCGGTCCTGCCCGGCGGCCATGGCCGCGGCGGCGCGGCCCAGCCAGTACCAGGCGCGGCCCTGGGTGATCGCCGCGGGCGAGGCGGCGGCGAGTGCGCGGAAATGGCGCGTCGCCTCTGCGGGCTGGTGCAGCAGGCGCAGGGCGATGAAGCCGGCGAGGAACGCCGCATCCAGTGCGGAGCGCGCCGCGATCGGACCGGGATCGTCCACCAGCGCATACGCATCGGCGGCATTGCCGTCGTGCAGCAGGCGGCGCGCCAGCCGCTCGCGCTCGGCCCAGAACGCCGGGAGCTGGGAGGCTGGCGCCGCCTGCTGGGCCGCGACGCCGTGCGCGCGCCACAGCGTGACGGCGTCCGGGATGCGCTCGGCCCGCCGCAGCCAGCGCGCCTGGTCCAGCATCAGCCCAGCGAAGTTGGACGGATCGTTGGCCAGCGCGTGCGGCACCGCGGCAAGCAACGCGGCGGCGGCCGGATCGTCCCGCTGCAGCGCGAGGCGCGCCTGCGCCACGGCTCGGTGCGCCGGATCCAGCAGAGGCAGCTGTCGCGCGGCGTCCGCCGGGTCGCTCCAGGCCAGCGTCTGGAACCGATCCCATTGATCGGCCGGAGTCAGCACCGCGCGCCAGCGTTGCGGGAAGGCGGCGTCGTCGTTGGCGAAGCCGGCGGTCCAGGCATGGCGCGCCTCGGCGGCGGCGGCCGCGTCGAGGCCAGCATTGGCCAGAGCGTTGGCGCAGCGCAGCCGAGCGGCGGGCAGGGTGATTGGGTCGGCGCTCGCGCCGGAGACGCCTTCCTGACCGCATTGCGCCAGCACCGCGGCGTCGTCCGGATCGCTGGCGATCGCCTCCTGGCGCCGCCGCTCCAGCAGCGCCTGCGCCGGCCAGTCGGGGCTGGAGGCAACGAACGCGGCGATCTCCTGCGCCGTCGCCGCACCCGGGGCGAGCAGGCGATAGTAGGTGACGAGCTTGCCGGCCACCGGATCGGCATAGTGCGCGGCCGCGGCCGCGGCGTCTGCCCAGCGGTCCGCCCGCACCGCCGCCATCGGGTCGGGCGGCGGCTCCGCAGCGCTGGCCATCGCGGGCCACAGGGCCATGGCGGGCCACAGCGGCGTGGCGAGCCACAGCGGCAAGACCAGGGCAACGGCCAGCCGAATCGTCGCATCCGCAGCGGTCCGTTGTCGGCGGGCCGTTTGCGACATCGCGGCACGCGTACCGGCCTCGGGCCGCCGCGGCCATGGCGCCGGTGCGCCGCTGCACGCCCCTTGCGCCATCGCCTGGCTGCTGCATTCCGCGTGTTCACCACACGTCCATACAGGGTGATGGATGATCGCGATCGGCACAGCGGAATCCTTGCCCGTGGCACGGCAGGATGCCACCTTGGCGCGCGGCGCGGAACCTCACATGACCACACATTATTACCCGGTCCCGACCGGTGACGGAGCGGCGTTGGACGGCACCCAGACGGTCATGGTGCCGCTGAACCGCAAGGCACTGGTAGCGATGCCCGCCGAACGCGTGCGGCGTTTGCGCAAGCATCTTGTCGAGTCGCTGCGTGGGGAGCGGGAGTTGAAACATCCGGCACGGTCGGCCTCGCCGGTGCGGCCCGAGCCGGAAGGTTTCGTCGGTCTGGTGGCGCGCACCGCTTGCACGCTGTGCAAGGGCTGGTGCTGCAAGGGCGGGGAAGAACACGCGTATCTCGACGAACGCACGATGGCGCGGGTGCGGCGTGCGCGGCCGGAGCTGGATGAGCGCGCCGTGCTGCGGCTGTACAGCGAACGTGTGCCGCCGGCGGCATACCAGGATTCGTGCGTGTTCCACGGGCCGGAGGGCTGTACCCTGGACCGCGCGCTGCGGTCCGATCTGTGCAACAGCTATTTCTGCAACGGACTGGGCCATTTCGTGAAGCGGGCGGACAGTGCGGCCCGCGTGGTGGTGATGGCCGGGGGCGAGGAGATACGCCCGTCGCCGGTGCTGACGCGCTCGTTGGAACGCCCGACGGGCTTGCGGGTGTGATACCGGCGGGGCGTATCCGTGCTGGTGGGCGGCAACGGCTGGATTGCTTGATCGCGATCACCGCAAGATGCACAGCAAGGGCACCTGAACCGACGCATCATGCCAAATGCGCCCACCCCGGGAAGCCCAGGGAAATCGGGTGAACGTCGTAAGGGCGCCCGGTCGTCCTGTTCACTGTCATTGCGAGGAGCGAAGCGACGCGGCAATCCCCATCCAGGTATGCTCCTCGCGGGGGATTGCTTCGCTACGCTCGCAATGACAGCAAGATCCGGCCGGGCCGATGGCTTCACCCGATTGCCCTGCCGGGAAGCCGCACCGGCCTTGCGATGCACCTGCCGTGCGCCTAGCCTAAAGCAATCGACCCTGGGAGGGTGCCATGTTCAAAGGTTCGCTCGTCGCCCTGATCACGCCGATGCGGGAAGACGGATCGGTGGACGAAAAGGCCTACGCCTCGTTCGTCGACTGGCAGATCCGGGAGGGCACGCACGGCGTGGTCCCGGTCGGCACCACAGGCGAAAGCCCCACCCTGAGCCATGCCGAGCACAAGCGCGTGGTGGAGATCGCGGTCGGCGTCGCCAAGGGCCGCGTGCCGGTGATCGCCGGCGCCGGCTCGAACAGCACCGAGGAGGCGATCGATCTCGCCAAGCACGCCAAGGAAGCCGGCGCCGACGCGATCCTGGTGGTGACGCCCTACTACAACAAGCCGACGCAGGAGGGCATGTTCCTGCACTTCACAGCGATCGCCGATGCGGTGGACATTCCGCTGATCATCTACAACATTCCGCCGCGCAGCGTGGTCGACATGAGCGTCGAGACGATGGCAAGGCTGGCCAAACACAAGAACATCGTCGGCGTGAAGGACGCGACGGCGAGCCTGACCCGCCCGCTGCACACGCGCCGCGCCTGCGGGGTGGATTTCTGCCAGTTGTCCGGCGAGGACCACACTGCGCTCGCGTTCAACACCGCCGGCGGCGTGGGCTGCATCAGCGTGACCGCGAACGTCGCGCCGCGGTTGCTCAGCCAGATGCAGACGGCATGGATGGAAGGCCGCGTCGATGAGGCGATGACGCTGCAGCACCGCCTGGTGCCGCTGCACGACGCGCTGTTCGCGGAGACCAGTCCCGGTCCGGTGAAATATGCCGCGAGCCTGCTGGGCAAGACCTCGGACCGCTGCCGCCTGCCGCTGGCCCCGCTGATGGACCCGACGCGGGCCAAGGTGCGGGCCGCGATGACCGAGGTCGGGTTGTTGAATTAGCCGCCACGTCATGGCCGGGGAAGGCTTCTCCCCCTCCCTCAAGGGGAGGGGGAGAAGCCTTCCCCGGCAAGGACGACCAAAGTCCGCCAATGACGATGTGAAGCATGGCAGAAACCAAAGCGAAAAAGGGCCTGATCTCACACGGTATCGTGTCGCAAAACCGCAAGGCGCGGTACGACTACACGATCAAGGACACGGTCGAGGCAGGGCTGGTGCTGAAGGGACCGGAGGTGAAGTCGCTGCGCCACGGCCGCGCCACGCTGTCCGAGGCCTGGGCCGGCGAGCGCGAGGGCGAGCTGTTCCTGTTCAACGCCTATATCCCGGAATACCAGGGCGGCGTGCTGTCGCGCTTCGAGCCGCGCGCACCGCGAAAACTGTTGCTGAAGCGCAAGCAGATCCGGTCGCTGGTCGGCGCGGTGGCGCGCCAGGGCATCTCGCTGGTGCCGTTGCAGATCCACTTCAACGATCGCGGTGTGGCCAAGGTGCTGCTGGGCCTGGGTGAGGGGCGCAAGAAGCAGGACAAGCGCGCCGCCGTCGCCGCGCGCGACTGGCAGCGCGACAAGGCGCGGCTGATGAGCACGCGGGGCTGATGTTCCGCCGCTTGGGTGATGTTCCGTCGCTTGGGGGATGCTTGCCGCCGCGCCGGCACTGCGTTGGTTGAGCCTCAGCCTAGCCCTGACCGGGACTGATCGGCTAAGCTGAGCACCGTCAAAGCGGAGGTGTGCGATGACCTGGCGTACGAACGGAGCGATGGGCCTGGAAACGGCGGTCACACTGCTGGCGAGCGGATTGTTCATGTACTCGGCATGGCTCACCTCGATCGTCTTCTCCGCGGCGCACGACGACAAACCCCTGCTGATTGCCGCCTCGATGTTTCCCCCTGTCGGTGTGGTCCATGGCGTTGGCGTCTGGCTCGGCGGTTGGTGAGATTCCGTCTTCCATCCGAAACGTCCGCCGCCGATGAGCCAAGCAATGTCTGCCGTCAGCCGAACACATAGTCCCCAGGCGCCGGGGTCAACGGCGGGTAATATGCGCAGCCCAGCGCGGTCGGGGCGGGCTTCAGGCCACCCGACATCGTGTTCAGCCACTGATGCCAGTGGCCCCACCAGCTTCCGTCGTACCGGGTAGCGGTGCGCAGCCAATCATCGGGCGTGCCGCCATGCACGCCGTTTGCGTAGAAATACTTGTTCGCCACCCGCGGCGGCCGCAGCAGGCTCTGCACGTGGCCGCTGATGCTCAGCACGAACTCGTGCCGCCCGCGGAACACCTGGCTCGCGCGGAAACAGCCACGCCACGGCATCATGTAATCTTCCTCGCCGCCGACGAAGTAGGATGCGACAGCGACCTTCCGGAAGTCGATGTCGTGTCCCAGCACCCGCAACGCACCGGGATGGCGAAACACGTCACGCTTGAACATATCGATGAAGTCGCTGTGCAGGGCCGCCGGCAGCCGGGTCGAGTCGTTGTCCCAGTGCAACACGTCAAGCCGCGGAGGCTCCTTGCCAAGCAGGTAATTGTTGATCCAAAAACGCCACACCAGGTCGGTGGGCCGCAGCCAGAAGAACGCCTTGGTCAGATCCTCGCCCTCCATGACACCGTCCTCGCGCACCGTCGCACGCATTTGCTCGAACAATGCGGGTGTGGCGAACAATTCAATGTCGGAGCCTTCACCGGGAAACAGGCAGGTGACCAGCAAGGAGTGGTTGGCGATGCGCCGCTCGCCGTGCTCCGCCAGGTAGCCCAGCAGCGCCATTGCGGTCAGTCCGCCGGCGCAGGCGCTGATCAGCCCGAGTGTCTTGCTGGCGGTGATGCGGCATACTGCCTCGGTGGCGGCAAGTACGGCGCGCACGTAGGTGTCGAGTCCCCAATCCGCCTCGGCGCGCGACGGATTGCGCCAGCTCACGGCAAAGAATTGAATACCGGCGCGCACCACATGCGCAATCAGGCTGTTCTGCGGCCGTAAATCGAATGCGTAATATTTGTTGATCTGTGCCGGCAGCAGCAGCACCGGGCGACGGCGCACCACCGGCGTCTGCGGCGTGTACTGGATCACTTCAAGCACGTCGTTGCGGTACACCACCGCGCCCGGCGTGACCGCGAGATCGCGCCCCACTTGATAGGCACCCGGCCGGATCTGTCGCGGCATGAACCGGTTGTCCAGCGCATCCTCGACCCAGTGCTGCACGCCGGTGACGACGCTCTCGCCCTTGGTACTCAGCGCGCGACGCAGCGACGCCGGATTGAGCGGCAAATTGGACGGCGCAAGTGCGGCGATCAGTTGTTCGAACACGAAACGGATGCGCCGCCGGTCGGCGTCGGCGACCGGCGCATCGGCCACCCAGCCGTGCATGCTCCGCTCCCACCCGAGGTAGAGCTGCAACAGGGTGCGCAGAAACGCGCTGTCGTGCCAAAGCGGGTCCTTGAAGCGGAAATCCTTGGGTTCCGGTGCGATGTCGGACTTGCCCTCAAGGATCGCCAGCGCCTCCTCGGCGAACCGCGCATACTGCTGGGCAAAGCGCTCGGGATTGGACAGCGCGACCGCGATAATGCTCTGCAGTGTCTCGGCAAGTCCCTTGCCCTGCAGCGTCGGGTCCGGTGGTTCGGGCCGCTCGGCCACCCGGTCCGCCAAGCGCTTCAGCAGGTCGGCCAGCGTGCCGCCCACGAACAACGCCGCCTGCTCGCCGACCGTCTTCCGCCCCGGCGTCACGCCGGCCAGGCCCGCAAGCTGACCGATCGCCTCGCGGATCAAACGGATCAGCTCGTCCATCGCGTCCGCCTTACACCCGGTGATCAGGCGGTGTGCCGCGACCTATGACGAGTCCGGCAGGCGACGCACCACGAATTCGACCGCCGGCGCCGACAAGCCCGGTGCCAGAACCGAAACGAAATGGTCGTGGTTGACTGCCACCGCTTCGGTGATGCGTACCTTCAGCCGCACGAACGCGCTGGCCCCCGGTGCAAGCCTGAGCGACGTGGGTGTGAGCTCGGTGAGGCCGGGATCGAGGTCGCCCTGCACAATCAGATTGATCGACAGATCGCGCTCCGAGGTGTTGTTGAGCGCGAATGCTCCGGTTGGTTCATCGTGCAACTGGCCGACCAGCAGGATCGGCGGACGCCGCGGCTGCGGTGTCGGTGCAGCGCCGCCATGTGCATCCGTGGCTCCGCCGGTGCCGCCTTGGTTGCTGTCACGCAGCATCTCACCGAATTCCGAGACATATCCCGTCGCGAGGCTGACCACCGTCGCCATGTAGCGCAGATTCAGCTCGACGGCGCCCTTGGCCACGTCCAGCAACCGGTCCTTCATTTCGGCCATGGCTAGATCTTGCCCCCCAGCGAGCCGGGACAGGACCGCTTGCAATAGAAATGGTCGTACCAGCGAACGATGTAGTCGGGGGCATCCTCGATGCAGGTCTCGTGGCAGCAGTGGCGGCTCTTTGTCGCCTCATGCAGTGTCCAGCGCACATAATGTTCGCGGCAGCCACGCACCCAGATGACCACGTCGTACGGCCCGCCTTGCGGCGGCGGGCTCGCGGGCATGGTGAAAAGCACCTTGACCAGCCGCCGCTCCTTGGGCGTGAGGGTGAAAGTGGTGACCGGGAAGGTCACATCGGCGGCGCCGGAGCCGGCCGCGTGCAAGTGATAGTGGTGGCTGACATAGTCGGCGTTGGTGATCAGCAGACGCAGCTCGCCGGTGTCGCCCGGCGCGAGGCGGCAAACGGCGTCCCCGGCGCAGCGCGGCATCCAGCACGGTTCCGGAATGTCGCAGCAGGAGCCCCACGCCGGCATCCCCATTCCGCGCATCCCGTCCCAGGCACCCGACGCGCCGGTTGACAGCAGTTTCAGCACCGCGTCGCTGAGCTCGAGCTGCGCGTGGACCAGGCCCTTGAGCGACTTCCCAAGGCCATCGAGATCCCAGTTGGCATCTTTCGCACATGGCTTCATTGTACCGCACCGCCGCGTTGCCGGTCGACGCTGATTTCGACCAGACAGTTGAGGGAATCGAGGGTCCAGACGCCGTGGTAGCCGTGCCGCACGTGCAATTGTTCCGGCAGCCTCGCACGCAACGACAGCACGCGTGCCGCACCTTGTGCCAGCTCGCCCGCACCGTCGACCACGTCGAGGCGGAGCATACCGCCATGCCCCTCGCGCAGCCGCTGGAGCAAATGCCCCACGAGCTTTGCCGGATCGTCCTGCGGCTGGTGGTAGGTGTCGGCGAACGCCATCTCGATGCCGTCGTCGTCATAAAGGCCGATCATCGCATGCGCCGGCACGGTCACCACGGTGTTGCCGCGGTTGACAAGGGCGAGATGACTTGTCGCCTCGCCACCGGCCGGGCCCGAGAACCGCAGACCGGCGGGCTCGGCCGAGAGCAACGGGGCCGGCGTCACCTGCACGGTGATCGGGTGCTCGTGCCCGGCTGCCTCCAGCGTGGCGTGGTAGGTGCCCGGCGGGGTGCCGGCGCCGAGCCGAACCCGCGGCGGACCGCTTCGGTGGGACGCCTGGGCGCGCAGCACGAGGACACGCTCGTCGGACCAGGCCGCCAGTTCGCCGGACAGCACGACCCGCAACGGGGTCGCCCGGGGCAGGTCGCCGACCAGCAGCATCCGGCGCGGGGCACCGCACAGCGTGAAACCCGCGTGCTCGGTGCCGGAGGGGTTTATGGTGGCCATCGGATTGCTCAGATGCCGGCAATCGGCAGCGGCGGCGTGGGGGCTACGGGCATCGCGTAGCCGCACTCACAAGGGTTGGGGACATAGGGTTCGGTGATCACCTGGGCTTCACCGCACAGTCTGACGCTGGCGAGTTCGTAGCCGAACAAGGCCACGCAGACGCGGTAGTCGAGCGGCAGATGGGCGCGAACTGACGGAATCTCCTTCAGGCGGAACGAGAAATCCATCGGCCGGATTTCGATCGGGTCGATGCCGATTCTGATCGGGTCGATACCGATATTTATCTTCGGCAGCTCGGTGATGCCGATCGTGTAGTTGTCGGGGATGCCTTGGAGATCAAGGGCGAAGGTGAACGAACTGGGGATCTTGACTGTCATGGTTGGTCGCCTTTCACCCGCCCACCGGCCAGGGACGTGCCGTCTCCGCGCAGTTCACGCAGCGGCAGCCTATAGCGCACGTTACCCAGCCGCGGCATTCGATGCAAGGACCATGTCGATGGCATTTTCATTTCCGCCATGTCGTCAGAGCCTGCCGACATGGGCGTGGCTTTGGTGAATCGTCAGTCAGCGGAGGTCGCTGCGAGCGGCGAAATTCGCGTTACATGATCCGCAGGCGACCAAGATAGGGACATTTGGCAACGGATTTCCGCTGCGAACACGATCCCTTGATGGGGCGCTGTTTCATTTTGTGATACACACGCCGAATGGCGCGAATTTTTGCGACGATGTTGGCCGATAAGAATGATTGGTGACGTTGCGCCACCAATTTGAGACGGACGATAAGGGAAGCCGGTCCAGGGCGCACCAACGCCTCCGTCTGCTTGAGCGCCGTCGCCGAAACATCTGGCGTCACCCGCTGCGCCGGGCCGCGTGACGTCGCAGGCCTCGCCCGCCGTGCCGGTCGCGCGGGGGGGGGGCGGTTTCGCGCTTGGGCCGGAGCAGCAACTCTCATTTTGGCCCATCTNNCCGCCCGACCAAAACGAGAATTGCTCGGGCCGGAGGGGCCTGGCCCGGATTACTCACACACGCGGCTACGGCGATTCCCGCGCAGGCGGTCGCGTGAACGTGATGCCGGAGGCGCATGTCGCCGCCGGTGCCGGCCGGTACAGCGTTGCCACCGGCGTAAAGCCAACCCCCTCGTCCAGTGGGTACATCGGCCGCGCGCAGATGGTGTGCCCGAGCATCCGGATGTTCGCCGACGTAGCCCCGGGCACGTCGATGTTGAAGTTCTTCTCCACCCACTCGTCGTACATGTGGTACTCGGTGTGCGGCGACTTCACCACGATCAGGTCGAAGTCGCGCGGGTTCAGTCCGACCGCGTAATACATCGCCCGGTCGAACAGGCTGACCGACCGGCTGAGCACCACCACCGTAACAGTGTCATAGGTCAGCACCGCCGTCCGCCCCGCGTCCAGCGCGGCGCGCATCGTCTCCAGCCGCGCCTGGCCGTCCGACAGCAGGCGCACCCGTGCCCGCACCGGCATCGGCGTGAAACGCCCGGGATCGTGGCAGCCGCCCAGCGTCACCTCGATGGTGGCGCCGACGCCGGCTGCGTGCGCCGCCGCCGCGGACCTAGGGTCGACGATCTGCGCCAGCACAAGCTTGTCGTAGCCGCCGGCGCGCAGCCCCTGCAGGATCGCGTTGGAATCCCCGGACGCCCCCGACGAGGTCGCGTCGGCAGCATCGGTGAACAGCACCGGGCCCGCCATGGTGCGCGCCTGCGCGATCGCCCGCTCGATGGAAATCAGCTTGCCCTGCATGCGAAAACGCTGCGGCCAGAATTCCTCGGCGAGGCGCACTGCCGCCTGCCGGGCGCGCGCCGCGTCGCCCTCGGTCATCACGATCACCTGACTGCACAGCTCGGGCACATCGGTGAAGGGATTGCCGATCATGATGCCGGCCGCCAGCGCGGTGCCGTCGCGCTCGATACGCTGACAGTCGCGAATCAGGTCGCCGTAGCAACCACTCTTGGTGATCAGCTCGTCGCCGCGCACCAGCGCCGGAATTACCACCCGCGCGATCGCAACGTCGGTCGGCTGCGTCATCAGGCGCAGCAGCAGCCGCGCCGCCCGCGCCCCGGTGTCGGCGAAATCGACATGCGGGTAGGTGTGATAAATCGTCAGTCCGTCGATCTGGCGCAGCATCCGGTCGGTCAGGATGCCGTGCAGGTCAAGCGAGATCACGATCGGCATTTGTGGCCCGGTCAGCCGGCGGATCTCGGTCAGCAGGAATCCTTCCGGATCCAGCTCGCCCTCAGCCCCCATGGCGCCATGCAGCGAGACGTAGATGCCGTCGATATTTTCGAGGTTGTCGTGCACGGCAACGACGAACTCGTCCGACAAACGCTGCCAGCCGGTGGCCGACAGCAGCCCCGCGCTGCCCGCGCGCGCGCTGTAGGCCGGCACCGTCGTGACGCCCGGTGCGGTGCGGAACACCGCGAGCGCCCCGCCGACGGCGCTGTTCAGGCTCGCCTGGCGATACAGCTCCTCGCCGCGCTGTACCGAGAAATGGTCATACCCGGACAGCAGGGGATTGAACGAGGAAATCTCCTGCATGCATTCCACGATCAGGATGCGCGGCATGGCTGGTGTCTCCGGCTGGGTGCGGGCGGTACTGCGTACACCTCTCTCGCGCTTTGCGGGAGAGAGCCTGCCCCCGGACTTGATCCGGGGGTCGGCGAGCGGAGCGATGCCGGGTGAGGGTGCTGTCCGTTGTGCATTACCTCACCCGCGTCGCAAAGTCTCCGCGACCTCTCCCGCGAAGAGCGGGAGAGGTGTACGATCGGTTCGGCGAGGGAGGAACGGCGCATGGAAAACAAACCGGTCAGGATCACTTCGATCGAGGCGGCGCCGCTGGTCGGCGACACCCCGAAGGGCGGCTGGGACGCCGAGATCAAGCCGGAGGATTCCATCCACGCGCTGATCGCGGTTTACACCGACGCCGGCATCACCGGGCACGGCAGCGTCTACACCGATGGCCGACTGGTGCAGGCGGGGCTGCGCGTGCTGGAGCCGTTGTTCCGCGACGAGAACGCACTAGAACCGCAGCGCGTGTCGGAGAAGCTGCACCAGAACACCTTCTGGATGGGGCGCGGCGGCACGCTGACGCACGTGATCAGCGGCATCGACATCGCGCTATGGGATATCCTTGGCAAGGCGACCGGCCTGCCAGTCGGGCAGTTGCTGGGCGGGCGCTACCGGACGCGGGTGCAGCCCTATTGCTCGCTGCTCATGGCGCATCCGGCCGAGATGCACGATGAGGTCGCCCGCTATCGCGCCCGCGGGTTTCGTGCCTTTAAGATCGGCTGGGGCCCGTTCGGCCGAAGGGACGACGCAAAGCTGGATGAGGCGATCGTCCGCGCGGCACGCCAGGCCGCCGGCGAAGAAAACCGCCTGTTCGTCGATGCCGGGGCCAGCGACGCGCATTGGCCGCAGGGGCTGAAATGGGCGATGCGCACCGCCGAGATGCTGAAGGCCTACGATGTCGGCTGGTTCGAGGAACCGTTGCGTCCCGACGCCATCGACGATTTCTGCCATTTGCGCCGCGTCAGTCCGGTGCCGATCGCGGGCGGCGAGGTGCTCACGCGGCGCCAATCGTTTCTGCCGTGGCTCTCGCGCGGGGCGTTCGATATCGTGCAGCCCGATGTCACCAAGGTCGGCGGCATCAGCGAACAGCGGCGGATTGCCTGGATGGCCGACGATTTCGGCGTGCGCTACGTGGGGCATGGCTGGAACACCGCCGTGGGCCTGGCGGCGGACCTGCAGCTTGCCACGGCGCTGCCGAACGTCGACCTGGTCGAGTTCATCGGTGGCAGCGCCTATCTCGATGGCATCACCGAGGCGCCGTTCGTGCTCGACGCGGAGGGCTACCTCGCCATCCCCGATGCACCTGGCCTGGGGGTGCGGCTCGATCGCGCGAAGCTCGCCCGCTACACGCCTGACCCGTCGGTGCTGTTTCGCGCGTAGCGGCCGGGATGTTGCTAAACGATATCTCGCCGGAACTGCAATCAAGCAATCAAGTATAACAGGTACTATTCTTGATTGCTTTGCTGCCTCCCCCGGGAGACGGCCACGCATGGCACAGCAACCGCCACGCCTCGGCCCAAATGCGACCGCCCGGCCTGCCCTTCATGCGCGCACGCGACTGGGCCGCCGGTTGATACAGGTCAATGCGGCGTGACGGCCGGCCCCTTTCAATGCAGGTGTGCCGTGACGCGGAATGTGTCCGGCGGAGCGATGGAGAGCGACGATGGAGCTGCGGGATCTTCTGGTCGTGCTGGATGGCTCGGCACGCAGCGAGGCGGTGCTCGGCGTGGCGGCCGGCCTGGCGCGGCGGCACGACGCGCACCTGACGGGGTATTGCCCGCTGGAGGCGCTGATGCCGGCCAATCTGGCGTTCGCGCTGGGCGGGTATCCTGCGTTGACCTCGTTGCAGGGCGCGGTCAATCAGCTAGAGGGCGAGGCAGTGGCGAGGGCGGAGGTGATCGAGGCCGCGTTTCGCGATCAGCTTCAGCGCAACGAGCTGCGTGGCGATTGGGAGGTTGGCCGTGGCATTGTGGGCGACGTGGTCGCGCGACGCGCCCGCACGTCCGATCTCGTGGTGCTCGGCCAGGCTGATCCCGACCATCCGTTGCCGCCGGCCGCACGTCATCTGGTCGAAGACGTGCTGATGAACTCGGGGCGGCCGTTGCTGCTGGTTCCGTTCGCCGGCCGGTTCGATACGTTCGGCACCAACGTACTGATCGGCTGGAACGCGACACGGGAGGCGGCGCGCGCGGTGCATGACGCGCTGCCGCTGATCCAGCCGGATGCAACGGTGACGGTGTTGACGGTGGAGCGCGGCAGGCCCGGGGTGGAGCTGCTGGAGACGCCTGGTGCGGACATCGCGGAGCATCTCGCGCGGTGGGGTTTGACCGTTACGGCCGCGCGGACGGCGACGGATGGCAGCATCAGCGATGGCGATGCGCTGCTGAGCTATGCCTCCGACATCGGCGCCGACCTGCTGGTGGTGGGCGGCTACGGGCATTCGCGGGCGCGCGAGCTGGTGTTAGGTGGGGTCAGCCGCGGGCTGCTGCAGCACATGACGGTGCCGCTGCTGATGTCGCACTAAGACTTCGCCGCCACGACGGGCGGCCAACGGGACAGTTGCCAGCGCGACAGTGGATCGATCACGGCGATTCGTGGCAGACTGACCGCAGGTCTTGATGGTGGCCCGCATGCCCGAGAACGGAACGATCACGCTGCGGAGTTCGCACGGTTTCGCGACCACGCTGGAGCGGCTGGCGACGGCGCTCGAAAGCAAGGGCATCACGGTTTTCGCACGCATCGACCATGCGGCGGGCGCGGCGGGCGTTGGGCTGGAGCTGCGACCCACCACGCTCGTTGTATTCGGCAATCCCGCCGCGGGAACGCCGCTGATGCAGGCCGCCCAGACGGCAGGTCTCGATCTGCCGCTGAAGGCGCTGGTCTGGCAGGACGCGCAGGGCGAAGTTATGCTTTCCTACAACGATCCTGCCTGGATCGCGGCGCGGCACCAGCTCGGCGGCCGCGTCGGTCCAGCCGTGATCGCGTTGGCGGCGGGACTGGACACGTTGGCGCGACACGCGGCCGGTCTTTGACGGCGGCCGGTCGCTCGCGACAAGGATATCGATGTGGTGCGGCGGATCGCCCGCGAATGACACGGAGACCGGAATGAAATCGCATGCGCGAGTGGTGATCGTCGGCGGCGGGATCATGGGCGTCGGGCTGCTGTATCACCTGGCACTCGAAGGCTGGCGCGATATCGTGCTGGTCGAGAAGGCCGAGCTGACCTCGGGCTCGACCTGGCATGCGGCCGGGCAATGCCCGCATTTCAACAGTTCGCTCAACGTGACGAAGCTGCATGTCTACGGCACCCAGCTCTATGCGAAGCTCGAGGCCCTGACCGGCCATGCGGTGAGCTGGCACGCAAGTGGCGGTCTGCGCCTGGCCTGCAACGATGAAGAGCTGCATTGGTTCAAGCAGGTCCACGGCGTTTCCAAGCTGGCCGGCTACGAGGCCCACATCATCGGTCCCGACGAGATCCCACAACACCATCCCTTCATCGATACCAAGGGCGTCAAGGCGGCGTTTCTGACGGTGACCGATGGGCATGTCGCCCCGGCTGACGTCACCATGGCCATGGCGGCCGGCGCGCGCGCGCTCGGTGCCGAGATCCATCGCCGCACCAGGGTGACCGGCATCAGCCTGCTGGAGACCGGGGAATGGCTGGTCGCCACCGACCAGGGCGACATTCGTTGCGAGCACGTGGTGAACGCCGCCGGGTCCTATTGCGACGTGGTCGCCGGCTGGACCGGGCACCATGCGCGGATCGCCAACATGTTGCATCACTACGTCATTACCGAACCGGTGCCGCAACTGATCGAACGCGCGGGTGAACTGCCGATCGTGCGCGATCCATGGGCGCACTGCTATTTTCGTGAGGAGGGCAATGGGATTCTCGTCGGCCCGTACGAGACCTCGGGCGCGCATGTGTGCTGGGACGGGGCGCCGGCGTGGGATTTCGAGAGCGAGCTGGTGACGCCCGAGGTCGATCGCCTCACGCCGTTCCTGGAACGTGCCGCCGAGCGCTTCCCGCTGTTCGCCGAGGCGGGCCTGAAGCGCGTCATCTCCGGCGCCATTCCCCACACGCCGGACGGCAGCCCGCTGTCGGGCCCGGCGCACGGCCCGCGGAACTACTGGATGCATTGCGGCGCCGCGCTCGGCATTTGCCAGGCCGCCGGCGCGGGAAAATATCTCGCGCAATGGATGGTGCACGGCCAGGCCGAGATCAGCATGCGCGAGTTCGATCCGCGGCGGTTCGGCGCGTGGGAAACTCAGGAGTACGCGCGCGAAGTCGGCGTCGCCGACTACCAGCACATGTATTACTGCTACAAGCCGGCCGAGCAGCACGCGGTCGGACGCGGCCTGCGCAAGTCGTCGCTCTACGACGCGCTTGCCGCGCGCGGAGCGCAGTTCAGCCAGGTGTTCGGCTGGGAGCGGCCGCGCTGGTACGATCGTTCCGGGAACGGCGAGGTCTTCTCGTTCAAGCGATCCAACTGGTGGAACGGGGTGCGGCAGGAGTGCCTCGCCGTGCGCGAGCGGGTCGGCCTGATGGACCTGTCCACCTTCGCCAAGTTCGACGTCGAGGGTCCGGACGCCTTTACGTTCCTGCAGCGGATCTGCGCCAACAAGGTGCCGGCGGCCGATGGCCGTATCATGCTCGGGCACCTGCTCAATGCGAATGGCTTGATCGACAGCGAGATCACCGTGACGCGGCTTGCGGCCGATCGATTCTATGTCGCGTCGGCGGCGACGGCGCAGCTTCACGACTTGGATCAGTTGCGTTGGCGGATCGCCGACGGCGAGCGCGTCAGCGTGACCGACGTCACCGACGACTACGGCGTGCTGGTCCTCGCGGGTCCGCGCGCTCGGGACGTGCTGGCCGCTTGCACGGACACCGATCTCGGCAACGCCGCGTTTCGGTGGCTCAGCGGCAAGGAGATCGAGGTTGCAGGCGTGCAGAACGTGCGGGCACTGCGCGTCAACTATGTCGGCGAGCTTGGCTGGGAGCTGCACACGAAGATGGCCGAAATGCCGACGGTGTTCGAGGCGCTGATGCGGGAAGGCGGGCCCCACGGCATCACGCTGTTCGGCACCTATGCAATGAATAGCCTGCGAATGGAGAAGGCGTATCGCGCCTGGGGGGCGGAGCTGACCAACGAGGTCACGCTGATCGCCGCGGACATGGAACGGTTCGTCGCGTTCGACAAGGACTTCATCGGCCGGGCGGCGACGCTGCGGGCAAAGCAGGAAGCGCCGCAAAGCAAACTTGTGTGCCTGGCGGTGGAAAGTGTCGACAACGACTGCTACGGCAACGAACCGGTCTATCGCGACGGCCGGCTGGTCGGCCTCACGACGGGCGGCGCCTATGGCCACGCGGTCGGACAGTCGCTTGCGTTCGCCTATGTCGAGCCGGACCTCGCGCAGGCGGACGAATGTTTCGAGATCCTGATGATGGGGCGGCGCTGCGCCGCGCGAATTCTGCCGCGGCCGGCCTGGGATCCCGAGAATCTCCGCTTGAAGGCATGAGGGAAGGCTCCGGCTGCTTAGGGTTCGCTGAGAAATGAGTGCGGCAAGTGGGGCACGGTCGACACCCACCCCGTCAAGCCGGCCCCCGGGTCGGCCCAAAGGGCCGCCCGAGGACAGGCTCCGGCAGGCACCCACGACTTTACCGCTTGCACGAAGAGTGGCCATCGCCGGACTGATCTGGAAACGCAGCGAGCAGCGACAGGCACCGCTGATCAGCCACGAAGCAATGGAGGAACCACGATGAATCCGATTGTCGAGACGACGACAGGAAAGGTCCGCGGCGCCATGGTCGATGGTGTCGCTGCGTTCCGCGGCGTGCCGTACGGAGCGCCGACCGGCGGCACCAACCGCTTCATGCCGCCGCGGCCGCCGTCGCCCTGGGCCGACGTGCGCGATGCCTTGGACTATGCCGGCCAGGCGCCGCAGTCCCGCGTCGGCTTTCCACAGCGCGACGAACTGGCGGACTTTTCCGGCACCGCGGACAGCTCGCCAGAGACCGAGGACTGCATGACACTGAATGTCTGGACCCCGTCGGTGGACGGTGCGGCGAAGCGGCCGGTCATGGTGTGGCTGCATGGCGGCGCGTTTTCGTTCGGCTCGGCCAACAGCCTCCGGCTCCAGGGCATGCGGCTGTGCACGCGCGGCGACGTCGTGCTGGTGACGGTGAACCAGCGGCTGAACATCTTCGGCCATCTCGACCTGTCGGAAATCGGCGGCGCGGACTACGCGCAATCCGGCAATGCCGGCACGCTGGACATGATCGCCGCGCTGCACTGGGTGCGCGACAACATCGCCGCATTCGGTGGCGACCCAGGCTGCGTAACGATCTTCGGCGAGTCCGGCGGCGGCGGAAAGGTCAGCACGCTGCTGGCGATGCCCTCGGCGCGCGGCCTGTTCCACCGCGGTATCGTGCAGAGCGGCGCCTCGGTGCGGTTGCGCACACGCGAGCGCGCGGCGAAGCTGACCGATGCGGTGTTGCTCGAACTCGGCCTGTCCCGCGCGTCGCTGGCCGAGCTGCACACGCTGCCGATGGTCCGGCTGTTGGCGGCGATCGAGCCGGCGCAGCAGGCGATCGGTCCCTCGCAGTGGCCGCTGTTCGACCGCTATCCGTTCGGGCCGGTGGTGGACGGCACGCTGCTACCGCGCCAGCCGTTCGATCCCGACGCACCCGCGGTGTCCGCCGACATTCCGCTGATCGTCGGCGACACAACGCACGAGGCGTCACTGTTCCTCGCGCACGACGACAAGGTGTGGCACGGCACGCTGACCGAGGCGGAATTACGTGCGCGGGTCGGCGCGATGGCCGGCGCGCAGGCCGATCGCGTGGTGGAGACGTACCGGCGGCTGATGCCCGACGCGACCCCGGCACAACGGCTGATCGCGACGCTGACGGACGGGCAGTTCCGCATCCGCTCGCTGGTCATGTCCGAGCGCAAGGCGAAGCAGGGCGCGGCGCCGGTGTGGATGTATTCGTTCGCCTTGAAGACGCCGCTGTTCGACGGACGGCTGGGTGCGCCGCACGCGATCGACGTGCCGTTCACCTTCGATACGCTCGAGTTCACCAACGCAACGGATCGCAGCGCCGGGGCCCATGCGCTGGCATCGACGATGTCGGGGGCATGGGCGAATTTCGCGCGGACCGGCGTGCCGGGCCATGCGTCGCTGCCGGCGTGGCCCGCCTACACACCGCACGACCGCGCGACGATGGTGCTGGTCGTGGATTGCCACGTGGCGCGCGATCCGGGACGGGAAACACGCGCGCTATGGCAGGAGATCGCGGGCGTTCCGTAGGGTTGGTCGGGGAATTACCGCTTCAGGTGCCGTACGGCCGATGCCCACCCCGTCATGGCGGGTGAAGGCCCGCAGATCCACGACTTTCCGGTGTGCGACAGGCAAAGTCGCGGATGCCGACCTTCGCCGGCATGACGGACAGACCGATCGTGGGCACCACGCGACGATTCGTCTATGTCTCGGTGAACCCTTTACGTCGGGCATTGGTAACTGCCTGTTCGCACCGGCGCGACAGCGCCCGGCTGGGCGAGGCTCCCGGCGTGGTGTAACGCTCGGCCCCCACAGGATACCCATGCGCGGATCGACCCGCTTCGGCGCGGCAGCGAAGGCAAGGACGCATGACCGACGACCACGACGACATCCCCATGGACGGCGCGATCAAGCAGAAGTTGATCAAGGCGAAACAGGGTTGGGCGCGCGACGGGCGCCTGCTGACCGGCACCACCGCCGATCCTGCGCGGGATCGGCTGCCACCCGGGCAGCGCCTGGTGCGCGACTGGCCGGTGTTCGACCTTGGCGCCGAGCCGAACGTGACACCGGAGAAATTCCGTCTCGACCTCGACGGCATGGTGGAAAATCCGCTGCACCTGACCTTGGACGACTTCATGGCGCTGCCGCAGACCGACAGCGTCTCGGACATGCACTGCGTCACGCAATGGTCGCGCTACGACAACCATTGGCGCGGTGTGGCAGCGCGCACCCTGCTGGAGCTGGTGCGGCCGAAAGCGGAGGCGCGGCATGCCGTGTTCCATTCACATGACGGCTACACGACCAATGTGCGGCTCGATCAGTTCGACCAGCCGGACGTGTTCCTGGTGCATCTGTGGGAGGGCAAGCCGATCACCCGCGAGCATGGCGGGCCGGTCCGGATGCTGATCCCGCGGCTTTATCTGTGGAAGTCGGCGAAGTGGCTGCGCCGGATCGAGCTGACCGGACGCGACCGCCCGGGGTTCTGGGAGGTGCGCGGCTATCACAACAACGCCGATCCGTGGCAGGAGGAGCGCTATGGCTGAGCCGACCCGCCGCGGTCTGCTCGCGGCAGTCGGTGGGTTCGCGGCGATCGGCGGGTGCGCGGCACTTGACAGGCTCGCGGCCGCGGGCGGCCTCGCGGCACTTGGCAGGCTCGCAGCCGTGGGCGGGCCGGTGGCAATGGGAGGGAGGGCGGCAATGGCGGCAAATGACGAAACCCTGGCCTGGGCATTCGACTTTCCGGCGATCGAGGGCGGCAGGCTGGCGCTCGGCGCGTTCACGGGCCGCGTGCTGCTGGTGGCCAACACCGCCAGCTTCTGTGGCTACACGTATCAATACGAGGGGCTGGAGAAGCTGCACACCGCACTCGGTCCGCAGGGGCTGACGGTGATCGGCGTGCCGAGCCAGGACTTCAACCAGGAAAGCCCCGACGACGCCACGGTGAAGACTTTCTGCGAAACGAAGTTCGGCATCGATTTTCCGCTGACCGGCCTCTCGCACGTGCGCGGCAAGCAGGCGGCGCCGTTCTATGCCTGGGTGCGCGAGATCCGGCAGTGGGAGCCGAAGTGGAACTTCAACAAGGTGCTGATCGGCCGCGATGGCCGCATCGCCGGAACGTTCGGTTCCGGCGACGAGCCGCAGGGCGGGAAGTTAGGAGCGGCGGTTGCGACGGCGTTGGACACGGCGTAAACCGCGCCGGCCAGAGCACACCTCTCTCGTGAGGGTGGGAGAGGTCGGCGAGCGCAGCGACGCGGGTGAGGGTGGTGGCAGCCGGCACGACCCTCACCCGCATCGCAACTGCTCTGCGACCTCCCGCGAAGAGCGGGAGAGGTGTACCCACGAGTCCACCCCGGTACGAATTATACGCGATCGATACGGCACGAATAACACCCCCGGCGGGCGTTGTGCGCGTGCAGGAACGCCACGTCGTCGCGCGCGAAGAACTGCGCGATCAGGGCCTCCAGCGCCTCGCCCGGCGCCACCTCGGCGTCGACCATGATACCGTCCGCGTCATAGGCGCGCACCGACAACAGCCGGGTGCGCTGCTGCGCCGGCACCTCGTTCACGAAGCTGGCGGTTTCCGTCACGCCCTCGCGCACATAGATCGGCCCGCCGGCGCGGTACGGTGAGGCCGGGCTCACATGGTGCGCGTAGTGCAGCAGGATCGAGCTCTCGCCCACCGTCGCGTCGCGCAGGCTGACCCGGCACGGCGGCATCAGCCCAAGGTCGGCCTCGGTCGCCACCTTGCGACTGGCGCCGTGCGCGCGCAGTTCGGCGTCGGTCATGGCGAAATACGGCTGGAATGGCTCGGCCGGCAGGCCGGAGATGCGGAAATCGCTGGTCTTGGTCATGGCGACATGGTCCTTGGCTCGTTGGAACCATGCACACATGGCGTGGATGGCCGCCGCGCCGCCATCCGGGGTTTGCTTCAGTACTCCGTCGCCTCCACCGCCGCGACATCCAGCAGCCGCTCGATCACCTCGGGCTCCTGCGCGCCGGCGATGGCGTGGCGCCCGGCGACGACGAAGCAGGGCACGCCGTTGATGCCCAGCCGATGCGCCCGCAGGTTGTCGGCATGCACCGCGTCGGTGTCCTCGTCGCCCACCAGGAACCGTCGTACCGCGACCGAATCGAGGCCGCAGCTTCCGGCGACCGCGGCCAGCACGCCAAGATCGCCGATGTCGTGGCCGTCGGTGAAGTAGGTGGAGAACAGCGCCTCGATCATTGCATCGGCGCAGCCGTGGCGGGCGGCGAAACGCACCAGGCGGTGCGCGTCGACGGACGACGGGGTGCGGCCGATGCGATCGAAGCGGAACGATACGCCCTCGGCGCGGCCGATCTCGGCGATCGAGGCATACAGGCGCCGCGCGCGATCCTCGCCGCCGAACTTGCGCACCACGTAGTCGGGCCGCGCCATGCCGCCGCGCGGCATGTCCGGGTTCAGCAGGAACGGCCGCCAGGTCAGGTCGAACAGCAGATCGGGCCGCCGGCGCAGCGTGCGCAGCAGCCGCCGCACGCCCAGAAAGCACCAGGGGCAGACGAGATCATGCACGATCTCGACGCTCAGCCGGGCCTTCGGTGGGGCGAGGATGTTCACGGCACGCGTTGCCTGCTGTCTTGTCTGGACGTCCGGACTGTATCATCGGTCGGTCGGCCGGCCAGGGCAAGTTACAGGTTGCAAGCGGCCGATGCAGGCGGGGAGGGGGGATCGATGCCGATCGTGATGTATGACCTGGCCGGGGCGGACCCGGCGCTGCGCTTCAGTCCGTATTGCTGGCGTATCCGGATGGCGTTGGCGCACAAGGGGCTGGCGGTCGAGACGGTGCCCTGGCGCTTCACGGACAAGGACGCGATCGCCTGCTCCGGCCAGGGGCGGGTGCCGGTGATCCGTGACGGCGACAGCGTGGTGTCCGATAGCTGGGAGATCGCCTGCTACCTGGAGGCGCACTATCCGGAGCGGCCGAGCCTGTTCGGCGGCGCGGTCGGGCAGGCGCATGCCAGGCTGATCAATGCCTGGGCGGACTCGGCGGTGCTGGGTCCCGCGGCGCGCCTGGTTGTGCGCGACATTCTTGACGCGATCGATCCGAAGGACGTCGATTATTTCCGCTCCAGCCGCGAGCAGCGCTTCGGGATGACGCTGGAGGCGGTGCAGGCGGACGGGCGGGAAAATCGCCTAGCGGCGTTCCGCGATAGCCTGACGCCGGTGCGGCTGGTGCTGCGCACGCAGCCCTGGCTGGGTGGCACGGCGCCGAGCTACGCCGACCACATCCTGTTCGGCACATTGCAATGGCCGCGCTGCATCAGCCGGTTCGAGATGCTTGCGGCGGACGATCCGGTGCTGGCGTGGCAGGAGCGGGCGCTCGATCTGTACGGCGGGCTGGGGCGGTCGGCACCGCGCGTGTAGCGCGCGAGCGTGACTGGGTTCGTTGCGCCAGCCGTACACCTCTCCCGCTCTTCGCGGGAGAGCGGAGTCCTTGCGACGCGGGTGAGGTTCGTGGTGCGGGCACGGCCCTCACCCGTCTCGCTCCGCTGGAAGCCGGGTTCGTGCTGACCTGCCAGTCGCGTCCGCTGACGGATCGGGTGGTGATCGACTACGATCAGGCGTGAAGCGTTTCGCTTGTGTGCGGAGATCAGGCTGGGCCAGCTTCGCCACCAACCGACAGCTCATAGCCGAACAGGCGCAAGTCGTCGCCGAGTTCCCGCTCGATGTCGGTAATCTCTGTGCGCGTGAGGTCGGTCTTCCACCGCCCGACGGCGGCTGCCTCGCGTGCCTCTGGCAGCCCGATCGCCGCTTCGTCGAGGCGCCCGTTCGTCGGGCTGAGACCGAGGGTGTTCCAAACCTCATCCAACACGTGACCCGGCACAGCGAGAAGGTCCTCGAACTTGATGAATATGGTCTCGTCGTGGTGGCGCGGCCGAGCCAGCGCATCCTGTCGGCTGTGTGCCGCAGATGCTGGACGATCTGGGCGTCGAAGGTGAACCACTGGCTGCGGGCGGCGCAGTAGACATCTTGTGGATCGCGGGTCAGCACGATGTTGGTGCTTTGTCGGAAGGCGACGTGGGCAAAGTCGGCTGTCACGTCAAACAGGTCTCTCTGTTCAGCGAAATGGCGGGCCTCGTGCTTGTGCCTTGCCAACTCCATGTAGAGGTCAACCACGACCGATTTCAACGCTGTATTGATGGTCCGTCCCGCCGATTGGATGAAGAACTCATGCAACCGTCGTCGGCGCGGGAAAATCTGCTGAAACGCCTGATGATGGAATGGGTTACGCCCGATGATGCGGTTGTCGGCGGCACCGGGCAGGGCGGCCGGGCCGGGTGGCTCGTTGCCCGGTGAATTCATCACCTCCGCGGTGCGTGCGTAGTAGCTGAGGAGCCGCAGTCGCGAGGCTGGCAGGTCACCGACGATGATCTGCTGATGCTCGCCCAACGCCCGCAGCATCAGGCTGGCCTCGGTCGGCTCAATCGAACTGACGAGGATCGGGCTGAGTGGCTCGGCGAAGAGGACAGGTTCAGCCTGCAGCGTGACACGCCCGGCGGGCACCGGCGCATTGGTGGCGGCAAACTGAAATTGCACCTCATAGGATCGCAGGGCCGACAGCGGCGGTTCAAAGGTGTATTCGAACCCGTGGCGTCCCGCGCCGAAGGTGCCGAGCGCCTGGACATCAGGCCGCGGCCTGTCGGCCAGCACGCGGGCGCATTCCTGGCCGCTCAGCAGAATTGACACCTCGACCGGCGCATCCGGGTGGTCGGTGTCCCCAGCCCATCCGGCGACGGCAATCCGCTGGAGCAAGTCGACGTGCCCGATCAACATTCGTTCAAACTCCGCACCCGGTGGACGCCGTAGAGGACCCACATCGCGCGACGGTTTTGGCCGCGGCTATCGCTTTTCCGGCCTTCCATCGTGATTGGCAAGGCCATGACGGCAACGTGATCGTGCGGCCGCCGAATGCCGCGTCGTTCGGAAAGTCATGCCCATGACCCGAGGCACGCTGGTCTCGATCACCCGATGACAGCGGACGATCTGGTCCAGCAAGCTGGCAGGGCAACCGGGTGACGCAATGGACGCGCCCGGATGTTGCTGTCCCGGCGTTTGCTGTCATTGCGAGCGTAGCGAAGCAATCCCCTGGCGATTGCGCACCCTCTTGGGGATTGCCGCGTCGGTTCGCTCCTCGCAATGACAGTGATTCGCCCATCGCAATGACAGTGGTTCGCTCCTCACAATGACAGTAGTTCGCCCCTCGCAATGACAGAGAACCGGCTGAGCGTTCGCCTGCCCTGCGTTCCCCCGATTGCCCTGGCAGGCTGGCCAGCGGGCCTCCCCTCGCGCCTCGATTCATGCTTGGATCGCGACCGAAGGCTGATCGGCGCGCGGCGCAGGTCGTGCCGAGGGAGGTAGGATATGGCCCTGGAAGCGTTGGGGTATGTCGGGGTCGGCGCGGCCGACCTGACCGACTGGACGCGGTTCGCCACCGACTGGCTCGGCATGCAGATGGTGGACAAGAGTGCATCCTGCCGGGCGTTCCGCATGGATGACCGCAAGCAGCGCCTCATCGTCGATGCGGCGCTACCCGAAGGCGCGCACTACTTCGGGTGGGAGGTGGCGGATGCCACGGCTCTGGACACCCTGGCAGCACGGCTCGAGGCGGCTGGCGTGCGCGTCCGGCGCGAACCGGCGGCGCTCGCGGACCAACGCTGTGTGACCGGGCTGATCTCGTTCGCCGATCCCGCGGGCAACCGGCTGGAGGCGTTCCACGGCGCCGCGGTCGACAGCGAACCGTTCCACCCCGGCCGAACGATCTCCGGCTTCCGCACCGGGCCGCTCGGGATGGGCCATATCGTGCTGACGGTGGAGCGGATCGGCGACCTGCTGGGCTTCTACCAGCAGGTGCTGGGGTTCCACCTGACGGACTACATCCTGACGCCGATCACCGCCTATTTCATGCACATCAACCCGCGCCATCACAGCCTGGCGCTGATCGAGACCGGGCGAAACGGCATCCACCACCTGATGATGGAGCTCTATTCGCTCGACGACGTCGGGCAGGGCTACGACATCGCGCTGGGCGAACCGGAGCGGATCGCCACCACGCTGGGCCGGCATCCGAACGACTGCGTAACGTCGTACTACCTTCGTTCGCCCGGCGGCTTCATGCTGGAATACGGCTGGGGCGGGTTGGAGGTCGATCCCGCCACGTGGGAGCCACGCGAAGTCACCCAGGGGCCCAGCTTGTGGGGCCATGAGCGGTCCTGGTTGTCGCCGGAGAAGCGGGCGGAGGCGCGCGAGATGCGTTTGCGAATGGCGGAGCGGGGTGAACGTCGGCCGGTCCACGTGGTGGATGCGAACTACCAGCGTCTCTCCGGGATCTGCCCGTGGTGGGATGCCACGGTGGCGACCGCCGGAGAAGCGGCCAAGCGCAGGTAGGAGGATTGCCGGTGCGGTTCACTCTCGCAGCAGAGAAGAATAATAACCTGGACTCGCTGCAGCGGAAGTTCAGTAGAAAAATGTTTGGTGCGGTGAAAGAAATAGTGTTGCTGCGAGATCCTCGGGATTTGTATTGCTCACGCTTGTCGTATTTCAAAAATATCAATCCACGCGTCACCTTGCAAGAGGTGCGCTGGGCCTGCACGCAACTGCGGAAGATACGTCAGGAGGCGGCGTCCGATACGATATTCGTTAAATACGAGGATATTGTACTCGGCAATACAGACGAGATACGGCGACTGTCTGATTTCCTCGGATTCGATCTATACTCTGTTGACACCAGCCAGGAGCAGGCCAGCAGATTTGTCGAGCACGCGACAAGTGGATCGCCGGCGGCGTCAGTGGGTCGCTGGCGCGAACAACTGAGCGAGGCAGAGATCAGAGCTTTCGATGAAAACGGCGCAGAATTTTTCCGGCTGTTCGGCTACGAGAAATCGACGGCGCCAGGCGGCCATCACGCGAGCGGCCATCACGATGATGGCGCACCGTATCGTCTGCCCGCCGCCGAGCCGATCGACAAATGACCGCTCCGGCAATATTGCAACCAGCGGTCGCGAAGCCGGATCCGGCAGACCGGTCGCCGCCCGATCGAGTTGGCAATCCAGGGACCTAGCACACCTATGTCGCCATTCGCCGCGGCGTCCGGGCCGGAGAGCTGCCAGGATCGCCCCCCCACCGTTCTCCTCTACGACTGGGACAACACCCTGGTCGACGGCTGGGCCGGCATTGCCGCGGCCCTGAACGCCGTGTTCATCGTCTTCGAGATGCCGCACTGGACCGCCGACGACACCCGCGCCCGCGTGCGTGTGTCACTGGGCGAAAGTTTCCCCGCCATGTTCGGTGACCGCTGGACCGAGGCGCGCGACATCTTCTACGCCGCCCTGGCCAGCCAACACCTCAATCATGTTCGCCCCATGCAAGGGGCCGCCGAGGCGCTGACGGCCGGGCGCGCCTGGCCCCAGGGCGTGGTGTCCAACAAATCCGGAAAATTTCTGCGCGCCGAGGTCGCCCATCTCGGCTGGGAGGCGTATTTCGGCGCGGTGATCGGCGCCGGCGACGCCGCTGCCGACAAGCCGGACCCGGCGCCGATCCATCTGGCGCTCGGCCGGCTCGGCGCCACGGCCGACCGTTCGGTGTGGTACCTGGGCGACACCGCGCTCGACATGCAGACCGCGCGGGCGGCCGGCGTCACCGCGGTGCTGATCGGCGACGCGTCGCACGATTTGGGCGTTGACCGCGCGGCCCCCGATCTCCATTTTCGCTCCGCTCATGCGTTGGCAGCGCGCCTGGGATCGCTTGCAATGGGGTAACCATGTGCTGCTAGAGTGCCTTCGCCAGGTGGTCGAGCCACGCCCGCCGGGTGACCCGAACCTCACTTGGAGACCTGTTTCCCGTTGCTGACCTGACCCAGTCGGTAGTCCTGACCCCGCTGGTCGACCTGAAACGACAGCCCGCAAGACCAATCGCCCGCAAAAAAACAGCAAAGACAACAAGAAGGATCGTGCTGTGGCCACTGAAAAATCGCAGAATGTGCAGGACGTGTTCCTGAACCATGTGCGCAAGAACAAGACCCCGGTGACCGTCTTCCTGGTCAACGGCGTCAAACTCCAGGGCATCATCACCTGGTTCGACAACTTCTCGGTCCTGCTGCGGCGCGACGGGCATACCCAGCTCGTCTACAAGCACGCCATCAGCACTGTGATGCCGGGGGCGCCGATCCAGTTGTTCGATGGCGCCAAGACGGAGAGTACGGTCACGCTCACGCGTGAGCCGCAGCGGGAGCTGAGTCCTGTCACGGAGGAGTGACGCGGCGCGGCCCCAGGGGCTGACAGCGCGTCCGGAAACGGGGCTGACAGCGCATCTGGGGCCGGAACTGGCATTTGGTCTGATCCCAGGAGCGCCGGCGAGTCCGGCACCCGGCTCGGCGTCGAATAGTGCGTCGAGCGGGGCGTTGAACGGCGCGGGCCCGACCCGCGCCGCGGTCATCCTTCCCTGGGAGCACGCGTCGGGCACCGGCGATCACGCGCGCGCGGCCGAAGCGCGCTTGGCCGAGGCGGTCGGTCTGGCCGCCTCGATCGGCCTTGTGATCGTGCACACCGCCATCCTGCCGCTGCGCGCCCGGCGGCCCGCGACCCTGCTGGGCTCGGGGCAGATGGCGACGCAGGGGGAAGCGATCGCCGAGCAGGAGGTCACCGTGGCGATCGTCGATGCCACGCTGTCGCCGGTCCAGCAGCGCAACCTCGAACGCGCCTGGAAATGCAAGGTGATCGACCGGACCGGGCTGATCCTCGACATCTTCGGCGAACGGGCGGCCACGCGTGAGGGTGCGCTGCAGGTCGAGTTGGCGCACCTGGATTACCAGCGCTCCCGGCTGGTGCGGTCCTGGACCCATCTGGAGCGCCAGCGCGGCGGCTTCGGCTTCCTCGGCGGTCCCGGCGAGACGCAGATCGAGGCCGATAGGCGGCTGATCGGCGACCGCATGGTGCGGCTGAAGAAGGAGCTGGAGCAGGTGCGGCGCACCCGCGGCCTGCATCGTTCCGCGCGGCGCCGCGTGCCGTACCCGGTGATCGCGCTCGTGGGGTATACAAATGCTGGAAAATCAACGCTGTTCAACGCGCTGACGGGTGCCGAGGTGGCCGCGCGCGACCAGCTCTTTGCCACGCTCGATCCGACCATGCGCGGGCTGCGGCTGCCGTCCGGGCGGCGGGTGATCCTGTCCGACACCGTCGGCTTCATCAGCGACCTGCCGCACGAGCTGGTCGCCGCGTTCCGCGCCACGCTCGAGGAAGTGGCCGAGGCCGACGTGATCCTGCACGTCCGTGATGCGGCGCACCCCGACACTGCGGCCCAGCGTGCCGACGTGATCGAGGTGTTGGAGTCGATGGTGGCCGACGACACGCTCGATGCCGACTGGAGCGCGCGCTGCATCGAGGTGCTGAACAAGGCCGACCTGCTGGGCGGCGTCGCCAATGTGCCGGCGCGCGGGGATGCCGTCGCTGTCTCCGCCATCACCGGCGAGGGGCTGCCGGCGTTGGAGGCGACGATCGACACCAGGATTGCCGCCGGCATGGAGGAGGCGGACTACGCCGTAGCCCATGCGGATGGCGCGAGGCTTGCTTGGCTTTATCAGCACGGCGAGGTGCTGACCCGCGAGGATGCGGATGAGGCGGTGCGGGTCAGGGTGCGCCTGCTGCCGGCCGACCGGGCGCGGTTCGAGCGCCTGCATTGAGCGCCTGCGCCGAGGGCTGACCGTGACGTTCGACCATGACGATCTGACCTATCTCGCCACGCTGCTGCGCGACGCCGCGCGCGCGGAGGTGATGCCGCGCTTCCGCAACCTCGGTCCCGGCGGGGTGCGCACCAAGGCCGACGCGCTGGACCCGGTGACCGAGGCCGATACGGCGGCGGAAGCCGCGATCACCGCCGGGCTGCTGCGCCGGTTTCCCGCTGCCGTCGTGGTTGGCGAGGAAGCCACCGCCGCCGATCCGCCGCTGCTCGCACGTCTGGCCGACGCCGACCTTGCCTTCGTGGTGGATCCGGTCGACGGCACGGCCAACTTTGCCGACGGGCTGCCGCTGTTCGCCGTCATGGCGGCGGCGCTGGTCCGTGGCGAGGCGGTTGCGGCCGCCATCCACGACCCGGTCGGCGACGACTGGGCGCTCGCGCTGCGCGGGGAGGGGGCGTGGCGCGAAACGCCGGACGGCAGGCGGGAGGCGCTGCGTGTCGCGGCACCGGCGCCGGTCGAGGCCATGATCGGCAGCGTGTCGTGGCGCTTCCTGCCGCCGGCGCAGCGCGCGTCGGTGTGCGCCAACCTGCCGCGTGTCGCGGCGAGCTGGGGGTTTCGCTGCGCCGGGCATGAATACCGCATGGCCGCGGCGGGGCATCTGCACTTCCTGTTGTTCAATCGCCTGTATCCCTGGGACCATGCGCCAGGCTGCCTGCTGCATCGCGAAGCCGGCGGCTACGCGGCTGCGTTCGACGGCACACCGTACCGGCCAACCCGCTTCGATGGCGGATTGATCGTGGCACCCGACAAGGCAAGCTGGCAGGCGTTGCGTGACACGCTGCTGGCCGAATAGTTGGGGGAGGATTCTCCCCCTGCCCTTGGGGGCTTGGGCCGCGAAGCGGAGCAAGGTTGGGGGCGGGGGAGAGTGTTGCGCGCAGGCCGTCACGTCGCCGTAACATCGCGCCGTGCTCCCCGGTAGCATACTCCGGCCGGGCTGGCGTTTCCCGACCGCCTGTCTGTATCATGTTGCGATGCAGGACAGGCACGTCATCCAGAGTGGCTACCTGACCGCCGCGATCAAGGCGGATGGCGCCGAGTTGTGCTCGCTGTGCGACGCCACCGGCGAGGAGATGCTGTGGCAGGCCCTGCCGATCTGGCCCCGCCATGCGCCGGTGCTGTTCCCGATCGTCGGTCGGCTGAAAGACGACACGCTGCGCCACAACGGCCGCACCTATCACCTGACGCAGCACGGCTTTGCCCGCGACCACCGCTTCGCCTGGCTGAACCGCACGCCGACGGCCTGCCGGCTCGTGCTGCATGATGACGGCGCAACCCGCGCGGTTTACCCGTTCGCATTCCGCTTCGAGGTCGCCTTCGCGCTGGAAGACGATGCGCTGGTCAACACCTTCACCGTGGTCAACACCGGGCGCGAGACGTTGCCGGCCTCGGTGGGCGCGCATCCGGCGTTCCGCTGGCCGTTGCGCGACGGGATCGACAAGGCGGCGCATGTGCTGGAATTCGACCAGCCGGAGCCGGCGCCGATCCGCCGCCTGGTTGGCGGGCTGCTGGGCCCGCCGCAGCCGACGCCGATCCAGGGTTCGACCCTGGCGCTGGACCCGACGCTGTTCGAGGCCGAGGCGATCATCCTGGACCAGCCCGCCAGTTCCTCGGTGCGCTTCACCGCGCCGGGCGCCGAGGCGATCGAGGTGGCGTGGGAGGGATTTTCCGAGGTTGGCATCTGGATGCGCCCGGGCGGCGACTTCCTGTGCATCGAGCCGTGGCACGGCACCCATAGTCCGGTGGATTTCGACGGCGAGTTTCGCGACAAGCCAGGGCTGCTGCTGATCCCGCCGGGCGATCGCAGGGTGCTGACCATGCGGATCAGGCTGTGCTGATTGACGCTGGACGATCTCGGTGTCGATAGGCTCGATCGTCCGCGGCTAGCGCCGCTTGGGTTGGCGAGATTGACCAGGTGATTCCCGACATATGCATAGATGTTCGACCCGTCCGACGCACATCCGTCGAACAGGCAGGGGTTTGCCCGTGGCGTTTCAATAGCTTGCAGCACTCATCCCCTCACGCGGCACCTCTCGTAGTAGCGAATTCTTGCAGATGCGCAGTCTGGGCTGCGGGTGGCGCACCGGGCAAGCAGGATCGGCGCTATGGGCGCGGCCCGGTAGGGCGCGTCGTCAGAGGTGATCGCGGGACTGGCCGGGGCCGAACACGCGCAGCACCCGCACGTCGCCGGCCGCGTCGTCACGGCCGGTGTCGTCGGTCACTCGATACAGCGCCCGGTACCCACCGTCGCAGGGCAGCTCGCGCGCGCCTGAATGCTGGCCTACTGGGTTGAGGCAGGGATGCTCGCGCGGCCGTTCGATGGCGAGCCAGACCGCAGTGAGCCGCCGCCGTGCCGCCCGCCCCGCGCCCGGCTGGGTCAGCCAGTTTGTGATCGCGTCGAGGTCAGCAAGCGCCTTGTCGGTATAGCTCAGCTCTCGCCGCACGTTACCGCCCATTGGGCCGCCCGTTGGGCAGCCGGGTCAACGGCCGGACTAAGGGACTGGCAGCTCGTGGTCGGTCCCGATGCTGTCGATCCAAGCCTTCACCTTGGCCGAGTCGACCAGCCGACCGGCGGCGATATCGGCGTCGGCCGCGGCGATCATATCAGCTTCCCAGGCGAGCCGGAGCTGCCTCACGGCCTCGTTTTCCGGACGGGGCGTGTCGGCGCTGTCGTTTGGGGCGGGATCGACGTTGTCCATGCCGCGCAATATGGTCCTGGTCGCGGGCAACTGCCAGCGCATCAAAGCCCCAACGGCTTGGGGTAAAGCAGCGCCCCTCGCCGTTGTTCCACGATCCGACGCGCCAGCCAGGCCATGCCGATCAGGCACACCGGCGCGCCGGAGGCCAGCCGCGCGGCGATCAGCGCGACCGGCCGTACCGGCTCGCCAAGCAGCCAGGGTATCAGCAGCGCGGCGCCGACCGCCGCCGCGGCGACTCCCAGGGCCGGCAGGCCGGCGCGCACCGGCGCCAGCCGCCCGGTCCGCAGCACGCGGGCGGTCATCATGATCGTATACGGGCCGGTTGCGAGCTGCGCGACCAGCCAGACCGCCATCGCCGCGAGCGGCGTTGCCGGCCGAAACAGCGCCACGCCGGCGAGCATCACGACCACCGCGGCGCTGTTTGCGACCAAGGCCGGACCCGGCACGCCGCGCGCGATCAGGGCGGCGCCGGGCGGAAACCACAGGAACAGCCAGGCGCTCAGCGCGATCAGCGGCAGCGCGGCCGGGCCCACCGCGGCCCAGGCCGGCCCCAGCAGCAGCGCGATCAAAGGTACCACCACGACAGCCATGGCGCCGAGCAGCGGGAACATCACCATCCCCGCCAGCGACAGGCAGCGGTCAACCGCCCGGCGCAGCGCGGCCAGGTCGTGCTGGCGCGCCGACATCGCCGGGAGCATCAGCCGCCATAGCGCGGTGAAGACCAGTTCGCGGACGGTGTCGACCAGGCGGAACGCCATGTGCACCTCGCCGAGCGGCGCCGCGCCGGCGGTGGCGCCGATCAGCAGCGCGAACAGCCGGTAGCGCCCAAGCTGCACCAGCGTGCTCGCGGTCAGCGGCAGTCCCAGCGCCAACAATTCGCGCACCGCACGCCAGTGCGGCCGCCTCAGGGATTTCCCCAGGGAACCCCCGGGCAGCTTCCACCCCGCACGCAGCAGCAGAGCGAGCGCGCCCGCCGTGGCGCTGACCGTCTGCTGCAGCACCAATGCCCAGGCCCCGGCTCCGGCCAGCGCCGCCGCGATGCCGGCTAGCGTGCCAAGCCCCTGGCCGATCAGCGTGCGTCCGGCCAGGGCGCGGTAGTTCCGATCGCGCGTCAGCCTGCCCTGCATCGCGCCGGCGGCGCCGACCAGCGGCAGCGGCACGGCCAGCAGCGCCGCCATCGCCGGCAGCCTGTGGTCGGCCAGCAGCATGCCGAGCAGCGGCCCGGCCGCGAGCTGGATCGCCGCCGCGGCGACGCCCACCGCGGTGGACGCCCAGATCGCGCTGGCCATGGTCGTGTCGTCGAGGCTGACGCGCTGCACGATGGCATCGGCGAACAGTGCGTTGACCGTGACCCAGAGCAGCACATTCACCGATACCGCGGCGGCGGCGATGCCGACCTCGGCCGGACCGACCAGGCGTGCGACGATGAAAGCCGAGGCGAAGGCGAGGACGCCGGCTGCCGCGGCCTCCAACCCGGACCAGAAGACGTTCCGCGCGACCCGGTGGCTCATGGGTGGCGGCATTTACCCATCGGCGCGCGGGGGCGCACGGCGGCGATGCCGGCGGATGATGGGGACAGATGACGGGGACGGACGACGGGGTCGCGGTGCTCGTTCCCCGGCAAGCAAGATCCACCGGAGAGCGCGCAGAGCACGCAGAGGCAGGAAGGACAATGCGCTGCGTGCGATGCGCCTGAATTGCCTTCTCTGCGTGCTCCGCGCGCTCTGCGGTGGACCCTTGCTGTCTGTTGGGGCGCGGGATGGCGGGGACGCGAGGGCTGCGGCGGAGCGGCGTGCCGGCGCCGGGACCAACAGTGCCGGGACCAACAATGCCGGCGCAAACAAGGCCGGGCCAAACAATGCCGAGCCAAACAATGCCGGGATCGCCAGCGCGGCAAGCAGCGGCGGCAGCCACATCACCCGGCTCTGGTAGCGGTCATGCGGGCCGGACAGGCCGCCGGTGATGAGCGCGTTGACCGGCAGTGCGAGCAGGACAAGTGCCAGGAATCCGCCGACGCGATGCCGGCGGTGCAGCGCACAAGGCAACAGGGCACAGCACGCCGCGGCGCCGATCAGCGCCACCGCGCGATGCAGCATCAACAGCCACGCGGGTAGAACCAGCCTGTCGTTGGTCTGGCGGGACGCCAGATAGGCGTTGGCCTCGAACCGCGGAAAATCCCGTAGGATCCACGGCGTAACGGACGTGGGCCAGGCATTGAGCCCATCGCCGGTGGCGAATCGGGCAAGCTGTCGCGCCGTGTTGGCGAGCACGGCCCGCAGCTCCTCGCCCGGTTCGGCCGCGAGCGCGAGCGCCATGATGGCGTTGGCCTCGGTGCTCACCGCCTTGGCGCCCCCGGCACGGATCAGCGGGCCATCTTCCCGCCAGAGAAAATCATCGGCGATCGCCGGGAACTGGTCGAGATACGGACACAGGCGCCACCCCGCGCGCGGACAGTCGCGCCTCAGCACCCGCATGCCCGGCCCGTCATAGATCACCCGCGCGAGCGAGAAGACATTGCTGAACGGGGCCACCGAGGCGCGGTGGTAGGCGATGAGATTGACGCCAATCAGCGCGATGCAGGCCAGGAGGGATGCCGCCAGCAGCGGCCCGGCATCGCGACGGACCTCGCGCAGGGTGCCGGGTCCGAGCCACCAGCGCAACGCCAACAGCCCGGGCAACAGCAGCAGCGCCAGCAGCAGGTGCGACTGGTGCGTCGCGATCATGAAGGCGCTGAACCCGGTCAGCCAGATCCGTTCGCGTTGTGACAGGCTGGCGGCGGCGAACCCCAGCAGGCCCAGCGTCAGCACCAGCAGACTGGTGAACAGATCGGGCAAGAGCTCTGAGGCGAGCCACGGCAGCGCGGTGACAAGTGCCAGTGCACCAGCCAGCGGCACCAGCCACCAGGCGGACACCGAGGGCAGCAGCGCGCGGCGCAGCAGGTGCAGCGTGTGCGCGGCCAGCAGCGCCTGCACGACGATCACCGGCCAGGTGGTGAGCGTCAGATGCAGCGGCAGCAGGAACAGGCTGTAAAAGATTGGCCGGTCCCAGCCGAGATAATGCTGGATGGCCTGCGATAGGTAGGTACCGGTGTCGGAGAACACCAACGGATACCCGTTGAGCGCCGCCGGCCACAGCAGCAGGGCCGCGCCAAGCAGGATCGGTGCGCAGTAGAGATGGGGAGGGGGAGTGTTTACGTTGGTGTCAGTCGCCATAGCCGTTCGGATGCGCCTCGCGCCAGGCGAAGGCGGTGCGGACGATGTCGTCGAGCGCGGGGTGGCGCGGCTGCCAGCCGGCCTCGGCGCGGATCCGCCGGGCGGAGGCGACCAGGACAGGTGGATCGCCGGGCCGGCGCGGCGCGGGCTCGTGTGGCACCGGACGGCCCGCGACGCGCGCCACGGCCTGCAGCACCTCAAGGACCGAGTGACCGGTTTCGGTGCCGAGGTTCCAGGTGACGCCGCCCTCATGCACCCGATCGGGGTCCCGATTCTGGTCCCCGCCGGGAGTCAAATGATCCAGTGCCAGCAGGTGCGCCTCGGCCAAGTCCGCCACGTGCACGTAATCGCGGATACAGGTGCCGTCCGGCGTCGCATAGTCGGTGCCGAACACCAGCAACGGCGGGCGGCGTCCCAGCGCGGCATCGATCGCCAGCGGAATGAGATGCGTCTCCGGATCGTGGTCCTCGCCCAGCCGCCCGGACGGATCCGCCCCAGCGGCGTTGAAGTAGCGCAGCACGCCGCTGTGCAGTCCGTCGATGCGCCCGGCCCAGTACAGCGCGCGCTCCAGCATGTGCTTGCTCTCGCCGTAGGGTGACCCCGGATCGATCGGCGCGTCCTCGGCGATCGGCGAGACCGCGGCCGAACCGAACACCGCCGCGGTCGAGGACAGCACGAAGCGGCGCACGCCGTGGCGCACGCACGCGGCGATCAACTGCGTTCCCAGCATCGCGTTGTCCAGCAGGTAGCGGTACGGCTCGCGCATGCTGGCGCCGACCTCGGACAGCGCCGCGAAGTGGAACACCGCATCCCAGTTCCCCTCCGCTAGCAGGCCGTCGACCGCCGCCTGATCGGCCAGCTCCGCCACCACCAGCCGCACCCCGTCCGGCAGCGCGGCGCGATGCCCGGTCGAGAGGTTGTCGAGCACCACGACATCCTCGCCGCGCGCGCACAGCAGTGCCACGAGATGACTGCCGATGTAGCCGGCGCCACCGGTCACCAGGAAACGTCTCGCCATTGCTGCCTACCCCCGGAAATAGCCGCCGTAGCGCGGGTGGTACACCTCGGCGTCGGCGGCGCCCGAGCGCAAATGGACGTTCGCGTCAACCCGCGTCAAGGCGGCGCCGACCACGTTTGCGCCAGCTTCGACAAGCAGCGCGAGCGCGTTCGCGGCCACGTCGAGCCGGGTGGACCGCCAGCGCACACACAGCAGCGTGGCGTCGGCAATCCCGGCAATGACGCGCGTGTCGGTCATCGCCTGGGCCGGTGGCGCATCGAGCAGCACCAGGTCGAACTGTGCGCGCAGCCGCTGTAGCAGCCGGGCCATCGCTTCCGACATGAACAGGCTGAACGCGTTGGCCTCCGGCGTACCCGCGGCGATGTAGTGCATGCCCGAGAGCAAGTCCTGCCGGATCACCTGCTCGTCCGTCGCGTGCCCCGCCAGCAGGTCGGTCAAGCCCAGCGCCCCGTCGGCCTGCAGCAGGCGGCCGAACGACGGTTGCCTTATGTCGCAATCCAGCACGCAGACGCGCTCGCCGCCGAGTGCCGCCACCCGGCCGAGCGCCAGGGTGACGGAGGTCTTGCCCTCCGCCGGGGACGCGGCGGTCACCGCCACGATGCGAGGACGGGCGGTGCCCATCCACAACCCGGCCCGCAGTGCGCGAAGCTGTTCCGCGAACTGGGACATCGGCTTCATCGCGGCATAGGCGGTGACCGGCATGCGGCCAAGGCGGCGGTGCGGGACTTCCGGGATCAGCGCGAAGCACGGCAGGCTCAGCCCCGAGCGGATGTCGGTGCCGCTGCGCAGGCTGCTGTCGGTGACCTCGGCGAGGTAGACCAGCAGCAGGCCGAACATCAGGGCGAACGCGCTGGCGCCGGCTATGATCGGCACGACCCGCGGCGAGCTGGGGATTTCGGGCGGCAGGGCGAGCGAGATTTCGTGCGCGTCCGGTGCCTCGACCGCAGCCTGTTGCGCGGTCTCCTGGATATGGTTCAGCACGGCCTGCAACTGGCTGCGCACGGCGTCGGCCTCGCGCTGCATCCCATCGAGCGGGATCTGTGCCTGGCTGTTGCTGTCAACCGCCTGGCGCGACTTCTGCATGTCGCCCTCCAGCGTTGTGACGCGCCCGCGTGCCGCGCGGGCGTCGGCCTCGGTGGCGGCCACGACCCGTGCGGTCTCCGCGCCCACCGCGCGGTCGGTTTCGCCGAGCTGCCGGCGCAGATTGATCACATCGGGGTGGTTGGGGCCGAGCCGGACCTCGATCCCCTGGAGCTGGGCGCGCAGACTGTCCGACTGGGCGCGGAGCTGCACGACCGACGGGGCGATCGCGGCCAGCGCGGTGGCGCCTGCCCGGCCGCGCGCCGCATCCAGCCGGCTTTCTGCCGCCGCGAGGTCGCCGCGCGCCTGCACGAGACCTTCGGTCAGGTGGCTGACCTGCTCGGCGTCGAGGCCGGCATGCATGCCCTGGACAATGCCATGACTGGCGCGGTAGGCGGCGATGCGGTCCTCGTCGCCGCGCATCTGCCCGCGCAGCTCCGCCACGCGCGCATCGAGCCACTCGTTGGCCTTGCGGACCGCGCGGTACTTCGCCGCAAGCTGATCCTTGATGTAGATGTCCATCACCATGTTGACCGCGGCGGCGGCGAGCACGCGATCCCGGCTGATGAACGTGACAGTCGCGACGTGCGAATCATGGATGGTGGTGACGCCGATCGCCTGCTGGGTCGCGAGCAGGACCGAATTGCGGACGTCATCGAGCTCGGGTCCGGCTGTCTGGTCGCGCCCAGTGCTTTCGCGCCCAGTGCTTTCGCGCCCAGTGCTTTCGCGTGCGGTGCCGCCGCGTGCCGTGCCGCCGCGTGCCGTCGTGCCGCCGTTCGCGTGCCCGTTGACGCCCGCGTTGCCGCCACCGCCGGTGTCCCCGGGGGCGTCAGAGTTGGCGTCAGCCCTGGCGTTCGCGTTGGCAGCCGCGCCGGGGTCAGCATGGGTGTTCACGTTGGCAGCCGGGTTAGCAGCCGCGCCGGGGTCAGCACTGGCGACCCGGTTCGCGCCCGCGGGGCTGGCTACGGGGGCGGGTGCCGGGGAAAGCCACGCCGTGATCCGCCGCACGACGCGTGCCGGCAGGGATGCCGGATTCAACGAGTGGTTGAACTCCGCATTGTCGAACAGGTTCATGCGGGTGGCCACGCGCTGCGCGATCCACATGCCGCGCATGACGTCCGCCTGGCTCGCCATCACGTCGTCGGTGACCGGAGCGGGGCGCAGAATGCTTTGCAGCTCGGTCATTCGAAAGGTCGGGGGGTCATACAGCAGGGTGCCGATCGCGGTGTAGCGCGGCGTGGTCGCGTGCAGCGCCATGCCCGCGGCCAGCGGGATGAGCAGGACCGACGCGATCAGCCTCCCCTTGTAGCGGCGCACGACGCCGAGCAGGGCGCGCGGCGAGATGATGGACTCCGGCGCGCGCGCCAGGTCTCCGACCAGCGTATTGCTGCGCCGGTTTGGCTTGGCAGCCGCTCCGGTTTCGGGTGGGGTGTCAGATGGAGTGTCCAGCATCGCTGGTCCTGCGCCATAATGATGAGGTGCGACATCTTGTCGGGCCGGACACGCCCGGGCGTGCAAGGAATGGATAGCGGCATGAGCCTTAACGGCTGGCTAACGCGCGCGTGTCGCGTGCTTCTGGTGCTGACCCTCGGCGGCTGCACCTGGCTGGGGTTCGGCCCCGGCCTGCCGCCGATCCCACCGACCGTGCCCGGCGCCTATCATCTCGGGCCGGGCGACCAAGTGCGCATCATCACGCTGAGCGAGGACCGGCTGACCGGCGAATTCCGCGTCAACGACAGCGGTGCCCTCGCGCTGCCGCTGCTGGGGACGATGCCGGCCGCGGGGCTGACGACCGCGGAGCTGGAACAGGCACTCAGCGCGGCGCTGGTCCAGGCGCAACTGATCCGCAACCCCTCGGTCGCGGTTGAGGTATCGAGCTATCGCCCGATTTTCGTCCTCGGCGAGGTCAACAAGCCCGGCCAGTACCCGTATCAGCCCGGGATGACCGTGGTCACCGCCGTGGCGGTCGCCGGGGGGTTCACCTACCGCGCGGTCGAGGACCGGGCCTCCATCGTCCGCAGCATCGACGGCAAGGCGGTCGAGGGCCGGGCGGAGCGGGAGACGTATGTCCAGCCGGGGGACGTGATCACGATCCCCGAGCGCCGTTTCTGAGCGGGGGGCGGTGATCGGTGACCCCGTCATCCGTTGTTGATCGCCGGTGCAGTGACTGTAGCCCCGATCACTGAAGCCCTATCGCGACAGCCCGATCGCCGGAGCCCGATCACCGGCCGCTGATCGCCAATCACTGATCACCGATAATGTGGTAGAATATGGTCCATGAGCATGTCCCAGTCAGCCAACCGCGCGGCCGGCGACGCCGGTCCCGGGCGCAACGATCCCTGCCCCTGTGGCAGCGGGCGCAAATTCAAGCAATGCTGCGGCCTCGCGCCGCAGGGCCGGCCCGCCACGCCCGCACGCACCTCCGCTACGCTGGATCCGCTGCAAATGAAGGCCGGCGGCGCGCTCACCCGGGCGGGCCAGCTCACCGGCAATTTCAGTCCGCTCCAGCGCGTGCTGCGGCTCGGTCCGAAAACCGCACCAACCGCGCCGGCGGCACCGGTGGAGACCTCGCAGGCCGGGGAGGAGTCGGCGCGCGCGTATCTCAATCTCGCGCGCGGCTACATCGCGGCGCGGCGGGTCGGTGATGCAATCAAGGCCTGGCGTCAGGCGACCCGCCTCGATCCGGCGAATCATGTCGCCTGGCAGGATCTGGGCAGCGCCCTGATGCAGATCGGCCGCTTGCCGGACGCGATCGGTGCCTTCCGCCGCGCGATCGTCGCCAAGCCGGATTTCGCGCCGGCCCACCACATGCTGGGCATGGCTCTGGAATCGCAGGGCAACGAGACCCTGGCCGTGGGCGCGTTGCGCCGCGCCGTTGCATTGTCGCCCAAGCTGGCGGACGCGCATGCCCGGATCGGCACCCTGCTGATGTCCCTGTCGCGCCGTCCGGAGGCGATCGCGTCGCTGCGGCGGGCCGCCGCGGTTGCCCCGCAGGCCGATATCGGCCGGCTTTCGTTGGCCAAGGCCCTGATGGCAGAGGAGCGGCAGGACGAGGCGATCGCCGTGCTGCGCCGCATGCTGGCGCGCAATCCGACCAACTTCGATGCGCGCAAGATGCTCGGCGACGCGCTGTCATTCGCCGGGGAGTTCGAGGAAGCCGGCCGGGAGTATCAACGCGCGATCGACACCGGACGCCAGCCGATCAGCGCCTACCACAGCCTGGTGACGTCGCGGAAGCTAATCGAGGCCGATCGTCCGCTGATCGAGGGCATGCAGCGGGTCCTGCAGCGTGGCAACCTGCAGGATTTCTCGCTGATGATCCTGCACTTCTCGCTCGGGAAGGCGCTTGACGACCTTGGGGACTACGGTGCGGCGATGGAACATTTTGACGCCGCCAACCGGCTGCGGCATCGCAGTTCGAAGGTCGATCGCCCACGGCTCGTCGAGCAGTTCGACAGCATCATCGAACGCTTCACGCCGGACTACTTCGCGCGCCATGCCGGGTTCGGCTCGGACGACGAAACCCCGCTGCTGGTGCTGGGTATGCCGCGCTCCGGCACGACGCTGACCGAACAGATCATCTCCAGTCATCCGGCGGTGGTCGGTGGCGGCGAGCTGCCGTACTGGCTGGAGACCGGCCCCCAGTGGGACGCGGGCGGGATGCGCAGCCTGACCATGGAGAACGCGCGCCGTGTTGCCGAGGCGTATCTGACGGTGCTGCGCGATCTCGGGCCGGACGCCGCGCGCGTCACCGACAAGATGCCGCCGAATTTCACCTGGATCGGGCTGATCCACTTGATCTTCCCGAAGGCGCGCATCATCCATTGCAAGCGCAATCCGATCGACACCTGCCTGTCGATCTACTCGACCTATTTCACCGCGCGGATGGATTTTTCCGCCGATCGCGGCGACCTGGTGTTCTTCTACCGGCAGTACAAGCGGCTGATGGAGCACTGGCAAAAAGTGCTGCCGCCCGAGGTGTACTACGAGACCGAGTATGAAGAGCTGGTCAACCACCGCGACGTGCGCTCGCGCGAGCTGATCGCGTTCTGCGGGCTCGACTGGGACGATGCCTGTCTGGTGCCGGAGCAGAACGAACGCCAGGTGCGCACGGCCAGCGTTTGGCAGGCGCGCCAGCCGGTCTACAAGACGCCGGTGGAACGCTGGCGACGCTACGAGCCCTGGCTGGGCGAACTGCGCGAATTGGTGGCGGAGTAGGGGACGGTCAGAGCGCGCCCCCGGCCTGCGCCGAGGAAGGTTCTGCCCACGCGGCGGGACCATTGAATCTTGGACAATTGAACGTTGGGACAAATGAACTTTGGGATAAACGAATCGTGGGATCAAGCGATTCTGGAGCTTGCCAGAAATTCTCGTTTTGGTCGGGCGGTACGGCCTTTCAACGTCATGGCCGGACTTGTTACGGCAATCCCCGCAGCACGGTGCCGAGATGGATGGCCGGAACAAGTCCGGCCATGACGATGTGGCAACCAGATGGGCCAAAATGAGAATTGCAGTACG
>PLXO01000113.1 GCA_003151425.1 Acetobacteraceae bacterium
CAGCTTCCTGGCGCACCAGTTCTCAATTCGACCGGGTCGAAACTGTAACGAGTCACCAGAGGCGCCCATGGTTCGGATCGTACGCCATATCGTGTGGCGGGCAGCGATGACAGGCTTTCATGGGTGAGTCTCAACAGCCACATTTGGGGAAAATCCGCGGCGGCCCGTCAGGCCGGACACCAGATTGGTTACCGTTACCTCTCGAACGTTCTCATGCGGTGCGGGCGGTTGCAAGCCGCGATGCGGGCGGCGCAACGAGCACAGGAAGTGACTGGTCCAGGCAGCTGATCACCTGTTCGCTGCATTGGAACCCTTGGAGGATTCGGTGCGCTGGTCGGGACGGGGTCACAGACTGAGGATGTTGAAGCTTCGGGACGTGATGGAGCTCTTGCTCGGTCACGGTCGTTTCGGGCCCGGATCTGGGATCTGCCGCCATCCCCGCCGGCACAGTGCCGTGTCGGATGGCCAGGTCGAGCCCGGCCATGACGGATAAGGCTCCCGCCTCGCCTCAACACCCCACCGAGGCCAAAAACTCACCGATTGCCTTGGCAACGATCTCCGGCGTCTGCACTGCCATGAAATGGCTTGTCTCCAGTGCCCGGAACCGCGCGTTCTGCATCTTCGCCGCCAGCGGCTGGATCAGCGACGGCGGGCGCAGCGCGTCATGCGTGCCGGCGATCAACAACACCGGGCACCCGATCAGCGGCAGTTGTTCCGTTACCGTCGCGTCCGCCAGCATGCGGTTGATCGCGGCAAAACTCTCCGGGTCGTTCGCCAGCCAACGCGCACGGAATTTGCGAAACTGTTCCGGATCATGGCGCACCGCCGGAGGGTAGGAACCAGCGAAACTCTGCTCCACCAGGCCGCGCGGCCCGTGCGTCTCCATCGCCTCGGCCCGTGCGAGCGTCGCCGCGCGCCGCTCCGGCGTCACGCCAGTGGCCGGCGCCATCGCCACCACCGCCTTGGCGCGATCGGGATGGCGCAGCGCGAAGTTCAGCGCAATCCCGGCGCCCACCGCGCAGCCGGCCAGCGCCACCTGCCCGGAAATGCCGACTGCATCCAGCAGTGCCGCTATGTCATCAGCCAGGACGTCAAACGTCGGCGGCGCGCGCAGCTTTTCCGACATCCCCGCGCCGCGCCAGTCGTGGCGCAACACGCGCCGGCCCGGCAACAGTAGCGGCATCACCTGGTCCCAACTGTCCAGCGTGCCACCCATCTCGTGCACGAGAACCAACACCTTGTCGCCGCTGCCGGACAGCTCGTAGCGCAGGCTGATGCCGTTGACTTCGATCCAGTCCATTACTTGGTTTCCTCGACCATTGGGGTGCGCAGCGCGCCACAGTCCGGCGCGAATGCCAACCGCGCGCCGCTACGGGTCTGCAACTCGTTGCGGCTCATGCCGTCCAGGATCTCGCGCACGACGAATCCGTCCGACGTTACGTTCATCACCGCAACGTCCGTGTAGATACGCTTGACGCAACGCACCGCGGTGAGCGGCAGTGAGCGCGCCTAGCGCAGCCGCGCGCCGCCTTGGCGGTGTTGTGTTCCATGATCACCCACACCGCCCGCGCGCACGCCGCGAGATCCATCGCGCCGCCGACCAGCGGACCCTTGTTCGGCGCACGCATGTCCCAATTGGCCAGGTCGCCGTTTGCCGCCACCTCAAACGCGCCCAGTACCGTCACGTCGATATGCCCGCCGCGGATAATCGCGAAGGACCAGGCGGAATCGACGATCGACGCGCCCGGCCGCAGCGTGATGCGCCGGCTGCCGGCATCGACCAGGTCGGCGTCGGCCTCATCCGGTGTGGCGAGCGGACCGCAGCCGACGATGCCGTTCTTCGCCTGGATAAACACGTCGCGGCTCTTTGGCACGTAGTCGCCGACGAGCACCGGGATGCCGATGCCGAGATTGACCACCATGCCATCCTGGATGTCTTGCGCCGCGCGCCATGCCATCTGGAAGCGACTGAGCGGCGTCATCGTCCGGCGTCCCCGCCGACCGCGACGACTCGTTTCACGTAGATGCCGGGCAGATCGATCTCGGTGTGCGGGATTGGTGCGTCTTCCACCATGCGCACGTCCGCCACCGTGCAGCGTTCGGCGGTCGCCATCGCGGGGGAGAGTTTCGCCTGCGCGTAGCGGAACGTCAGGTTGCCGTAACGGTCGGTGCGATCGGCGCGGATCAGCGCGACATCGCCGGTGATGGCCTTCTCCAGCACGTGCTCACGGCCGCGAACACCCGCACCTCCTTGCCCTTGGCCAGATCGGTGCCATAGCCTACCGGCGTATAGAAGGCAGGGATGCCGGCGCCGCCGGCGCGCATGCGTTCCGCGAAGGTGCCCTGCCGCAGGCATTCCAGCTCGATCCCGCAATCCGGTAGAGCTATTCAAACGGCGACAAATCCTTGCCGTGACCGCGCGCGGCGGAGCAGATCACCTTGCACACCATGCCGGCCTCGATCAGCTCATGCGTGCAGGAAAAGCGATGCGCCACCGAATTGACGATCAGCGTCAGCTCGCGCGGGCCGCACTCACGCAGCGCGCGGATCTGCACATTGGGAAACCCTGCGCCGCCGAAGCCGGAGATGAACACGAAGGCGCCGTCCGGTGTGTCGCGCAGCGCGTCCGCCGCGGTGGCGATCCGCTTGTCGATCGGCATGCTTCCCCCTGAGCCATTCAGCGCGAACTCTAGGCGCACCGCACGATTGCTGCCAAGTTGCCGATAGGGGAGAGATCGAGATGATGAAACTACACTGGTCGCCGCGCTCGCCGTATGTGCGGAAGGTGATGATCGCCGCGCATGAGGTGGGCTTGCAGGACCGGGTGGACTGCGTGCGCACGGTGGTGGGCGGCACCAAACCGCATCTGGAATTAATGACGCGCAACCCGCTGGGCAAGATCCCGACGCTGGAGCTGGAAGATGGCACCGTCGTCTATGATTCCTTCGTGGTCATCGCCTATCTGGATACGTTACATGCCGGGCCAAAACTGATCCCCGCCGACGGCGCGGCCTGGCTAACGGCGCTGCGGCGGCACGCGCTGGGCAACGGCATGCTGGACGTGGCGCTGGCCGCTTTGGGCGAGCGATTCCGCTCGGCCGAACGGCAGAGCGAGCCGCACCTCGCTCTGTGGCGCCTGAAGCTGCGCACCTGCGTCGACGCGCTGGAGCAGGAGGCTGAGGCGCTGGCACGCGACAAATTCGACATCGGCCAACTGGCGATCGGCGTGGCGCTGGCCTATCTGGATTTCCGTTTTGATAGCGAAAAATGGCACGACGGCCATCCGAAGCTGGCAGCATGGCACGCGACTTTCAACGCGCGCCCATCAGTGGTGGCCAATCCGCCGGTGGATGATCGGTAGGCGGCGCACAGCTCGCGCGCGGCCCGATCACCGCGCGACGTCAGCCCACCGTTTCGTTCCTGGTCACCTTGGCGACACCCCTCCGGAGCAATGATCACACCCCAAGTTATTCAGGGGCGCCCGAATCGCAGCCCACGTCAAAAATAGTGCCAGAAATTCGACGCGCGCGCCTCGTCTGGCAGCCCGTCGAACACGATCCGCCCGCTGTTCATGATTAGCACGCGATCGGCGATCTGCATCGCCGCGGCGACGTTCTGCTCCACCAGGATCGCCGTCATCGCGTGCGTTTTGCAGACCTCGCGCACCTGCACGAACATCCGCTCGACAAGGTTTGGCGCCAGGCCGATCGAGGGCTCGTCGAGCAGCAGGCAGCGCGGCGTGCCGAGGATCGACAGCCCCAGAGCCAGCATCTGCTGCTGCCCGCCGCTGAGACTGCCGGAGCGCAAGGCGCGGCGCTCGCTCAGTACCGGGAATAGCCGGTACACGTCCGTCGGGCTGAACATCGCATGCGGACCGCAGTTGCGTGCTGCCACCACGTCGACGTTCTCGGCCACGTTCAGGTCCGGGAAGATGCCGCGTCCTTCCGGCAGCAGGCGCAGGCCCATCGCCACGCGCGCCGAGACTTCTATCCGCTCGATCCGCCGGCCGTCGAACGTTACCGATCCAGCGCGCGCCGGCAGCAGGCCCATCACCGTCCTCAGCGTGGTGGTTTTGCCGGCACCGTTATGACCGAGGAACGCCAGAATCTGGCCCGGCTCCAGCGCGAAGGACACGTCGGAGATCACCGTCTTCGCCCCGTAACCCGCCGCGATGCCGGACAGTTGCAGCACCATCAGATCGCGCCGCCGAAATAAATCTCCGCCAGCGCGGGGTCGGCGATGATCTGCTGCGGCGTGCCCTGGGCCATCAGGTGTCCCTGGTGCAGGAACAGCACGTCGTCGGCGATCTGCTGCACCACGCGGGTGTTGTGCTCAACCACCAGCAGCGTCTTTCCTTCGTTCTGCAAGCGACGCAGCAGCGCCATGATATTGTCCAGCGCGCCGGCCGAAAGGCCCGAGGCCGGCTCGTCCAGCAGCAGCAGTTCGGCCCCGGTCGCCAGCACGCGCGCCACCGTCAGCAGCTTCTGCTCGCCGTACGACAGGTTGCGCACGCGCTCGGTGGCGCGATCGGCCAGGCCGACATGGGACAGGATTTCAAGCGCTTCCTCGCGGCGGCGGCCTTGCGTGCGCGCGGCGTGCAGTGGACGGAAGATCGCCCCCAGCGGCTCCTCGGCGAATTGACGTGGCAGCCCCACCATGACGTTGTCCAGCGCAGTCAGGTCGGCGAAGAGACGAAGATTCTGGAAGGTGCGCGCGATACCGGCATGCACCACGGCCTGGGGCGCCAGTCCGTCGAGCGAACGGCCGCGGAATGTTACGCTCCCCTCGTCGGGCTTCAGGAAGCCGGTGATGACGTTGAAAATCGTTGTCTTGCCGGCCCCGTTCGGCCCGACCAGGCAGGTGATGCGCCGCTCTGCGATAGTGAAGCTGCAATCCTGCAACGCCAGCAGCCCACCGAAACGTTTCTCCAGCCCGGAGACCTTAAGATAGGCGCTCACAGCCGTTCCCCCGCCAGGCCCTGCGGGCGGAACATCATGAACAGGATCAGCAGCAGCCCGTAGATCAGTTGCCGCATCGCCGCCGCGATCGTCGTCGGGATGTCCAGCAAGGGCAGAAGCTGCGGCAGCGCCAGCAGCAGGAACGGGCCGATGATCGACCCGGCCAGGGTGCGCGCGCCGCCGACCACCACCATGGTCAGCAGCAGGATCGAGGCATCCAGATCGAACGATGACGGATCGATGAAACTAAGAAACGTCGCGTACAAGCCGCCCGCTACACCGGCGAACGCCCCGGCCAGCGCCGCGGCGGAGACCTTGGCGCGCAGCACGTTCTTGCCGGCGGCGGCCACCGCGGATTCGTCCTCGCGGATCGCGCGCAGCAGGCGGCCGAATGGCGCGCGCATGATCAGGAAGAAGGCCAGGCAGCCCAGGCCGGCGCCCGCGGTGCACAGCAACGTCAACTGTCCCGTGCTCTCCAGCTTGTGGTTGAACAGGTCGGGCGGCGGGATGCCCGGCAGGCCGTTGGCGCCGCCGGTACCGGCGGTCCAGTTGGTGAACACCGCGGTCGCCAGCAACTGGATGCCGAACGAGGTGACAACGAAATAATCGCCGGATATCCGCAACGACGGCAGCGTAACAAGCACGTTCAGCACGACACAGCCGGCTGCGGCGATCCCCAGCGCCGGCAGGAACGACATCGGCTCCGGCGCCAGCAGGAAATGCGCGACTATGTAGGCACCCACACCGAACACCGCCGCCTGCGAGACCGAGAAGATGCCGACGATACCAACCAGCAGATTGGTCGACAGGCCGAGCAGCACGTAGATCTCGGCGAGCGTGATGTAGCTGAACCAGAAATCCAACGCTCAGCGCTCCATTTTCTCAGCGTGCCGCGAACAGGCCGGTGGGGCGGAACAGCATGAAGATCACGAAGATGAAGAAAGTGATGCCGATGCTCCATTCGCCGGGCATCACCAGCAGCGACAGATTCTGCAGCTCGGCGATGACGATCGACAGCACGAAGGCGCCGGTAATGCTGCCGACACCGCCGGCGATCATCGCGATGGTGGCGGTGAGCAACGGCGTGATGCCGCCATAGGGTTGCAGCCCGAGATCGAGCGGCACCAGCACGCCGGGCAGCGCCACGATCGCCGAGCCGATCGCCACCACGATCACATAGACGGATTGCGGCTGCAGTCTGGTGATCTGCGCCAGGAACGGATTCGATGCGACGGCACGGATACGCTTGCCCAGGATGGTGTAGTGCGCGAACCACATCACCCCGGCATAGGCCGCCAGGCTGACCGCGATCGTCAGCAGTTGCGCCCAGGTCAGTCGCACCTCACCGCCCAGCGCGACGACGTTGGCCGCCCACGGGATCGGGAATTGCAGGATGTTCGGCGTGAACACCGAGGCGATGATATTCTGCATCACCGCCAGCGTGCCGAGCGAAGCGATGAGGATCACCAGATGCGTCGCACGCCGTCGCTCCAGCCGTGCGTAGAGCTGGCTTTGGATCAACGCCCCGCCGGCGGTGCAGGCGGCCACCGCGCCCAGCAGTGCGACCACCGACGGCGCGCCATGCGTAACCAGCCACCACGCCAGATAGCCGCCCAGCGTGTAGATTCCGGCATGCGCGACATGGAAGATCTTGGTGGTGGCGTAGATCAGCGAGAAGCTGATCGCCACCACGCCCAGCGCGCAGCCGGTCTCCAGGCCGTTGACCAGCAGTTGCAGCCACAGCATCGCGTGCCGGCCCCGGTTGGTACGTCGCTCAGTCCGCGCTGAGCTGCTTGATCGTCACGTCCTTGCCGTCGCGCATCTCGTTGACGTCGATGCTGACGGTCGCCGTGTTGCTCTTGAACTCCAGCGGGATCAGCCCATTGAATTTTCGAATTTGGAATAGCGTGTCGTGCATCGTTTCGCCGGTGACAGGCTTGCCCTCTTCCAGCACCTTGTCGAGCGTGGTCAGCACGATCTGCGTGGCGTTGTAGTACTGGCGGACGAAGAATTCCATATCGACGCTGAACTTCTGCTTGAACGCCGCGGCCAGTTCGGGCGGCGCGTCGATGCGGATCTGGGTGTGCACGAAGCCGGTCGAGGACGGGTCGGCGACCAATGCCGGGTCCTGGAGGAATGTGGTCCCCGCGACGGTGAATTTCAGGCCGAGCTGCTTGTATTCCTGCGCCATCTGCAGCGCCGCGGCGGTGATCGAGACCAGCATCACCTCAGGCTTGGCGTCGGCCAGCTTCAGCAGCGCCGGGCGGAAGTCGGTTTGGCCGAACTGCGTCGGTTCCTGTGTCAGGATCGTGCCGCCAGCCTTGGGGAAATACGCCACGTAGTCGTCACGGCCGGAAATGCCGGCAGCGTCGTTCTCGTACAGGATGGCCGCATTCTTCTTGCCCTCGGCAGTGAGGTATTTCGCCAGCACCTTGATCTCATCGCCGATGGTGGGAAGCGTGTTGATCAGATACGGCGAGGCGGTGGCCAGCTTGTCCGCCTGAGCCCCGGCATTGACCAGCAGCACCTTCTTGCGCGTGGCCAGCGGCGCCAAGGCAAGCGAGGGGCCCGAATAGGCTGTGAACACCATGGCGACATGCTGCAGATCGGTCAATTTGTTGAAGCTCAGTATTGACTGGTCGGGCTTGGCCTGGTTGTCCTCGAACAGCACCTCGATCTTGTGACCGCGGACGCCGCCCTTGGCATTGGCCTGATCGACGGCGAACTGGATACCACGCATCTGCTGCGTGCCGATCAGCCCGCCCGGGCCGGTCAATGGCAGGATGGCGCCGAACTGGATGGTGTCGTCCGCCATTGCGTGTGGCGCCCCGCCACACATCCAGCCGACCGTGAGAACGGCGAGCGTGATCGCAATCTTCCGCAGCATGGACCGTCTCCTCAAACATTGTTGGCCCGCATCGCGAACCTTGTTGCGCCATATTGCGGCAGGCTGGCTGGCGCGGGACGCTATGCACACCAATCCGGTGGGTCAACCCCGCGCGCGGACCTGCGAGGCGATCATGTCCCGGGCACGCAGGTGCGATAGGCGGTGGCACGCCCGGGGACGGCCATGACGAGACGGAAACGGTATCAGCCGAACCGACCCTCTACCGATGGTTGCCGAAACGGGCGCGCATCGGCACGGTCGGCATCCTCCGTCCGGGATTGCCATGACCTACACCTTCCGCTTCGCGCCGGTGTTCAGCCGCATCGATCAGATGCTGGATGGGCTGGTGCTCACCCTGTGGCTGACCGGCATCGTGATCGTTGCGGGATTTGCACTTGGCGTCGCCGGCGCGCTGGCAGCCCGCGCCCGCGCCGGCTGGCTGCGCGCCGCGATGCGGACCTACGTCGAGGCGATCCGCAACACGCCGTTGCTGGCGCAATTGTTCTTCATCTATTTTGGTCTGCCCGGGCTGGGGCTGCGGCTGGGCGCGATTACCGCCGGGTTGATTGCGCTGACCGTCAATCTCAGCGCCTACACCACCGAGATCGTGCGCGGCGGCATCGACGCGGTGCCGCGCGGGCAGATCGATGCCGGCACGGCGCTCGGCCTGACGCGGGTGCAGGTGTTCTTCCTGATCGTTCTGAAACCGGCGCTGAAGACGATGTTCCCGGCGCTCGCCAGCCAGTTCACGCTGCTGATGCTGGCATCCTCCATACTCAGCCAGGTCGGCGTCACCGAGCTGTTCCACATGGCGAGCCTGATCGACAGCGCAACCTATCGCAGCTTTGAGGTCTACGCCGTGGTTTGCGGCTTCTATCTGGCGCTGGCGCTCACGTTCCGGCTGCTGTTCGCGGTGCTCTACCGCGTCGTGTTCACCGCGCCCTGATGTTCGACCAGTTCACCGCGCCCTGATGTTCCGCCAATTCGGCCTCAACGAGCTGCTGATGCTGCTGAGCGGCCTGCAATGGACCGCGGGACTGACCGTGCTCGCCTTTGCCGGCAGCTTCGCGCTCGGGCTGCTGTTGCTGATCCTGCGCGTCGCGCGGATCGGCGTGCTGCGCTGGACGGCGTCGGGATGGATTCAGACGGTGCAGGGCACGCCGCTGCTGGGGCTTCTGTTCGTTGCGTTCTTCGCCCTGCCGCTGTTCGGCTGGGATGTGTCAAAATGGGTGGCGGCGACGCTGGCGCTGTCGGTCTACGGCAGCGCCTTCCTGGCGGACATCTGGCGCGGCGCGGTTGAGGCGATCCCGCTCGGCCAATGGGAGGCATCGGCGGCGCTCGGGTTGACGCGCTGGCGGCAGTTGCGCCAGGTGGTGCTGCCGCAGGCGTTCACCATCGCGATCCCGCCGACCGTGGGATTCCTGGTGCAGCTGATCAAGAACACCTCGCTCGCCTCGGTGATCGGCGTGGTGGAGCTGTCGCGCGAGGCGCAACTGGTGAACGGCGCCACCTTCGCACCGTTCCTGGTCTATGGGTGCGTCTGCGTGCTGTACTTCGTGTTATGCTACCCGCTGACGGCGTGGAGCCGGGTGCTGGAAGCCAGGCTGGCGCGCTGATTTGAAACGAACCTACGGGGGATGATACGGTGAAGCATCTGTTTGTCAGTTCGATGCAAGTGCTGGGCATGCTGTTGCTCGGTTTGACTGTCGCGCCGGCGCGGGCCGACATGCCGCAGATCCTGGACAAGGGCGCGATTCGCATCGGCACGCAGATGGACAATCCGCCGTTCGGCTACATCGGCCCCGACGGCAAGCCGGCCGGGTTCGATGTCGAGCTGGGACAGATGATCGCCAAGTCGTTGGGCGTGAAGGCGGAGCTCGAACAGATCATCGGCGCCAACCGCATCCCCTACCTGCTGACCAACAAGATCGACCTGGTGATCTCAGCCATGGGCGCCACGCCGGAGCGCGCGGTGCAGGTGATGTTCACCACGCCCTACGCGGCGCTGTATATCGGCGTCTATGGTCCAAAGAGCGCGGCCGTGACCGGGCCCGACAGCCTGGGCAGCCTGAAGATCGCCGCCACCAAGGGCACCACGCAGGACCTGACGCTGACCCAGCTCGCGCCGCACGCCAATATCATTCGGTTCGAGGACGATACGACATCCAACACTGCCTACCTGTCGGGGCAGACCGATCTGTGGGCCACGCTCAACACCATCGCGATCGACCTGTCGCGCAAGAACCCGCAGCGGGAGACCGAGCTGAAATTCAAGCTGCGCAACTCGCCAGCCCACATGGCAGTGCGGCAGGGCGACTTCCAGTTGCTGCGATGGCTGGACACCTACATCTTCTTCATCAAGGGCAATGGCGAGCTGAACCGGCTGCACAAGACCTGGCTGGGTGAGCCGATGGGCGACATCCCGGTACTTTAGGAACGCGTCAGCCGAACTGGCCCATATGCACCGCGAGGTCGGCGCACAGCATGGCGCCGACGAACGCGACATAGACCAGCACCGATCGGATCCAGACCGGCATGGTCACGCCGGCCATCTCGGACAGCACATAGGGCGCCGCCAGGCAGGCGAAGGCGATGCCCGCGCCGAAATAGCTCCAGATGAACCAGAACATCCCGTAGGTGAGGATCACCGAAACGATCAGCGGGACGAGGTACAGCGGACTGGAGTAGCCGTTCGGAATGCGCAGCACGGAAAACCCGATGAAGCCGAACAGCGACATCGCACTCGGGTAGAGGAATCGATACCCTTCCGCGGGGAAGGTTTCCGGAACGGGGCCCAGATAGACCATCACCGATGTTCCCAGTCGATCGGCTGCAGCATGCCACCGAAGCAGCCGCTGTGCGAGAGGGCGCTGGCGACAGGGATTGGCTGGGCCTGAGGTATGCGACACGCCCGGCGATCCGGCGGAGGAGACGGTGCCGGCGGAGATGTTCTTCGCGCGATGCGCGCGGCGGATCAGTTGACGCGGGTCAGCACGCCGTCGCGCAGCACGAGCCCACCTTTGGCGAGGGAGGCGACATAGGCGGCATAATCGGCCTCGCGCCATTCCGGCCATCGGCTGGAGAGGAAGGCGCGCATTTCACGGTTGAATCGAGTGTGGATCACGTCCGCATAGCGGCGTGCCGCGTCGAGGCGCCCAAGCTCGGCCAGCGCGACCACAAGGGCCCGGTAGCCAAACACCACATCGGGTCGCATGCGGCAGATATCCCGCCCCGCCGCGGCACAGGCTTCGTAGTCACCGTAAAAATATAAGGCGATGGCGGAAAAGTGCACCCAGACCCAGCGCAGCGGATCAAACGGGCTCAACCGCATCGCCTGTGCGAAATGCGGCAGGGCGTCTTCGGATCGCCCGGAGTAGGCCAATATGGCACCATGCAGAGCTTGCGCTGTCGCATTACTCGGATTCAAGTGGACGGCTTGCGTGGCCTCCTTGACGGCCGCGTCATGTTGGCCGGCCATGAGAAGGCCCAGACCGAACACCGCGTGTGCCGTGGCATCCTGCGGGTCCAGGTCCGCGGCGACCCGCCCGTGCTCCAGCCCAGGCGCGTCCGATTTCGCGCGCTCCTGTGGCGCGAACAGCCAGCCGCCAACGAGATAGTACAAGCCCAGCGCGGCATGCACCGCGGCACTGCCGGGATCGAGCGCCGCCGCCTTGTGCAGGAACTCCAGCGCCAACCGGTTGTCTTCTGGCGTGTACTTGAAGAAATGCCACAAGCCGCGATGGTAGAGTTCCCAGATACCGAGAGCCTCCGGCGCCTTGCGCCCGACGCGCTGGCGCTCGGCATCCGCCATTGCGGGCTCGATCGCACTCACCACCGCCTCGGTGATCTCGTCCTGGACGGCGAAGATGTCCGCGAGCTCCCGGTCGAAGCGTTCGGCCCAGACATTCGCGCCGGTGGGTGCCTCGATCAACTGCGCCGTGATGCGCAGCCGGTCGGCGGAACGGCGCACGCTGCCTTCCAGCACGTAGCGCACGCCAAGCTCGCGGCCGATCTGTTTGATGTCGATCGTGCGGCCCTTGAAGATGAAGCTCGAATTGCGCGCGATGACGAACAGCCAGCGGATATGCGACAGCGCGGTGATGATATCCTCGGCGATGCCGTCGGAGAAATATTCCTGGTCCGGATCGCCGCTCATGTTGGTGAAGGCCAGCACGGCAATGGACGGTTTGTCCGGCAATGCCAGCGCCGCGTCGGCGGAGCCGGGCTCGGCAACGGGCGCGGGCGCGACCACCGCCACTGGCCGGGTCCGGCGCCACGCGGTGTCGGCGACGATCAGGGCCAGCCCCAGCCCCGCCAGCACCATGCGCAGGTCGATGCCGGCGGTCCAGAGATGCAGCGCCTCGATCGGCAGGTGCACAGCGTGGAACAAATCCGCCAACCAGTGTTCCGGCGCCGCCCCGGTCGCGGCGAGGATCGCCCCGGCCACCATCCAGTGCGTGAGGTATTCACGCCCGGTGTGCCAGATGTGCTTCAGGGCGCGCCGCATGATCCCTGGACTCTCCTGTCCATCGGTCTTTTGAGCCGGCATTGCCCACTTGGTAGCCTTGCCGTGGCCGAGCGTGGCCGGCTTGTCGCGCTCCCGCAAGGGTTCGGTTCGGTTGGGTCCTGTGGGGGCGCACGCGATCCGGGGCGCGCTGTCTTGGGTCTCGGGGGGTTCAAGCAAGATCCACCGCAGAGCACGCAGAGCGCGCCGAGGTTGATAGCCATGGCCTGCGTGAAGCGTAGTCGCGGCAGATCCCCTCGGCGTGCTCTGCGCGCTCTGCGGTGAACCTTTCTTGCCGAACGTCCCGCGCCTACCGCAGGAACGGGTTGCTCACACGCTCCGCCCCGATGCTGGAACCCGGACCGTGACCGCACAGGAACACGAAATCGTCAGGCAGCGTCAGCAGCTTCGTCTTGATCGCGGTGAGCAGCGCGGCGGGGTCGCCATAGGCAAAGTCAGTGCGCCCGATCGAGCCCTGGAACAGCACGTCGCCCAGCACGGCGAAGTGCGCCGCGTGGTTGACGAAGACGATGTGGCCCGGCGTGTGGCCGGGGCAGTGCACGACGTCGAAGCGATGCTCTCCCAGGGTGATGGCCTCGCCCTCGGTCAGCCAGCGGTCGGGGCGGACGTTGCGGATGCCTTCGAATCCGTAGTTCGCGGCCTGGTCTTCCAGCCCGTCGAGCAGGAAGGCGTCGCGCGGGTCGGGTCCCTCGATCGGCGGCGCGGGATCGGGGGCGGCGCGGGTAGCGAGTTCGTCGCGCAGCTCGGCGGCGCCGCCGGCATGGTCGATATGACCGTGGGTAAGCAGGATCTTCGTTACGCGTACGCCGAGCTGATCGATGGCGGCGAGAATGCGCGGGACCTCGCCGCCGGGGTCGATGATCAGAGCATCCTTGGTTCCCTCGTCCCATAGGAAGGCGCAATTCTGCTGGAATTGGGTGACCGGCAGGACGGCGGCTTTCAGGTCGGGCATGGCGTTCGATGTCCTGGTGGAGGTGCGAAGGTCGCACAGGCCCCTTGCGCGCTCAATCCGTGCTCCACCGCGCCGCGCATTGGGCTTGGGCGTGCTGGCGTAGCACGCCGCCGCCGTACCATCCGAGTGCGGGCCAGGCTCGATCCGGACGCGCTTGTCGGCAGGTGGCGTGCCTGTGCCACAATGCGCGCATCGCGGGTCCGCCCGCGCCACCGAAAGGACACCGATGACCACGCAACGTCGCATGCGGCTCGGCCTGTCGATGCGCTATCACGGCTACCACGTCGCCGCCTGGCGCCACCCGGACGTGCCCGCCGCCGGCACGCTCGACTACCGCTACTTCCTGCGCACCGCGCAGACCGCGGAGCGCGCCTGCTTCGACATGGTGTTCCTTGCGGACGGTGTCGGCGTGCGGACCCGTGACGAGCCGGCGGGCTCGCAGTCCGTCTCCGCGATGAATGCCGAACTGGAGCCGCTCACCTTGATGGCCGCGCTGGCGACACACACCAGTCATATCGGGCTCGTCGCGACGGCGTCCACCACCTATAATGAGCCGTTCCATATTGCGCGCAAATACGCCTCGCTGGATCACATCAGCGGTGGGCGCGCCGGCTGGAACATCGTCACCTCCTGGTCGGACGAGGAGGCACGCAATTTTAATCGCGACCAGCACCTGGACTACGACACGCGCTACGAACGCGCGGAAGAGTTCGCCCGCGTCGTCATCGGCCTGTGGGACAGTTGGGAGGACGACGCCTTCGTCCGCGACAAGGCGAGCGGCCGCTATTACGATCCCGAAAAGCTGCATGTGCTGAACCACCAGGGCAAGCACTTCAAGGTGCGCGGCCCGCTGAACTCGGCGATGACGCCGCAGGGGCGGCCGATCCTGGTGCAGGCCGGCGCCGCCGAGCAGGGCCAGGCGATCGCCGCCGCCTACGCTGACGTGGTGTACGCGATGCCGTTCGATCTCGTTTCGGCACAGGATTATTACGCCACGTTGAAGGGACGTCTGGCGGCGCATGGCCGGACGCCGGATGACCTGCTGATCCTGCCCGGGTTCACACCCTATGTCGGGCGCACCGAAGCCGAGGCGCGCGAGAAACACGACCAGATGCGCCGGTTGATCCACCCGAAGGCGGGGCTGGCGCTGCTGTATAACTATTGCGGCGACCTGTCCGGCTACGACCTTGACGGTCCGGTGCCGGATCCGCGCGATGATGCACGAGTGCGCAGCATCGGCCACGGCCAGGTGCGCATGGCGCAGCGCGAGGGCCTGACCATCCGCCAACTCTATGAGCGCGTGGCCGCCGGCAATGCCGGTCGTGTGCTGATCGGCTCGGCCGAGCAGATGGCCGACGACATGCAGCAATGGTTCGAGAATGGCGCGGCCGACGGCTTCAACATCTGTCCGTCGCACCTGCCGGGCGGGTTGGATGATTTCGCCGCGCTGGTGGTGCCGGAGCTGCAGCGGCGTGGATTGTTCCGTACCGAATACGAGGGAACGACGCTGCGGCAGAATCTCGGTCTGCCGCCGTACGTCAATTGCTACCAACGTCCCAACGCGTCGCGGGCCGCGGAGTAGCCGCGCGCGTCATGCCGGCAGCCCTAGGTGTTGCCCTGTAAGCACAGATCCACGGCGTGACGCGGTCCGGGCAGTTACGGCTTCGCGGGCTCGCTCCGAGGCGTCGGCGGCGTGGGCGCCGCCGTTGCCGGATCGGTGGCGGGCGGCGGCGGTTGGACGGGCACTGGCTGGACGGGTGCTGGCTGGACGGGTGCTGGCTGGACGGGCACTGGCTGGACGGGTGCTGGCGGCACCGGGGGGATCGGCACCGCGACCGGGGGCGGAACCGCCGGCAGCGGTACGGGGGGCGGCTCCGCCGGCTTGTCGATCTTCGCTGCCGCCTCGGGGATGGTGTAGTCCGGCACGATCCGCGCCTGCTGCCCGGCGATCACCAGCACGTGTTCGCCGAGCGTCAGCGGCAGGTCGTCGGTCTGCGTCACGCTGATCAAATCACCGCCTGTTTTGCGGACAATATATTCGAACGCTCGGGTGTCGCCCTGCACGTGCTCCGCGGCGCTGCCGGCGATGCCCCCGAGCAGGCCGCCGCCAAGCGCGCCGAACGCGCCGGTCACGCCGCCGCCGACCTGCGAGCCGGCGATGCCTCCCGCCGCCGCGCCGGTCGCCGCACCGATTGCGGTGTTTGCGCTGACCGCGACCTCGCGCACGCCGACCACGACGCCCTGATCCACTTTCGCCGCCTGTTGTGCGGCGTTGCTGGCATAGGTGTTCGGCGAATAGTTCGGCGTGCAGCCGGTCAGGCCGGCGAGCACGACGAGGCCCAACACAGTGGTACAAAACCCAAATCTGAAGACCACGGCGAGTCCCGCCCCCTTGCGGTTCGCCGAGTGTTAGAGGAAGCGGGCGGCGCGTGTCACCCGCTCGATGCGACATGCCCGGCCCGCGCCAGCAGGGTCGCCTCCGGCACGCCGCGCAAGTCGATGACCGCGAGCAGGCGTTCCGCCAGGACCGGAGGCGTGTCGCGCATCGCCTCGCACCAGGCCTCGGCTGAGGCGTGCCGCCGCAACACCCGCGTCGGCACCGTCCATTTGCCGTGCAACACGCCGGTCGCAAGGTCGTGGCGATGCTCCGGGCAGAGCGCGCCGGCGATCTGCCGCGCCAGCGCCGCGGTGCGCAGCGCGATCACTGCCCCGGCGGGCGCGGGATGGAAGGCGACGCAAGGCAGATTGGTGGCGAAGTGGCGCAACGCGCGGAACCACGACGGCGTCGCCGTCCGCGCCGCCAGGATCGAGGTGCGCCCGACGCGCTCGACCGCCGCGCGCGCCAGCAGCCGTGACATCAACCGCTGTCCACGCGCCATCGGCGCGACGCAGGCCATATCCAGTCGCAGGAAAGCCTGGCCCGCGGCCATATCGTCGCGTGCGCCGAGCAGACCGAGACAGCGGCCGGTCTTTTCCGCGGTGGCGACCACGATGAGATCCTGGACACAGATTCGCTCGGGCGTGAGGAAAGCAGGCGGTGTGCCGTCCGCCAGTTCGTCGACCAGTTGGTCGATGTCCAGCGTCTCGATCATGTGCGGCTCGCTCAGGCAGGTCAGTCGGACCCGCTGCTCCGTCAGGATCAAGGTCATCGCCGCGCCCCCATTCTTGCCAACGGGGAATACGCTAGGGGCAGCGCGACGGATCGCGCGGTGACGCGGATCACATGCCGAGGCAGACGGGGCGAAAAATTGCCGGCCGGCCGATGGACGCCTAGCATGCGCGGCATGACCCATCCCAGCCAGCGGCGCGGCCTCGCGCGCAACACGTCCAACTACGGCGACCGCGATTTCGCGCTGTATCTGCGCCGGTCGTTCGCCAAGTCGATGGGCTATTCGGAGGCGATGCTCGACCGTCCGGTGGTCGGCATCGTCGATACCGGCTCGGCCTACAACAACTGCCACCGCACGGTGCCGGAGCTGATCGAGGCGGTGAAGCGCGGCGTGCTGGGTGCCGGCGGGCTGCCGATGCCGTTCCCCACGGTGTCGCTGAGCGAGCCGTCGCTGCATCCGTGTTCGATGCACTACCGGAATTTGGCGGCGCTCGACACCGAGGCGATGCTGACGGCGCAGCCGATGGATGCGGTGGTGCTGGTGGGCGGTTGCGACAAGACGGTGCCGGCACAGCTCATGGCGGCGGTGTCGGCGGACATCCCGGCGATCCAGCTCGTCACCGGACCGATGCTGGCCGCACCGTTCCAGGGCGAGCGGCTGTCCGCCTGCACCGACTGCCGCCGCTACTGGGCGCTGTATCGCGCCGGCAAGGTGACCGAGGAGCGGATCAATCAGATCGAGGGACGGCTGGCCACCACCGCCGGCACCTGCGGGGTGATGGGCACCGCGTCAACCATGGCGTGCCTGGCCGAGGCGCTAGGGATGATGCCAGGCGGCACCGCGTCCATTCCCGCGGTGCATGCCGATCGGCTGCGCGCGGCGGAGGAGGTGGGGATGCTAGCGATGCGCCTGACCGAGGCGCCGATCCGCCCGTCGGAGGTGATCACCGCGGCCTCGGTGGAGAACGCGCTGAGGGTGCTGCTGGCGCTGGGCGGGTCGACCAATGCGCTGATCCACCTGACCGCGATCGCCGGGCGGCGCGGGGTGGCGATCGATCTGCACAAGTTGAACGCGCTGTCGGACAGCACACCGGTGCTGGTCGACCTGAAGCCGACCGGCGAGGGCTACATGGAGGATTTCCACGCCGCCGGCGGGATGCCGGCGCTGCTGTGGGAGCTGCGCGACCTGCTGTATCATGACGTGATCGACATCACCGGCGCGTCGTTGCGCCACCGGCTGGCCGAGCCGGCGTTCGTCGATCGGCGGTACATCCGGCTGCGGAATGATCCGGTATCGCCGGTGGGTGGGCTGGTGGCACTGTTTGGATCATTGGCACCGCGTGGTGCGATCCTGAAGCGCAGCGCGGCGACGCCGGCGCTGTTCGAGACCGAGGCCCGCGCCATGGTGTTCGACGGGCTGGAGGACCTGGCCGAGCGGATCGATGATCCGGCGCTGGACGTGACGGCGGAGGACATCCTGGTGCTGAAGAATGCCGGGCCGCTGACCCCGGCGGGCATGCCGGAGGCGGGCTATCTGCCGATCCCCAGCAAGCTGGCGCGCGCCGGCGTGAAGGACATGGTGCGAATGAGCGATTGCCGGATGTCGGGCACGGCGTTCGGCACGATTGTGCTGCACATCACGCCGGAGGCGGCCGCCGGCGGCCCGCTGGCGCTGGTGGAAAGCGGCGATCGGATCAGGCTGTCGGTCGGTGAGCGCTCGCTGGACCTGCTGGTCGCGCCGGAGGTGCTGGAGCGCCGCCGCGCCGCCTGGCATGCGCCGGCCAAGCCCGCGCGCGGCTGGGACCGCATCGTCGCCGACCAGGTGCTGCAGGCGGATGAAGGGTGCGACCTGGCGGTGCTGCGCGCGGGCGGGTGATGGGCTGGGCTGTCGCGATGCGTCGCGAAATCGCGCTTCGCCGATGCCGAATCAAACGCTATCGCTGCAGGTGACGTTCGACCTCCATGCACTGGTGCAGGATACGTACGATCTCGACGGCGCGGCGGTCGTTTCATAATGGCATCATCGCATCACCCGGCGCCCCCCAGACGCCACGAGATACACCGCCGCGCTCAACGCGGTGATCCAGAAGCTGCTCGGCCAGTCGGTCCAGTAGGCCATTGCGATGCCGCCCCACGCCTCGACCAGCGCCAGCCCGGCCGACAGCGCCAGCCCCCACCCGATTCGGCTGGTCAGTTGTTGCGCCGCCGCGGCGGGCCCGACCATCAGCGTGAACACCAGCAGCACACCCACAATCTGCGCGCACTCCGCCGTCGCCAGCGCAACGATCGCCAGGAACAGCACGGCGAACAGCGGCAGGTTCACGCCCTTCGCCTCGGCCAGTTCGGGCTGCAGACTGGCGAACAGCAGGGGGCGCGCAATCACGCCCAGCGCGCCCAGGCTCAGCACGCCCAGCGCCAGCAGCACCCACAATGTGTCCACGTCCACCGCCAGAACGTTGCCGAACAGCAGCGCGGTGACCTGGGTCGCGTAGGCGGTGAAGAAGTGCAGGAACAGCAGACCCAGTCCGAGTGCCAGCGACAGCACCATGCCGATCGCGACGTCGCGCTGCGCCAGGTGCTCGCCGGCGAAGCCCATGCCGATACCGGCGGCGACGGTCGCCACGACCAGGCCGGCCAGCGGCGAGGCACCGACCAGCACCGCGCCGGTGGCCCCGGTGAAGCCGACATGCGCCAGCGCGTGGCCAGCGAAGGTCTGGCCGCGCAGCACCAGGAAGTAGCCGACCAGCCCAGCCACCACCGCAACAATCGCCGCGGCCGCGAAGGCGTGGCGCATGAAGTCGTAGTCAAGCATTGCGGATTCCTGCGTCGGGTGGATCGCGATGGGCCGCGTGGGATGCATCGCCGTGCGCCGCGTGGGATACATCGCAGTGTCCCGCGTAGGATGTCGCATGATGCGCCGCGTCGTGGTGGTGTCCGGCATGGCCGTGAGCATGACCGTCGTCGTGGCGGTGCGCGTCGTGCTCCAGGTCGTGCCCGCCCGACATTACGAAGATGCGGCCATTCACCCGCACCACGTCGATCGCCGAGCCATACAGGCGCGACAGCACCGGCCCGGTGATCACCTCGTCCACCGTGCCCAGCGCGGCGTGCCCGCCGCCGAGATACAGCACCCGGTCAAGCGTCCCGAGGAGCGGGTTCAGCTCATGCGCGCTGAACAGCACGGCGATCCTCAATTCCATCTGCAACGACTTCACCAGCGCGACCACCGCGCGCTGATGCGCCGGGTCCAGGCTGATCAGCGGCTCGTCCAGCAGCAGCAGTCGCGGCCGGCCGATCAGCGTCTGCGCCAGCAACAGGCGCTGCCGCTCGCCGCCGGAGGTCTCGGCCAGCGGTCGCCGCGCCAGCTCGCGCGCGCCCACCATGTCCAGCGCCCAGGCCACCTCTCGGCGGCCGGCGGCGTCCAGCAGCGGCAGCCCCAGGCGATGGCCGCGCACCACGCTGGCAACGAAATCCCAGCCGCTCAGCCGTTTGTCGGCCAGCTCGCCGCGCACCTGGGGCATGTAGCCGATCGCCGCGTTGCCGCGCGCGGCGGGCGCACCCAGCACCTGGATCGTTCCGGCAGCGGGCGGCACCAGGCCCAGGATGGCGCGCATCAGCGTGGTCTTGCCCGCGCCATTCGGCCCCAGCACGCCGACGAATTCCGCCGAGCGGATCGACAACGAAACATCCTGCAAGACCGGCCGACCGCCAAGCGCCAGTGTGACCCGGTCAACCGTGATGGCGTTCACGGACACGCTTGCGGGGACGCTTGCGGGCGCGCTGGGGGGAGCGTGCTCGGGGACGCTCCCTGGCGCGCTCATTGGAGCGCTCACGCGGGCTTCCACGCGGATTTCCACTGGGCGTTCACCGGCGCGGCGGCAGTGCGTTGGCCACGGCATCCAGCTCGGCCATCATCCAGGCCTGGTAGGTCTTGCCGGGCGGCTCGGTCTCCGCCGCGCCGATCACCGGGACGTGCGAGGCCTTGGCCAGAAGCTCCATGCGTTGCGCGATCGGATCGGAGGCCTGGGCGTTGTAGACCAGCAGCTGCACCGCGTGGGTCCGCAAATCCGTTTCGAATGTGGCGACGTCGGACGCGCTGGGCTCGGTGCCGTTCATCACCGCGATCTGGAATGGCAGGTTGCGGACCTGCAATCCCAAGGCCTCGAACATGTAGCCGAACACCGGCTCGGTCGCGGTGACCGGCGTGCCCGCCAGACGCTGGCGCAGCGCCGCGATCCGCGCCTGGATCGGCGCGATCGACGCCGCGAACCCCGCCAGGCGCTGATCGTAGCCCCCCGTGTGCGCCGGGTCGTCCGCGTCCAGTGCCGCGGCGAGCGCCCGGGCGCAGGCCAGCATGGTTGCCGGGTCGTACCAAATATGTGGATTGTCGCCGGACTTGCGGCCCACCAGGTCGGCCACGACGATGACCTGACGTTCGCCGGACCGGGTGGCGCCGGACCGCGTGGCACCGAGCAGCTTCGCCATCCACGGGTCGTAGTCGATGCCGCTGTAGACCACGATCCGCGCCGCCGACAGGGCGCGTGCGATCGACGGGCTGACCTCGAACAGATGCGGGTCCTGGTCCGGGTTGCTGAGCACGCTGGTGACATGCACATCCACGCCGCCGATCTGCCCGGCGACGTCGCCGTAGAAGTTCTCGGCCGCGACGACGTCGATCGGCAGGCGTGCGGTTTGCGACCGGGCGGGCGCGATCAACAGCAGCGTCAGGCAGGCGGCGATCAGCGTGAGGCGCATTCCGGCTTCCTGGTAAGGTCCGTGGTCCTGGTAAGATGCGGGGCGCGTGTCGGCGGCGGCGGGCCAACGCGACCCACGCACCGAATGTTATAATATAACGAATGCGGCCGCCAGCCCAGAGTCCGGCTGCGCGCCGGATCGCGTGAGGGGGGATCATGCGCACCCACCAACTCGCCATGCGCTGCCGGCGCATTGCCACGTTCGTGCTGGCCATGCGCTGCCTGCGGATTGCCACGTTGCGCTGGCCCTGCCGACGCCGCTGTTCGCGGCGGCCGATCCGGTGTTCTGATCTGTTGAGGCAAAAGCTTGCCAAAGAACCGACGATAAGTGGTGGCAGAGAGGCTCCAGATGATGAGGGCGATGACGAGGAGGGGGAGCCGAATTGAGTCCTAAAGCCGCCGTGTGCGGACCAGCCGCAGCCATACCTCTATGCATACCCGCTCCAGACATTCGAAGCACACCGCGACCACTGGGAAGATAATCCCAATTATATACTTGACAAAATCGGATGAACAGGCGCATAGTCCCGCCTGTCAAGAGGAAAGCCGTCATGTCCATCGACCTCACCGACCCAATGTTCCACGACGACGACAAGGCCCGCGAATGGCTTATCGCCTCGCGCTGGCCCGACGGTCCGGTCTGCCCGCATTGCGGTTCCTTTGAAGTTGCGCCGATGGGTGGCACGAAGCATCGCGACGGCCTGTTCTACTGCCCGTCCTGCCGTGGTCAGTTCACCGTCCTAACCGGCTCAGTGATGGAAAGCAGCCACATCCCGCTGCCCAAGTGGGTGTTGGCGATCCGGCTGCTGACGGCCAGCAAAAAAGGTGTGTCGGCTCATCAACTGCACCGCACACTCGGCATCACCTACAAGTCGGCTTGGTTCATGGCGCACCGCATCCGCGAGGCCGTGCGCGTCATCGATCCGTCACCCCTCGGCGGACCCGGCAAAGTGATCGAGGCCGACGAGGCATACCACGGCAAGCGCGAGACACCTGTCCCACTCGCCCGTGGCCGGGTCCGCAAGCCGACCAAGGGCGGCAAGACTGGTGGTGCCGAGAAGCGCCCGATCTTCGCCTTAGTCGAGCGTGGCGGCGAGGCTCGCGCATATCACATGCCGCACGTGACGGGCGCCAATGTCCGCGACGTGCTGGTGCGCAAGGCCAGTCGTGCGAGCCGCCTGCATACCGACGAAAGCCGCCTGTATGACGCCGTTGGCGAGGAATTCGCCCAGCACGAGACGGTGAACCACGGCGCCAAGGAATATGCACGCGGCGACGTGACTACCAATTCGGTTGAAGGGTTCTTCGGCATCTTCAAGCGTGGCATGGTGGGCGTCTACCAGCACTGCGGCGAGCAACACCTGCAACGCTACCTGGACGAATTCAGCTTCCGCTACTCCAATCGCGTGAAGCTGGGGATCGATGACGACGCACGCGCCGTGCTCGCCACCCAGGGGATGGACGGCAAGCGCCTTACCTATCGGCGGATTAACGAAGCCTAAGACGCCGCGCCAGCTTGCCCGCGCTTTCGCTGGCTTGGAGGCGCGAGCGCGGGCCGGCTTAGCCTTCGGTTTCGTGCGCGGCTGCGGAGGGGTGTTCAGCATCCGCCGCGCGACCGCTTGCGCCCGCCGCTCAGCTTCTTCCTTGGGGTAATCTTGGTCTGCCATCCCGGCAGTGTAGCGCGAACCAAGAGAGGCGGGAATCCTGAGACTCCCGCCCCTCTCGCCGCTATCCTGGGCTACCACACCGACCAGAGAGCGATGCCAATATGGACGAAGATCTGTCAGATGCTAGAGCTGCCGTCGCTTGGGGCGAATCCCAACTCGAAGTTTTCGACAAGAGGATCGTGTCCTGGCAGCAAGGAAGCCTGGAGATAGCCATTGTGGACATCAATTCGGACCCCGGAAAGAAAATGTGGGTGCTTCGCGAAAAAGAGCCTCTTCCCTTGGTCGTTAACGCTGAGGCCGGGGTAATAGTCAATTCGCTGAGGAGCTCCCTCGACATTCTTGCTGGGGCCTTGGCCGCACGCAACGGCGTGCCTCCTAGTTCCAACACGCATTTCCCGATTTTCCGATCCCACCAAGAATTCATTGATCCACTGACAGGGATCGAAGGTAAAAAATGGCTTTCCGGTGCCGAACGACTGATTCTCAAATCTCTCAAACCATACGATGGAGGGAACAATTTCCTGTGGCCCCTCCATCAGTTGGACATTCTGCGAAAACATGTACGGCTGATCACTGCCGTCGCCCGACCTAGCTCCCTGGGCGTGGGAGGCGCCGGCGTCAGCGAAGAAAGCATTAAGCGCTTCGGGGAACGCCGCGCAAAAAACGAAACCATAATCTGCGAGATCCCCACTGGTGCACCTAAGGCAATGCCCAAAGACTACC
>PLXO01000162.1 GCA_003151425.1 Acetobacteraceae bacterium
ATGGGCCAAAATGAGAATTGCTGATGGCAAGGTGGTTGGAAACGGGGGGCGTGCGCTGCGGGGGCGATTGAGCGGGTGCGGGTTGGGTTGGTGGGGATGGAAGCGGGGGCTTACGGCAACCAGGGTCGCGCGACGATCTGGTTCGGCAGATGGAAGCGCGCCCCGCCGCCAGCCCAGCAAGCGCAGCAACCGCGGGAGCGAGCATCGGCATGATGGGAGCGTCGTGGCGATCGGCTGCCGCTACCTGTTCGGGAAATTGGCTAGATTCGTGCCCACCCCTGGTCAGGGCGCGGGCGGAGGGCGGTCCATCGGCTTTCGCAACGCGTCCTCCAACGCGTCGATGTCATCGACAACGACGTCCCAAATGCGGCGCGTGTTGGTACGGAAGTATTCGTGTACGATCCTGTCACGGATGCCAGCGATGGCCCGCCACGGAATATCCGGATGCACTGCCTTGAACGCCGGGCTGATGTTCTTGGCAGCCTCTCCGATGACGGCGATCGAATAGAGAACCGATCTGACGGCCACCGGCTTCGCGGCGAACGCCGCCAAGTCCATGCCCGCTGTATCGGCACGGATGTCGGCGACCGCCGAGACTATGTCCTGAACCCATTCCTCGTCGCCGCGTGCCATCAGAAGATGGGCACCCGGTCACGCTCGAAGGCCGCGCGCACTTGTGGGCGGAAGCTGTCGACCTCGCCCAGGTCGACATGGCGCCGCAGAGCGTCTTCGAGAAAGAGGCGGGTCTCTTCCATGCGGATCAAGGAGAAGGAGCGGCCGGCCTCGATTTCCACGGCGACGTCCACGTCGCTGTCGGGGCGATCGTCGCCACGGGCAACCGAGCCAAACAACGCCAGGTGGCGCACGCCGCGGCGGCGGAGTTCCGGTTCCTCCGCCGCGAGTCGCTGTCGCACACTCTCAAGGGTTTTCGTCGGCATCGTGGATTCCAAGTGCTCCTGTAAGGATAGGCTTGCGCCGGCGGGGCTGCCAGAGGACGGCTGACGGGGTGGCATGGCAGGGTGGTTGGAAACGGGGGTGTGCGGTGCGGGGGCGGTTGAGCGGGTGGGTTCCACGGCGTTTAAAGCCGAAGGCCAGTCCGAAATATGGCGTTCCGACACTTCCCGGACATTCCGGCCAGGCTGCCGAATGGCAGGTGCTGGCCGTGTGCGGATGGGCTGCTTTCTGGTAATCGAGGGGTCAAAGTTGACGTTACCGATGGTCCGGTAGCTCGGCTACTGTCGAACCAACCCGGTCGTAGATCCGCCTATCCAATTGATGGCTTCTGGCTTGGCCGGAGACGATCCGCTGCGGCACGTCAGTTGCAGTATGCTGAATTGTGCCGTCAGACGGGTTACGGTGCCGACTGAAAAAATGGTCAGTTTCACATGGAGCCGCCAAAGGGGTGGGGGAGCCGTCGAGGGAGTGGGCGCGTTGCATATCGTAGTCATCGGCGGGGGTGCACTCGGCTTGTCGAGTGCGCTCCACTTGGTTGAGCGCGGCGTTGCCGTGACCGTGATCGAAGCCAGCGCGTTGGCAAGCGGTTCGACTGGGCGGTCGATCGGCGTCGTCGGGACACAACACGTGACGGCCCTCGACGTCGCCATGCGCGCCTATGGCCTCCGGCGCATTCGCGCCTGGGCGCAATGCGGACTCGAGTTTCATCCGATAGGCTATCTGCGGCTCGGGAGGTCCGACCGAGACCTTCAGCTATTCGAGCGGAGCCTCAGATATCAGCACGAGTCCGGGATCGATAGCGCCCGTATTGTCGAACCGGCCGAAATGCGCGCGCTGGTGCCCGATATGAGCACCGACGGGATAACCTGTGGCTTGTTCGGGCCAGACAACGGTTTCCTCGATCCCCACCAGCTCTCGAGCGTGCTTGCAAAGATGGTGCGCGAGATGGGTGGCACCGTGCGGCAGCGCTGTCGACTTATCGGCGCCGACCGAAGGGGTATGGGTTACCGCCTCAAGACCTCGGCCGAGACGATCGACTGTGACGGCGTCGTGATTGCAGCCGGCGCCTGGGCAGGGCGCGTGGCGGAGCTTTTCGGCCAGCCCCTCCCTGTCCTGCCCGAACGTCATGAAGCGGTGACAATCCGTCTCCCCGAGCCGCTCGCTTATGTCATGCCGATGGTGATGGACCTGGTTTATGGCGGCGGAGGAACCGGCCTCAATTTCCGCCATGACCAGCCCGGGCAACTGGTGGCTGAGATCCACAAATCCGCCGGCAGCGGGGTCGCGGATCCGGACGACTACAACGAGCAAATCGAGGACGCCGGCAAGGAACACTTGGCGGAGTTGCTACTTGAGAGACTCCCCGGACTTAGCGGCGCGGGGTTCGGTCACGGCTGGGCAGGGCTCTATCCGGAAAGCATTGATCGCCGGCCCCTTGTCGGGCCGTTCGACGGCGAGCCGCATCTCATCGCCGCGGCTGGCGCCGGCGGCTACGGCATTCAGCTCAGTCCGATCATAGGGGCACTCGCCGCCGACTGGCTCACGGAGGGCGCGCCGATCACATTGCCCGAAGCGGCAGCACTTCGACCAGACGCCATGAGGGTTGGCCCCTCCAAGTGACCCCGAGCAATCACGTCACCGATGCCGTTCCTCGGCGTGCTCCGAATTGAATTAACTTGACATCGCATCTTGAGTTTACCGGCCCAATGGCCCTGACGGACCGGATCCGCTCGCGGACGTGGCGTCTCATCAGACTTGCACCAGAACTCTTGTGCTAACCATCCAGCTCCGGATAGCGGCGGAAGATCCCGGTCTCCTTGAACGATACGCGCCGTTCGCTCGCCAGATAGGCCTTCAGTCGGGGCCGTTCCGCCATTGCTTTGTGCAGCGCCGTCACGCGCGGCAGCTTCGCCAACTCTCGCTCGGATGCGAGAGGAAACGCGAAACGCAATCCCTCGACCAACTGGAACAAGGACAGATCGGCATAGGTGACAAAGACACCAACCAGATGATCCGCACCCGCCGGGTTCGCCTCCAGAATCCGCTCGAACCAGCCGAGGAACTTCGGCATCCGATCCCTGCGGAAAACCGCGGCACGCGCGATCGCCTCATCCTTCTGTTCGTGGAACCACTTATCCTCATCGATCGGATGGTGCGAATTATACACTTCTTGGACGATGTCGGTAATCGTGAGCTGGATCTGATGCGTCCATAGGCGACCGTCTTCGTCGGTTGGCGCAAGTCCGATCCGCCCGCCAAGATACAGCAGGATCGCCGCGGTGTGGCTGACAATCACGTCGCCATCGCGCAGGAACGGAGGGGCAAACGGGATGTGTGACGTGCCCTCACCGCGCATCAGGGCCAGCATCGCCGGAACGCCGCGTCCTTCGCTCTCCAGCCCACGTGCCACATCGATATAATCGACCCCTGCATCTTCCAGTGCCAGGCGAACGAACTCGCCGCGTCCCTGAATCTCCGGCCAATAGAAGAACTCGTAAGCCATGGCGCGCCTCTCCTTCCGATGACGGTTAGACCGCATCGTTGCCGCGGAAGGTCTTGCTGTTCCAGCCTTACTGCCGCCGTGTCAACTCGACACCATCGCCAGGGTAGCTAGTTCCGCCGCGGTGTTCGGGCTCACGCACGGATACCGAGCGGCGTAGCGCTCGGTATCCGCTGAGCCATCGGCATCGCGGCGACCAGTGCACTGCCTGTGGTCTGGCCGAGCAAGTGCGAGGTGGTCTGTCGCGTTGCGGGCGAGCCCGAGTGCCGTACCCGACCAGATGAAGCGGTCCGGTTGTCCGGTCTTTGAGATGGCGGCCCCCTGGAGGCGTACCGCTACGGCGCGGGATGATAAAATCCCGCGCCGTGCCAAGCGATCACCGCGCCACGGGGCTTCCGGCTCTACCAGGAACCGGTGTTGGGCATGCTGGTCCAGGGTTCGGTGGGCGGCAGCGCGCTGCCGGCCTGCAGCAGCTCGATGGAGATGCCGTCCGGCGTGCGGATGAAGGCCATGCGGCCGTCACGCGGCGGGCGGTTGATCGTCACGCCGCGGGCGATGAAGGCGTTGCAGGTGTCGTAGATGTTGTCTACGGCGTAGGCGAGATGCCCGAAATTACGGCCGCCAGTGTAAGGCTCGGGATCCCAGTTGTAGGTGAGTTCCAAGGGAGCCGCTTCGTCGCCGGGTGCGGCGAGGAACACGTTGGTGTAGCGGCCTTTCTCGTCCGGACGGCGGCGGATCTCGTGCAGGCCGAGCACTTCGAAGAAGGCGATGCTGTCCTCCAGCGAACTGACGCGGATCATGGTGTGCAGATATTTGGTCATAGCGTGTCCTCAGGTCAGGGTTCGGCGTGTTCGTGGCGGCGCAGCAAACGGGTCGCTGTGGTGACAAGACAAGGATGGTGAGGATGGCCGCCAAGGTTATCCAAATCGGATGACACCATAATGCGAAACGTCTGCTTTGGAAGATTAGCGAGATTCGGCGGAACTACCGCCTTGGGCGCAAATCAGGCGTTGGAAGGCCGGGTCTTCTACGTCCGCTCCCTACCCATTGCCGGCATTCAAACCGACCGCGATATATAGGTAATCCTTCCTTTACATACTCTTATGTTCATGCTACGTTCCAAAGATTCATCCCACGGAGCGCTCCAACATGAACCCGCCTCCCACCCAAACCCCGGCTCTCCCGCCGGCCACCCTCGCCGCCATGCAGAGCGCCGTCATCGACGGGCTGCCGCCCCGCCCGGACGCCACCGAGGCGGAGAAAGCCGCCCAGCGCGAGGGCGCCGTCGCCTTCCTCGCCGCGCTGTTCCCGCGCAACGCGGTGGAGGCGACGCTCGCCGCCGGCATCGTCGCCGCGCACGACGCCGCCATGGACTGTTTCCGCCGCGCGGCGCGGGACGACCTGACGGTCGACCTGCATCTGCGCACCGTGGGCAAGGCGATCGCGCTGTGCCGGCTGATCGATGCGGCGATGCGCGATCTCGCCCGGCGCCAGGGCAACTCCGCGGTGCAACCGGTGGCGCGGCCGGCGTCGGTGCCTGCCGCCCGCGCGCAGCCGGCGCCTGAGGCAGCCCGGGCGATCACGCCGCCGCAGCCGCCGGCGGCGGAGGCACGGCACGAACGCCCGCGCCGCGAACGCGCCGAGCGGCACCTTGCCGCCGCCGCGCAGCGGGCGGGCCTCGGCACGGGCGCCGCGGACAATGCGATGCAGCAGCGGCTCCTGGCCAAGGTCGCCGCCCGTGCCGCGGCCTCCGCCGTGGCGGTCGCGGCGTGATTGGTAGGCAAGACCCCATGTCCAGTGAGAGCACCGGGTCCAGTGAGGGCACCGGCGGGGGCGGGGGTTCGTTGTGCACCGGCCCGCCGCGCGACGCGAACCCGTGCGGCGATCCGAACCTGGCTCCCGCGGAGCCTGCCCGCGGTAGGCCTTGCCCCCGGGCGCTTGACCCGGGGGTTGACCCGCGGGGGGCGAAGAACCGCGAGCCGGGGGGCGGTCCTTGCCAGGCGCCGGCGATGGCGAACGGAAGGTGCCGCGTGCATGGCGGTCTCAGCACCGGCCTGCGCACCGAGGAAGGCCGTGCCAGGATTCGCGCCGCGCGGACCAAGCACGGTGGCTACAGTGCAGAAACGCGGGCCGCGCTGCGCCGCTCGGACGAGTTCATCGCAGACACGCGCGCGCTGCTGGCGCAGATCAAAGCCGGCACTTTCTTCCCGACACCTGCCTCGCCGTCGCGGCCGCTCGAGGCCAGCGCTTGCCGCCCCACACCTGCCTCGCCGCCGCGGCTGCGCGTGGTGGGCGGGACCGACTGGGCGGGGGAGTGAGCGCGGTGGGGAGGGAAGGCCCTATGCAACGTGAGGAAGCCGGCGACGTGGTCCGGCGTTTTCGTTGCAGCCGCACGGAACATCTGTGTGCATCTGTGGTTGAAATTGCTGGCTTTTTTGCTGGCTTGATTCGACGCGGCAAGAAGAAGTCGTGGATACCGGCATGCGCCGGCATGACGGTGGGAACAGCCGTTCGGCGGTCACGAGGTTGGAACGGTTATTCGCCCGGTATGACGTAGGCCAGGGGTCAGCTCAGCCGCGGGTCGGGCACGCGCGCGGCGACCAGCACATCGACGCCGCTCGCCCCCGCCTGCTTCAGCACCAGCGCGCAGGCATTCGCGGTCGCGCCCGAGGTCATCACGTCGTCGATCAGCAGCACCCGCCGCCCGGCCAGGCGGGCGACGCGCGAGGCGCGCACCGCGAAAGCGCCGGCGACCTCGCCCGCCCGCTCGGCGGCGGATTTGGCACCCAGGCTGACGGTGGCGCGGGTGCGCACCAGCGCGTCCGGCAGCACGGGCTTGCGCGCCACGTGCGCCAGGCTGCGCGCCAGCAACGCCGCCTGGTTATACCGGCGCAGGAACAGGCGGCGGCGGTGCAGCGGCACCGGCACCAGCATATCGGCCTGCCGCAGCAGCGCGGCACCGGCGCGCGCCATGTGGGGCACCAGGGTCCGGGCGATCTCCGTCCGATCGGCGTGCTTGAACGGCAGCAGCAGCCGCCGCGCCTGCGCGTCATAGCGCAGCGCCGCCCGCGCGCGGTCGAACGCCGGCGGCGCGTCGCGGCAGGACGGGCACAACTGGTCCGGTCCGCCCTGCGCGGCGCTGGCGAACGGCACACCGCAGCGCACGCAGCAGGGCTCGGTGATGAAGCCGGTAAGGCGAAAACAGTCGAGGCAGAGCTGGCCCTGGATGGTCACCGGTTCGCCGCAGCTCACGCAATGCGGCGGCAGCACCAGGTCGAGCGCCGCCCGGCCGGCGTGACGCAGTCCCTCGATCAGACGGTGCGGCAGGTCAGGCTGCGTGGGCCGGCTCGTCGTTGCCGGAGCCGTCGGCGCCGAACCGCACGGTGCCGTCGCGGGTGATCTCGTTCACCAGGTCGATTTCCCACGACAGGTAGGCGTGCATCGCCTCCTCCACGCCGGCATTGCGGTCGTACGGGCGCAAATAGCAGTCGATGCAGGCTTCCTCGTCGGGCGGTGAGGTGCGGTCCTTGACCAGCGGACGGCCATACGCCTGCCACAGCTCGGTGCCACCCTCCAGCGCCGCCACGTCACCATCGGTCAGTGCGCCCAGTTCGTCGAGCGCAAGGCGGGCCAGCCTGCCGTCGGAGGATGTGGCGACGACATGCCGCGCCTCCGCCAGCCGGGGCGCCAGCGCGTCCAGCCGGGTGCGGATGCCCCACAGCGCGCCGGGAATGTGGCCATCGCGAAAATCCACGCTGCGCGCCAGATCGACCACGAGCGTGCCGTCGCCGGCATCGAGCAGCCGCACCAGGCCCAGCACGTCGATGGTCGTCGCCGGCGCCAGTTCCGGGATGGGCCGCGTCGGCTTGCCGCCACCGCGCACCGCGTCCAGGCCACCGGCGATGACGAACACGTCGCGGTGCCCCATCAGCCGCAGCCAGGCGGCCGACATGCGTGCCCGCGCGCCGGTGTCGTCCAGCAGCACGATGCGGGCGCCGCGCACGCCGATCCAGCGGTCGGTTGCCTGCACGAGCTGGCCACCCGGCGCGTTGACACTGCCCGGCCGGTGGTCGACGCGGTATTCCGGCGGGTCGCGCACATCCAGCACATACAGCGAGCGCGTCGGGTCGGCCTCGAACGCGGCAAGCTGCGCGGCGTCGATCACCTGCACGCCAGAGGCATCGGCGAAACTCGTCGCACGTTCCAGCGCAAGCTTCAGGGATTTCGGCGTGCCCGCATTGAACCGCTCGGAACGGCCGCGTTCGCAGCGCAGGCCGGCCAGCTCCCAGCCCATCGTGCCGTTGCGCAGCGCCACGACTTTGTTGGGGATGCCGGCGCGACGCAGACTCTCGGCGCCCAGGATGCTGCGGGTGCGGCCGGCGCAGTTCACCACCACCAGCGTCTTCGGATCGGGCGCAATGTCTGCGATGCGATAGGCCAGCTCACCGCCCGGCACGCTGATCCCCTTGGGGATCGACATGCGGGTGAATTCTTCCAGCGTGCGGCTGTCCAGCACGACCATGTCGCGCCCGGAATCCAGCCACGCCTTCAGTTCCGGCGGATCGACGCTTTCGGTGCCGTAGTGGTGTTCGACCCACTCGCCGAACGCCTTGGAGGGCACATTGATGCCGCTGAACAGCATGTAGCCCGCCGCCGCCCACGCCTTGGTGCCACCGTCCAGCACCGCGACGTCGGTGCAGCCGTCGGCCTCCAGCCAGACCGCCAGGCGTTCGGCGAGGCCGCGCCCGTCATCGGTGCAGACGATCCGCGTGCCGCGCCGCGGCAGCAGGGCGCGGGCGCGCAGCTCGGCCTGCGACAGCGGGCAGGGGATCGACCAGAACAGGTGCGAGGCGCCGAATTCGCCTTCTTCGCGGGCGTCGAACAGCGCGAGCTCCGCCCCATCGGTGATCCAGCCACGCAAGGTGGCGGAATTTATGCGGTTCATGTCTCGATCCTAGAGCATGTGACGGACCGCTTGGCAACGCCGCACGCCGTGTGCACATGGGTGCGATGGACAGCGAGATGCGCGTGTTCGATCGCGCCGCGGTGCGCCGCCACCGCGACCGAGCCGTGGCGACGGTGGGCGGCGTTGCCGAGGTGCTGCGCGACGCGGCGGCACGGCTGCTCGACCGGCTGGACGACACCACGCGCCGCTTCACCCGCGCGCTGGATGTCGGCGGTCGAGGCGTGGTGGCGCCACTGCTGCGCGCGCGCGGGATCGAGGTGGTGAGCTGCGACCTGTCGCCGGCAATGGCCGCGGGCAATGGCGGACAGGCCGTCGCGGCCGACGAGGAGCTGTTGCCGTTCGCGCCGGCCAGCTTCGACCTGATCGTCGCCAACCTGTCGCTGCATTGGGTGAACGACCTGCCCGGCGCGCTGATCCAGTTGCGCCAGGCGCTGCGTCCCGACGGGCTGCTGCTGGCCAGCCTGCCGGCGCTCGGCACGCTGGCCGAGCTGCGCCAGGCGCTGACGCGGGCCGAGGCAGCGCTGACCGGGGGTGCGTCGCCCCGTGTCTCGCCGTTCCCCGACCTGCGGGATTGCGCGGCGTTGCTGCAACGCGCCGGCTTCGCGCTGCCGGTGGCCGATGTCGAGGACCTGACGCTGCTCTACGCCGACCGCCTGGCGCTGCTGCGCGAACTGCGCGCTGCGGGGGAGGCGAATGCCGTGTGGCTGCGCGATCGCCGTGTCCCGCCGCGCGGGCTGTTCCCCGCCGCGCTGGCGTTGTTGCCCGAGCAGGACGGGCGGGTCGTGGCGACGCTGCGGCTGGCGATGTTGACCGGCTGGGCGCCGGCGCCGAGCCAGCCGCAGCCGGCCGCACGCGGCAGTGGCCGGATGTCGCTGGCGGAGGTGCTGAAGGATGACGGAGCGGTGTGACCGAGGCCGGGATTACAGCGCGCGCCACCGGGACGAGCGCTGCAGGTCACGGGCGGGTTTTAGTCAGACACGTCCGGGCCGTTATTCGATTGTTGCGATGAGATGTAGTTCTGGTGCGACGCTTGGAGCATCCGCATGAGGATAAGTTGTGACCGACAACATCCAGTGCTTCGGCCCGAGCGAGGCACGGTATATCTGCTGCGTCGCCGTGCCATCGGGTTTCGCCGGTCGAGAACGGGTATCACGGCCAAGCCCAGGCGGGCCAGGAGTGCAAGCAAGCTTTGCTGCACCGCTAGATTATTGCCGGACATGGCGATCACCTGGCACGTGCCATTGTCGTAGGAAACAACCGCATAATTTCCAGAGGCGGTACTGGCGCCAAACACTTGACCAACGCCGCCTGCCACACTACCCGAAGAGCGAGCGGCCTGCATTGTAGGAACGCGGGGCAGATGGTGGGCGGCAATCCAGTTCCGCAGTTCCGCGGTGTTCCCAGCGAAGCGCATGCAGGATTGCTCGAATAATCCAACGACCTGCGCTGCATCGGGATCGGACGCCGGCACCTGGGCGGCAGACGGAGCAGCGCTAACAGCGAGCAGTCCCAGAACGCCAGCAACCGCAAAAGGTGTCAAACGCGTACGATGGTTCCCCCCGGACGACGCGGACAAATTCCCTCCTGGTGCATCGACCAGGCGAAAATAAAAGACGAAATCCGCTTTTGGCTACCCGTCAACGATGACCGCCCTTGCCGGCAGGGCAATCGGGTGAAGGTCATGCCGCCCTGCCGTGGCGCGATGGGCGAATGAGGGTCTCGGCGGAAATGCCCAGCCGCTCGTGCAGACGCCGGATCATCGCGATGGACAGGCTGCGCTTGCGGTTCAGCACCTCCGCCACGCGCGTCCGCGTGCCGATCAGCGGCTCGAGCTCCTTGCGGGTCAATCCCTGTTGCTCCATGCGGAATTTGATGGCTTCCACCGGATCAGGTGGATCCACGGCATCATGCTCGCTCTCGTAGACATCGATCAGTGTGGCGAGGATGTCGAGGCGATCACCATCCGGCGTGCCGCTTTTGGCGCCCCACAACCGCGCCACTTCGGCCAGCGCCGCTTCGTAGTCGGTTTCTGATCGGATCGGCTTCAGCTCAGCGACCATGGTCCACTTCCCTCACGTCGATATGATCGTAATGGCGGTGCGTCCCGAGCCATTTGACCCAGACAATGCCCTTGTCGAAGTCGACCGCGACAAACAATCGGTAGGTGTTCCCCTTGATGTTGAACACGATGCGCTCCGCGGTAACAACGCTCGCCGTCGCATAGGCGCGCTTCACGTCGGCGGAACTCTGCCAGCGTGCCTTCCGCACTTCGTCGAACCAAGCGTCAAGCGCCGCCTTGACCGCTGGCTGATCGCGATGGCCGACAAGTGTCCCGACGAAAGCCCGCAAGGTCCGCCGAGCGATGATCCGCATGCCGAAGACTAGCGCGCGCCCATTTTGGGCGCAACGGTACTTGCCGCAATCGACTACCCGAGCGGACGCGCGGAGCTACCGGCCCGTCATGCTCATATGCCGTGCCACTGCCGGTCGGTCATTGGCTGACGAGGGTACGGACTCTCGTCACGGTCTGCCCACGTGCAGGTCTTACGGAAACCGCGACCGCTGGCGGAAATATGGGTGAGCAGGGTAATATATCTAACTTACCATCAATTGTTTTGACCGTCGCCGGCAAGCGGACGTAGGTTACGAGTGGCGTTCAATAAGAACCGGCGCGCAAGCGACCGGTGAACCGACAGGGAAGGAAACGGCCATGGAACTCATGAGCCGGCGGTCGGTGATTCGCGAATCCCTGGGCTTGGCAGCTACAGGGGTATTGGCGGGTCCGCATATCGCCGAAGCAACGGCCACAACTGCGACTGTCTGGCAGGTGCAAGGCTTCGTCCCGGAAGAGGACGCCGCCTTCCGTAAGACAGTGGCTGACTACGAAACGGCCAGCGGCAACAAGATCGACCTTAGCGTCATGCCATTCATGGCACTGAACCAGAAGGCGATTTCCGCGCTGACCAGCGGGGCGGTTCCCGATCTCATCTTCCACGACGCTCCGGCGACGATCCTGCCGCAGAACGCCTGGGACAACAGACTGGTGGACGTGAGCGATGTCGTGGAGGTGCAGAAGTCCAACCTCAGCGAGACCGCGTTGCTGAACTCCACCTTCTATAACAGCGCCACAAAGCAACGGAGCTTCTACCTGGTTCCGGTCAAACAGGCCTGTGAGCCGTTCCACATCTGGGGCGACCTGGTCGCCAAGGCCGGCTTCACGCTGTCCGATGCGCCGAAAACGTGGGATGCCTTTTGGGATTTCTTCAAACCGATGCAGAAGGAATTGCGCGCCAAGGGGATGCGCAAGCTGTATGCCCTGGGCATGCAGATCACCACCGTCGGGCCGAACGACGGCAATGGTTTGTTCGCTCATTTCCTGATCGCCAACGGCGGCCAGAACATCGTCACCAGGGACGGCAAGCTGCACACCGACGATCCGCAGGTGCGCGAGGCTGCGATCAAGGCCGTCACCTATATGACGAATGCCTACATCGAAGGCTACGTGCCGCCCGAGGCGCTAACCTGGAACGACGCCGACGACAACAATGCCTACCATGAAAAGCTGTTCGTGATGGACCTCGACGGTACGATCTCGACCGAGCTCGCAATGATCAAGAACAGGAAGGCCTACTACGAGGGCATGAAGGTGATGGGCCTGCCGAACCGCAATGACGGCTCGCCGATGCCGGCAGTGCAGGGTGCCGGCGGTGGCTTCATCCCGAAGGGAGCCAAGAACGTCGAGACGGCGAAAGACTTCATGAGATACTTCATGCAGCCGCAGGTGATGAACGAGAACCTGAAGAATGGCCTGGGCCGCTGGGTGCCGGTCATACCGCAGATCGTGAAGGACGATCCATGGTGGGTCGATACGCGGTACGACCCACACCGGTCCGCGTATGTGCACGAGGCCGTATTGGGGCCGACCTTCCCGGCCTACAACGACTTCAATCCGGCCTGGGGTCAGGTAATCGCCGAGCAGCTCTGGGGCGTGGCGCATGTCGATGTGATCAAAAACGCAATGACTCCAACGGAAGCGGTGGACAAGGCGTTCAAGCGCGCCGAAGCGATACTTTCCAAATTTACGTTCGGGTAGAAGGAACGCGGTTGCCGGCTAGAGCATCTTCACCCTGACTGGAAACGCACCGTCATTGCGAGGAGCGTAGCGACGCGGCAATCCCCCGCGGCGGGGGATTGCCGCGTCGCTACGCTCCTCGCAATGACAGGTGGGGGGCAATGACAGGTGGAACCGGCGATTCCAGTCAGGGTGAACGTGCTCTACCCGCCCGTCACGCTCATATGCCGTGCCACCGCCGGCCGGTCGTTCCGCCGGTCGATGACGAAATCGTGCCCCTTCGGCTTGCGGGTGATCGCTTCCAGGATCGCCGCATCCAGCGCCGCATCCGACGCGCCCGCCCGCAGCACCGCGCGCAGATCGGCATCGTCATTCTGCCCGAGGCACATGTACAGCGTCCCGGTGCAGGTCAGCCGCACGCGGTTGCAGCTCTCACAGAAATTATGCGTCATCGGCGTAATGAAACCGACGCGCCGCCCGGTCTCCGCCACGTCGAAATAACGCGCCGGACCGCCGGTGTGATAGTCGGTCTCGGTCAGCGTCCAACGCCGCCGCAGCCGCGCGCGCACCAGCGACAACGGCAGATACTGGTCGGTGCGGTCCTCGCTGATCTCCCCCATCGGCATGGTTTCGATCAGGCACAAATCAAATCCGTGTTCGCCGCACCACGCCAGCAGCCGATCGAACTCGGCCTCGTTCACACCCTGCATCGCGACGGTGTTGATCTTGATCGCCAGCCCGGCTGCCTTGGCGGCGAAAATGCCCTCCAACACCGGCTCGATCCGGCCCCACCGCGTCATCACGGTGAACCCGGCCGGGTCCAGCGTGTCGAGCGACACGTTGATCCGCCGCACCCCCGCATCAACCAACTGGGTGGCGTACTTCGCAAGCTGCGTACCATTCGTGGTGACGGTCAGCTCCTTAAGCCCATCGCCAAGCCGGCTCCCCAACCCCTGGAAGAGCGACATCACGCCGCGCCGTACCAGAGGCTCCCCGCCGGTGATGCGGATCTTGGTGGTGCCAAGCCGAATGAACGCCGCACACAGCCGCTCCAGCTCCTCGAGCGTCAGCACCTGCGCCTTCGGCAGGAAGTGCATATCTTCCGCCATGCAGTAGACGCAGCGCAGATCGCAGCGGTCGGTGACCGAGACGCGCAAATAGGTAATGGACCTGCCGAACGGGTCGATCATGGCGATTGGAGTCCTCCTTCCCGCTATCACTTGCGCCGTAACCGCTCCCGGTTCAAGGCCACGCCCGAGCCGAAGCAAGGCCAGGGGCTTCGCCCCTGGACCCCACCAAGGGGCTCTGCCCCTTGGATCCCCGCCAAGGGCGGAGCCC
>PLXO01000026.1 GCA_003151425.1 Acetobacteraceae bacterium
TGAACCGTTCGCGAATCACTGATGTGTCTATCATCCCGAGAATCTAACGAACACCTGCCCGCGCCGGAATCTCCCTCGCCGAAGTTCCAGACCAGGTGACCTCACGCGATTCGGTTGTCTTTGGGCGTCGCCCAAGAGATGCCATCGTTACGAATACTGGTACACGCCGCAGCCCTGCTGGTTGCGATCAGTCTCACGGCGACTGCGCCGACGAAGGCGGCACAGGACTCTCTCATTGGGGCATCCACGGCAGGTGATCTTTCTCGGGTCAAAGCGTTGCTCACCGCTGGCGCCGACGTGAACTCCAAGGACGCCTATGGGTTCACAGCGTTGATTCGTGCCTCGGAGAGCGGCCACCTTGACGTGGTGCAAGTCTTGCTCGCAGCAAAGGCCAATGTGAACGCTGAGACGGGCTCGAAAGAAACAGCGTTGATGGCTGCCTCGAACGGGAAAAACGGGGGGGACCTCTTGGGGGTCGTGCAGGCCATGCTCGCGGCAAAGGCGGATGTCAACGCCAAGGCCAACGACGGGTACACGGCGTTGTTCATGGCCTTGTCTCAGAGCCACCGGGAGATAGCGAAGGCCCTGCTTGCTGCGAATGCCGATGTCAATGCCAAGACGAACACTGGCCTTACGGTATTGTGGAACGTGGGGGAGCGGGACCTGGATATGCTTCAGGCATTTATTGCCGCAAAGGTCGATCTCAACGCGAAGGATGCCTCCGGCGAAACGGCATTGATGAACGCCTCGCAATATGGGCACCTCGCGGTGGTGCGCGCCCTGCTTGCTGCGAACGCCGATGTCAACGCCAAGACGAACACCGGCGAAACTGCATTGATGCAGGCCTCGCGAAATGGCCACATGGAGGTAGTGCGGGCTTTGATCGCCGCAAAGGCCGATGTCAACGCCAAGGACGATTCTGGTGAAACGGCTTTGTTCTTGGCTTCAGAGAGACGCTTCGCGGATATAGCACAGCTCCTAGGCGGGTCGCTTCCTCCTGAGGAGCCACCTAAGAAAGCGGTAACCACCAAAGCACCAAGTATACTCTCGTTAGTTAAGCAGTCGAATGGGGAAATCACGATACTTGGCGGCATCCCTCTTGTAGTAGAAGATTTTTCGTACGACGCTAAGTTGCGGCGCGCCGCTCCGTCTGGAGGGCAAATTTACGGGAACACGATTATTGATTTAACAAAACTCTCCGGTGGAATCTCTTTTTCTGTTTTTGACATAAACTTTGAAAAAATCCTCCCTTCCTGTTATCTGTCCAAAGGGTTTGGCTTAGTCTCGATGTCCGCCGGTATCTTGTTGACGATAACTACACTATCTTCCCCGACGACCTACGAACAGTGAGTCCGGGCGGCCCGTTCGTTAGCCTCCGCCTGAACGTAAAGCGTTCGGTTGGAACGGAGTATAAGGCGGCTCCTTCGCTTCGCGGCGTTTTGAAGCGTGAGTCCGGGCGTGAGCAGCGTTTTGAAACAGCAGCAGATGGACAGGCAATCATCGGACTGCGCGAGGTGAATGAGGCTATGGTTAGCGTCATAGTAAATGACGCAGATGGCGAAAAATTCGAATTTCCAATCCCATTGCCGATAAGGGGTGCAACTGAGGGGTTAGTCACTCAGATCGTTTGGCCAATAGTCGGAACCCCCAAGTGAGCGAGCCGTAGCGGGCCGTAGGGTGCGATGCCAATCGGCATTGCACCCTACGGCACTATGTAGGCAGACGTTCTGAAAATTTTGAATTTCGGTCAGCAACTGGTGTCGCAGAAGGTCCGTCCCCCATCCTTTGCAGGCTTTCAAACTGAGGCACACCTCCTGTGCGAGGCGGCGTGACCGACGAACATTCCCGCAAGCGACCGGTCTGTTGCCGGCTAGCGACGCGGCCTCCTACTCGAACCAGACCTCCGCGGGCGTCATCAACTCTGGGCCTGTGGCTCTGGTTAGGAGCGACAGCCGCTGCGGCTGTCGCGCTGTGGTGGTTCGGGCCGTGAACCGCTCGTCGGCGGTCCGCACGACGGAAGGCCGAGGATGGCCGACCGCCGCCGAGGGATATGGGGTTTCGGCCCGCCCGCTCGCGCCCTCCGGGACCGTGCATGAGTGTAATTCTACCGGGCGCGAATTCGGTGGGGGGTATAGCGCGACGGGGTGTTGCCCGCGCGCGCCGGCCGATCGCCGGCGCCCCCCCGTCAGGCCGCGTTGAGGAAACTCGCCTGGATGGCGACCTCGCGCAGCGCGACCTCGATGCGGCGCAGGTCGGTCTGCATGACGGCCAGCAGGTCGGCCAGGGTGCCGGCACGGTGCGGGCTGGTTTTGCGCACCGCGACGATCTGATTCTCGTGAATGCCGGAGCGCAGCAGCGCCGCGATCCGTTCGACGTGAGCCTCGAAGGCGTTGGCGAGGTCCCGGTCCTCTTTTGTCGGGGGCGGCGGCTCGTCCGGCATCAGCAGAAGCTGGGCCTCCGCATTGACCAGCGCGGTGGAAGAGGCCCGGAGGTCGTTGTAGTTCCGGCAGCAGCCGGTGCGGATGGCGTTGAACAGGGTATCCTGCCCGCGCGGTGACAGGCGCACCAGTTCGGTTGCCTTGGAGGGTTTCAGGTTGCCGCTCGCCAACAGGGCCTGGTACTCGAGCCGGAGCGTGAGGCCCCGCCCGGCTGGGTCCCGACGAAACGGGGAGGGGCCGGCCAGGAACCCACCAAACCCGAGCACCAGCCGAGGGCTGACGCGATTCCAATCGCAACCTGCCAGGCGGTCCGGTGCATCCTTCCCGTGATCTACGGCGTGTCCCCGCCGGACACGCCCTATCCCGGCCCCTCGTCAGACCGGTCGAAAGATCGCGTCAGAACAGCGCCGGTCTTATCAAGGACCACATACATCCCCGCGGACATGCCGGCAGCGACCTCGATGATCCGCTCGCTCAACGCCAGGACGTCGTTTCGCCGGTTGACCGGCAAGACGAGGATGCAGATGTTGCGGTCAGAAAGGTTCTGTTGGGCGAACATGTTTCTGTCCGCCGTGATCAACAGGTCGAACCTGCCCTCCATTTCCGCGAGCAGCCGTCCGTTTTGGATGTTCTTCCAGCCGACATCGCTGTCGTTGACGGACCTGACCACATGGTCCCGGAACACCGCCTTCAATTGGACCGGGATGTTCTCATCCAACAAGATCCGCAACGCTACGCAGCCTTGAGGCTGGCGCACGCTCCTTCAAGGCAGGCAATCACATCCTCCTTGTTGAGGCTCGGATAAGCCTCGATGATTTCGTCGATCGACAGGCCATCCTCAAGGTTTTCAAAGAGAACCTCGACAGGCACGCGTGTCCCCCTGAAGACCGGGCGGCCACCCAGTATATCGGGGTCTCGAACGATCACATTTGCCATGGCACCCTCACTGACCTTGGCCGAGTTCCATTCTCAGTCTACGCCTCGGCCCCGGTGGCGCTCGACGTACTCACGCAGGGCGGCGTTGATCCGGGTCTGGTAGCCCTCGCCGCCGCGTTTGAACCATTCCAACACGTCCGCGTCCAGCCGTAGGGACGTAAGGCGCTTCACAGGGCGATAGAGTCCGCCGCGGACCGCCCCGCTCCAATCCGTGACCTCGGGCATGTCCGAGGTATCGATCTCGCTGTCGGGCATGGCGGCAACCACGTCGCGGGCGGCCTGTTCCTCTGTCGTCAGCTTCCTGGTGTTCGCCATCTTCGTAAGCCTTCCGCTCGTGTCGAGTTGCCTTTCTGGCGCTGATGATGCGGTCCGGAGTATGGTCACCATCGGGCCAAGTGTGGACGATGTACAGCAGCACCGTCCCGGCTTGGCAAAGGGTATCCCAGCGGTCGCCGTCGGGATGAGGATCGTGCCGGGACAGGGCCAACCCCCGGAACAAGTCCGGGGGCAGGCTCTAGGGGCGAGCGCGACCTCACCAATACTCAGCGGCAACTTATGTTTGCGGCGGTTGATCGCATCCTTGGCTGGGTCCCATTTCCAACGCAACACCGCCCTCCTGTATCTACGAATAGGTAGATACAGGAGGGTTGAATGTCAAGGACGCGTCAGGCCGCGGCGAGGAAACTCGTCTGGATGGCGACCTCGCGCAGCGCGGCCTCGATGCGGCGCAGGTCGGTCTGCATGACCGCCAGCAAGTCGGCCAGGGTGCCGGCACGGTGGGGGCTGGTCTTGCGCACCGCGACGATCTGGTTCTCGTGAATGCCGGAGCGCAGCAGGGCCGCGACCCGTTCGACGTGAGCCTCGAAGGCGTTGGCCAGTTCGCGGTCCTCTTTGGTCGGCGGTGGCGGTGCGTCGGGCATCAGCAGAAGCTGGGCCTCCGCATTGACCAGCGCGGTGGAAGAGGCCCGGAGGTCGTTGTAGTTCCGGCAGCAGCCGGTGCGGATGGCGTTGAACAGGGTGTCGTGCCCGCGCGGTGACAGCCGCACCAGTTCGGTCGCCTCCGAGGGTTTCAGGTTGCCGCTCGCCAACGGGGCTTGGTACTCCGGCCGGAGACTGAGCAGCGCAGTGCGCTCGGTGATCCGGTGCGGCGCCTTGCCGATCCGGGCCGCTAGTTCCTCGACCGACCAGCCGGTTGTTTCCATCAGCGACTGATAGGACCGCGCTTGCTCAAGAGGGGTCACGTCTGAGCGCTGGCCGTTCTCGATGACCCCCGGGACAAGCGCCCGGGGGCATTTCTGCATCACGCGGAGGTCGGTCGTGTTCTTCGGCGCGATGATGACCGCCCGTATCGTGGCGGCGCTGTTGACCTGATGAGCGCGCCAGCGCCGCTCGCCCACGGCGATCATGTAGGGCGTCCGGCCGGTGGTCGAGGGCCGGATGACGATCGGCTGTAGCAGACCGTCGGCCCGGATGGAGGCGGCGACCCCCGGGTCAAGCGCCCGGGGGCATGGTTCGCGGAGGTCGGCGATCAAATCGAGGCTGTCGTGCGCGCCTACCACCGGGCTACGACCCGGTGGCGGCGCCGGGCGGCTCCCGGCTTGGCGCGCGGTTTGCGCGGGGCGTCGGCGCGCGCGTCCAGCTTCTCGCCCAGCACCGCGCGCGGCAGTGCCAGATCCACCGGGCCGGTCGGCAAGGTTTGCGCCGGCTCCAGCGCGCGGTCGCTCACGCCCGCGCCAACAGTGTGGCGTGCGACACCATGCGCCGGTGCAGCACATAGGCCGGAATGGCCAGCGCGGACACCGAAGCTGCGCAGAGCAGCGCGCCAGCCGGCCCGCCCGTCCAATCCGCTGCGACACCGCACAGCGCCGGCACCACCGTCCCGGCGGCGTAATAGACGCTGTAGAAGATCCCCATCCCCGCGGCACGGGTCTCCGTCCGGGCGGACAGTGTACCCACCGCCTGGATCACCCCGGGATGGATCTGCCCGATGATCCCCAACACCACCGCCCACAGAATCGGCCAGTCGGTCAGCGCGCTGCCCGCGATGCCGATCACCACGGCCGCGGAGCCGACCAGGAACACGCGGAGTGCGCCGTAGCGGTTCGCCAGCCCCGCGCCAAACAGCGTCGGGGGCACACTGCCCCAGGAGGCGATGGCGATCACCACGCCGGTCAGCGCCATGCTCTCCCCGCGCGCCGCCATCAGAGACGGGGCATAGGACAGGAACCCGGTGTAGCCCGAGGTGTAGGCAGCCCATACGAACCCGGCGATCGCCGTCAGCAGGCACTCCCGCGCGCTTGGCAGCAGCAGCACGCGGGCGCGCGTCACACCAGGCGGGCGCGCCACACTGCCTGGAGGCGCATGGAAACTGGCCAGGAACAGCGCCAGGGACGCCGCCTGGAGCACGCCGCCGGCCAGGAACGCCGCCGGCCAGCCGAACGCGGCGGCCAGCGGCGGCTGCGTGAGCTGGCCTAGCCCGACGCCAACCGGATAGGCGGCCGCCGAGGCGCTGATCGCCAGCAGGAAGCTCCGCCCCTGGAACCAGTCGGCGAGCACCTTGCCCTGAATGACCACCATCGCGACCGCGCCCACACCGCACACGATGCGCCCCGCCGCGATCCCGTCTGGCCCGCCCGCCAGCGCGCTCACCACGGCCCCGGCCACCATCAGCGCCAGTCCGCCGGTCAGGATCAACCGGTCGCCGAACCGCCCGCCCGCCAGCCCCAGCGGCAGCGCGACAAACGTCCCCACCAGCATGAAGGCGCCGATCAGCTTGCCGAAGGTGGTGTAGTCCATGCCAAACAGCGGGATCAGCGTCGGCCCGAGGCTGCCCACGGTCTGGAACTGGTAGCCGAAGCCGACGCGCCCCAGCAGGATGGCGGCCAGGATCGCCAAGGGCCGCAGCGTCGGCCGCAGCCTCGGCCGCAGCCTGATGCTCGGTTGTTGTTCGGTCACCGTTTCCTCGCCGGCGCCGGTCAGCGCCGGCCCGCCGGCACCCTACAAGGCGGCCGCTTGCGGCTCCAGACGCTTCTCCATTTCCACCCAGGTGGGCGCGGCATAGCCGGGGTGCGCGTGCCGGGCGATCTCGACGAAGCCGCAGAACGCGAACAGGCGGCGGTTACCGGCCAGCACCAGCCGAGTCCCCAGATGCACACGCGTCACCCCGGCAAGCCGCGCCGCCGCCTCGGTCGCCGCCACCAGCGCGCGCGCAATGCCTTGCCCGCGCCAAGCCGGCTCCACCGCCAGCCGCTGCAGATACATCCCGCCGTCCTTCGGCTCCCACATGACGCTGCCGACGATCCGTCCGCCCGCGCACGCCACCGTGCCGCCGCCCGCCGCCAGATGCGCGCCGATCGTGGTCTCGGTCTCGCGCAACGCCGAGGCCGGCGGGTCGGTCGGGGCCGGCTGCGCCGCGAAGGCGGTCCGGATCAGCGCCGCCACCGCGCGGCAGTCCGCCGGTGTCATGGCACGCAGTGCAATCTCCGCACGAGCCGAGGCGAAGTCGGTATCAGGCACCAAAACCTCCGCATTGGCCGCGGTGAAGCGGGTATTGGTCACCACAACGTCCGCACTATCTGCGGCGAAGTCGGTATCGGTCACCACCGCGTTCGCATTGGCCACACAAGGTCCACGTTCGCACGGTCCATCTGAGCGTCACGCATGCTCCGCACGGTAGCCCGGAGCGGCCGGCGTGCCTATGTTGCGGCGATGTCCGAGACCCCCGCCTTCCTGGACGGCGGCCGCCCACCGGTGCCCGACATTGTCGTGCCGCGTGGGGTCACGCCGTTTTTTCTGCCGCGCCAGCCGGTGCGCGGGCGGCTGATCCGCCTGGGCAAGCTGGCCGACGCGCTGCTGTCGCGCCACGACAACGCGCCGGTGGTGACGCGGCTGGCCGGTCAGGCGCTGGCATTGGCGGCCGGTCTGGCCACGGCGCTGAAGTTTCGCGGCTCGTTCAGCCTGCAGGCGAAGGGCGACGGCCCGCTGCGCCAGCTCCTGGCCGACTGCACCGACACCGGCGAGCTGCGCTTCTACGCCCGCTCGGATGCCGATCGGCTCGCCGCCCTGCTGGCGCAGGACGCGCATCCCAGCGCCGACCGGTTGCTCGGCGCCGGCTACCTGGCGTTCACGGTGGACCAGGGGCCGGACCTCAACCGCCACCAGGGCATCGTCACCATCGAGGGCGCGAGCCTGGCGGAGATGGCGCTGCACTATTTCCGCACCTCCGAGCAGTTGCGCTACTTCGTTCACCTGGCCTGCGAACATGTTGCCGGCGAACCTGGGCCGGGCGGCTGGCAGGCCGGCGCGCTGATCCTGGAGAAGATCGCCGGCGCAGGTGGTGTCGATCCGTTGCTGGACGAGGCCGCGCAGGAGGACGCCTGGATCACCGCGACCACGCTTGCCGCCACGCTCACCGATGCCGAGCTGCTCGACGAGTCGCTGCCGCCCGAGCGCCTGCTCTATCGCCTGTTCCACAGCGCCGGGGTGACGACCGACCGGGCACGCGCGCTGTCCTATGGTTGCCGCTGCTCGCGCGCGCGGCTGGCCGGCATCCTGGAGGGATTTTCGCCGGACGATCTGGACCACATGACGGTGGACGGCGACATCATCATGACCTGCGAGTTCTGCAACTTCGATTTCCGCTTTCCCCGGTCAGTCGTCAGCGGTCGGTCAGTGATCGGTGATCAGTGATCGGTGATCAGTGATCAGTGATCAGTGGTCAGTGATCAGTGGTCAGTGATCGGTGGTCAGTGATCGGTGGTCAGTGATCGGTGATCAGGCATCGGTGATCGGTTTGCGGAAACCATAGGCCGGTAATCCGTTACCGGTTACGATAGCCACCGACCACCCGCCATCGACCACCCTCCATCCGCCGCTGACCACTGATCACTGACCACCACTGACCACTGACAGGGCCACCCATGCCAGCTCATGTTCTCAGCCGCCGCTCGTCCCTGCTGTTGCCGCTTGCGCTGGCCGCCTGCGGCGGTTCGCCGGCGCCGTATCCGACATTGCGCTACGACTACTTGCCGCCGATCCGGCTGAACGTGGCCACCATCGAGATGCGGCAGGATTTCGTGCCCTCCGGCGTCGCGCCGGATGTCTCGCCGCTCGACCCCGCGCAGCCCGTCGATGCGCTGCGGCAGATGGCGGCCGATCGGCTGAAACCGTTCGGGCCGGCGGGGCGGGCGGTGTTCGTGATCCAGAATGCCTCGATGATCCAGGACGGCGATACCATCTCCGGCACCCTGGCAGTCCGCCTCGACATCTACACCTCGGCCAACAACCGCGTCGGTTACGCCGAAGCGCGCGTGGCCCGCTCGCATTCCGGCGATGTCGATGACATGCGCCAGTTGCTCTACGACATGACCAAGCAGTTGATGGAGGAGATGAACGTCCAGTTCGAGTATCAGGTCGTTCACTCGCTGCACGACTGGGTGGCGACGGGTTCCGCGGTGCCTGTCGCGGTGCAGCAGCAGCCGCTGGTCACGCCCGCGCCGGTGCCGCCACCGAGCGCGCCGCCGCCGACCCCGCTGGCGGCGCCCGCTCCGCTGCAGTCGGCCCCGCCGCCACCGAGCGCGCTGCCACCGAGCGGGCTGCCACCGCCGACACCGCTGGCACCGCCCACTCCGCTGCACCCGTAGACGAACGCGCCAGCCGCCACCGCGGGGGGCAGGTCGCCACCACACGCCACCAAAGGGAGGTTCCATGCCCGACACCAGCCCGCCACACTCCAACGTCCCACACTCCAACGCCGGGGAAACGCAGCAGGCGCGCATCGATCTCGCCGCCATCTTTCGCATGGCGGCACGGCTGGGCATGCACGAGGGTGTCTGCAACCACTTCACCGTCATGCTGGACGGCGCGGCCGGGGGGCGGCATTTTCTGATCAATCCGAAAGGCGTGCATTTCGAGCGCATCACCGCCAGCGGTCTGCTGGTGATCGACGAACATGGACGCACGGTCGCAGGCCATGGCCGTCCGCCGACCTCGGGCTACGCCATCCATACGCGCGTCCACCTGAACCATCCGTCCGCGAAAGTGGTGCTGCACCTGCATGCGCCCTATTCCACGGCGCTCACCGCCATCCGTGGCGGGCGGCTGGAGATGATCCATCAGAACGCCGCGCGCTTTTACGGCGAGATCGCCTATGACGACCACTACAACGGCATCGCCGACGCGACCGCGGAGGGCGACCGCATGGCAGCGGCGATGCACGGCAAGCGGATCATGTTTCTGGCCAATCACGGCGTTGTGGTCGTCGGCGAAACGATCGCGCGGGCCTTCGACGACTTCTACTACCTCGAGCGCGCCTGCCAGGTGCAGGTCCTCGCCATGCAGACCGGCCGCGAGCTGAACGTGATGTCCGACGCAATGGCGAAGAGCACGCACGACCAGTTTGCGCAGTTCAGTGTCAACGCGGATTTGTACCTGGAAGAGATCAAGCATATCCTGGATGAGCAGGAGCCCAGCTACGCGTCGTGATCCGACCAGACGAGGCCGGTCACGATCGAGCCGCATGTCCAATGCTGTCGCGGGACGCTACATCATACGCGCGACGATATGTCATGCGCGGAACGATACGTCACGCGAAGGGCAATATGTCTAGGCCGGGCTTGTCCCGGTCATCCCCCCAAAGGCCTTTTTGCGGCGGGCAACTTCTTGTTTCCTGCCGCCGGTGCCCACGGGGACGGCCGGGACAGGCCGGGCCATGACGCGTCGGATCAGACGCCGACCACGGCGCTGCTACATCCAGTGCGCCGGCTGCCAAACGTAACCGCCGTACGGAGCTTGCCCCCAATACCCCGGCATCCACATGACGCCGTGCCCCGCACTGGAGACGAACTCGCCAGGTGCCCAGGCGTAGCCGCCGCCGGTCCAATTCCAATGGCCGGGCTGCCAGATCAGCGGCTCGGCGGTCGGCGGCGGCTTGTCCATCGTCTCGGCCGGCAGGGGCGGCACCGGGGGTGGTCCGGGGGGAGGCAGCGGCACGCAACCCGCCAGTGCGAGGCAGGTTGCTCCAAGCAGCCAGCTTGCGGTCCAGCGTCCGATCATCTCGTTGCTTCTCCGTTGTCTGTTTGTCATCCGGGTCTACGCGTCATCCGGGTCTGCGCATGATCGGTCAATGCGTGCTCCAGGTCTGCGCGTCATCGGTCAATGCGACGTCCGGGGCGTCATCTCGGATTATGCGTCACCCAAGCCGGTCCGTCACCCGGGCCTAGGTGTCATCCGGCACCAGCACCGTCGCCACCGCCTGCGCGGCGATCCCTTCGCCGCGACCGGTGAAGCCCAGTCGCTCGGTGGTGGTGGCCTTCACCGAGACCCGGGACGGATCGACCCCCAGCAACGTGGCGAGGCGCTCGATCATCGCCGCGGCGTATGGGGCAATCTTCGGACGTTCACAGATCAGAGTCACGTCGACATTCGCCAGCCGGCCGCCCCGCAGGGCAATCAGCCCGGCGGCGTGCCGCAGGAAGCGCGCGCTGTCGGCGTCCCTCCAGGCGGCCTCGCTCGGCGGGAAGTGGCGCCCGATATCGCCCTCGGCCAGCGCGCCATAGATCGCATCGCACAGCGCGTGGATGCCGACATCGGCGTCGGAGTGCCCGGCCAGGCCGCGATGATAGGGCACGGTCACCCCGCACAGCACCAGCGGCCGCCCGGCGGCAAAGGCGTGCACGTCGAAACCGGTGCCGGTCCTTGGGTGCAGGGATCTGCCCATCGCGCGCTCCAGCCGCTGCAGGTCCTCGGGGTAGGTCAGCTTGATGTTGTCCTCGGCGCCCGGCACCAGCAGCACGGTGTGGCCGGCCGCCTCCAGCAGCGAGGCATCGTCGGTCGCGGCATCGGTTGCCGGCGCCCGGTGCGCCGCGAGCAGCGTCGTAAACCGAAACGCCTGCGGCGTCTGCGCGCGGAACAGCCCGGCGCGCGGCACGGTCCCGGTGATCCGCCCATCGCTGCCGCGCTTCAGCGTGTCGGCGACGGGCACGGCGGGGATCGCCCCAGGTGCCTGCTCCAGCGCCGCCAGCAGGGCAGGGATGGTGCCTGCGGGAATGAACGGCCGGGCCGCATCATGCACCAGCACGATGCTCGGCGCGTGCGGCACCAGCGCTTCCAGCCCGGCAAGCACGCTGGCCTGGCGCGTCTCCCCGCCGGGCACCACGGGCAGGAACGCCAAGCCACGCAACGCGGACTCGATCGGCACCGCGTCGCCGACGGGTTGCAGCAAATCGACCCGACACGTCAGCGCCTCGGCGGCATGGCGGATCACCGTCTTGCCGCCGAGCAGCAGGAACTGCTTGGGGGTCTCCGCGCCAAACCGGCTACCGGAGCCGGCGGCGATCAGGATGGCGGCGACGGTCATGCGCAACCCTTGCCACGCACCGCGCCGGCGTCAACCGGGCTCGTGACGGCTCGCGCCGCTGTCATGGTCAGATCTCACCGTTGGGCGGGTGACGCCAGCGTCGGCAGTTGATGCTCATCGCATCTCGCCGCCGCCGACCAACTTTCAACGGCGGCCACGCGAAGCGTCAACCTGCGCAACCCCAGTCGATTCGCCCACGGTTGTGCGCTGAACCCGTGTCAGGCAGCAACGGGTTCCGGTTCGTGCTCCAGTTCGACCTTCAAGCGAAGTCCGACCTGGCGCGCCGCCCGGGTGAGCGTCGTCAGATGGACCGCAGCATTCTCAGGATCGAGCAGACGGTCGATCTGCGTGCGGCTGGTGTTAAGCCGTACGGCCATCGCCTTCTTGGTGATGTGTTGCGCGCTCATTTCCTGTTTGAGCTGCCAGGCAATCATGCGCTTGATCGCAACCGCGTCGACTTCGTCGAGAATACCCTCCTCTTCGAGGAAGGAATCGAAGCTGCTACCAGTGCTGCGGTTTGCCTTACGCATTGTCGACATCCTCTTCATGCTCGGCTTTCCTGGCGCGAGCGATCGTCAAATCCGCCTCTGGGGTCTTCTGGCTCTTCTTGATGAAGCCATGCAGCAGCACCATGCGTTGGTCGGCGTCCACATAGAACAGCACTCTCGCGATCCTACCCCGCAGATTGGTCCGAACCTCATGCAGTCCGTCACCAAGAGGGCGACAGGTCGGCATACCGATAGGCCAACCATATTCGACGGTCTTGATGTCCTCTCCCACCGCCTTCCGCTCGTCTGCGGTAAGGTGCTGCCTCAACCAGTCACGAACCGGCTCGTTTCCCCGCTGCGTTCGGAAGAAGAATGCAGGGACCCGCTTCGTGGGATTCGAGGGTGCGGGCTGTTCAGTCGGTTTGGCTGTCCTGCGGGGCATCGGGGCGACCCCTTATGCACCGCGCAAGGTGCATATGTAAAGCGGAAACCGTGCCACGCAGGCGGCTGACACACGCCGTTCGCGTAAACACCTTTTAGGCTGCACGTTTGGCCGCGGTCGAACCGCGCCACGTCGAACCGCTCAAATCCCGATTGCGCTGACAAAAGTGTGTCGGTAGTTTGCCCAAATCATGAGCAACTGTCACTACGCCACAACGGATACTGCCACCATGTATTGCAGCGCCCGGTCTTCCGGCGATGGGGCGGCACCGGTGCCAGCCCGATTGCCGGTTCCATTGCCGCCAATCGATCTCGGGCACGGGGTCCGCATCGACACCCCGGTCATCCTGGCGCCGATGTCGGGCGTCACCGACCTGCCGTTCCGCCGCCTCGCCAAGCAGCAGGGCGCCGGGATGGTGGTCTCGGAGATGATCGCCTCCTGGGCGATGATCCGCGAGAACCGCAATACGTTGCGCATGGCCGAGGTGGACGGCTGCGGCGGCGTGTCCGCCCTGCAACTGGCCGGCTGCGAGCCGACGGCAATGGCCGAGGCGGCCCGACTCGGGGTCGATTGCGGCGCCGACCTGATCGACATCAACTTCGGCTGCCCGGTGAAAAAGGTCGCCGTCGGTCAGCTCGCCGGCTCCGCGCTGATGCGCGACGAGGCCGCCGCCGCCCGCATTCTCGAGGCCACCGTCCGCGCCGTGCCGGTCCCGGTCACGTTGAAGATGCGCATGGGGTGGGACCATGCCAGCCTGAATGCGCCTGATCTGGCGCGCATCGCCGAGCAGGCGGGCATCCGCATGGTCACCGTGCACGGGCGCACCCGCCAGCAGTTCTACACCGGCGACGCCGACTGGGATTTTATCCGTCAGGTGAAGCAGGCGGTGCGCATCCCGGTCATCGTCAACGGCGACATCCTGACCGAGGACGACGCGGCCGAGGCCCTGCGCCGCTCCGGCGCCGACGGCGTGATGATCGGCCGCGGCTGCTACGGGCGGCCCTGGTTCCCTGCCCAGGTGGCGCATTTCCTGCGTGCCGGGCGGCGCCTGCCGGAGCCACCGCTGTCGCGCCAGAAAGCAATAGTTTTCGAGCATTACCAGTTGATGCTCAGCCATTTTGGCCACGACGCGGGGCTCCGCCTGGCGCGCAAGCATGTCAGTTGGTACTCGCGCGGCCTGCCCGGCTCGGCGGAATTCCGCGCCGGCGTGGTGCGCCTCACGTCCGCCGCCGCGGTCATCGACCTGATCAGCGCCTTCTACGACCGCCACATCGCCCGCGGCGCGGTGCGCATGCTGCCCGGCCGACCCGAGGTGACCCGCGCTGAGCTGGCCGGCGCCGAGCTGACGCGTGCCGAGCTGCCCGGCGACGAGCTGACGCGTGCCGAGCTGACGCGCGCCGAGCTGACCGGCGCCGAGCCGACCAAGCAGGCCGCGTGATCAACCCCGTCGCCCGCGCCGCGCGCGCCGTCATGGGTCGCGCCTCGGACCGCCAGCGCCCCGACCGCCAGCGCCCCGAAGGCCAGCGCTTGGTGGATCCTGGCCTCATTCTTGGCGCGCTGCCGGTTCCGGTGATGCTGCTCGATGCGGAAAACCGCTTCCGCTACGTCAACCACGCCGCCGAGCAGTTCCTCGGCGTGTCTGCCGCGCAGCTCGCCGCGCTCCGCCTAACCGACCTCGTGCCGCAAGACAACCCATTGTACTTGCTGATCGACCAGGTGCGCCAGAGCGAGGCCACCGTGTCCGATCACGACCTGACGCTGGACAGCCCGCGGCTGCACAAGTCGGCGATCACGGTGCAGGGCTCGGCGCTGCCGGAGGAGCCGGGTGGCGTGCTGCTGGTCATGCAGGACTCCTCGGCCGCCCGCGCGCTCGACCGTCAGCTTGCGTTCCGCGGCGCCGCCCGTTCGGTCAGCGGCATGGCGGCCATCCTGGCCCACGAGGTGAAGAACCCGCTGTCGGGCATCCGCGGCGCCGCCCAGTTGCTGGAAATCAGCGTTGCCCCCGAGGACCGCGAGCTCGCCGTGCTGATCCGCGACGAAGCGGACCGCATCCGCGCCCTGGTCGAGCGCATGGAGATCTTCGGCGAGAAGCCGATCGCGCGCGGTGCCGTCAACATCCACCGGGTGCTGGAGCATGTGCGCAAGCTGGCGCAATCCGGCTTCGCCGCGCATGTCCGCTTCCATGAGGTCTACGACCCCTCCCTGCCGCCGGTCTGGGGCAATCGCGACCAGCTCGTCCAGGTGATCCTCAACCTGGTGAAGAACGCCGCCGAGGCCGTCACCGACGCCGCCCAGCACAATCCGGAGATCGTGCTCACGACCGCCTATCAGCACGGCATGCGTTTGGCCGTGCCGGGCTCCACCGAGCGCGTCGAGCTGCCGTTGACGGTCATGGTGCGCGACAACGGACCCGGCATCCAGGAGGATATCCTGCCGCATCTGTTCGACCCCTTCGTCAGCAGCAAGGCCGCTGGCAACGGGCTCGGCCTGGCGCTGGTGGCCAAGCTCATGGGCGACCATGGCGGCCTGATCGAGGTGGATAGCCGCCCGGGACGCACCGAGTTTCGCCTGCATCTGCCGGTCCTGACCGAACGCGATGTCGACTCCGGCGACTAGTACACCTCTCCCGCGCTGGCGCTAGGGCATGCGCACATGTCATGTCGCCCGCGCCTCATCCGCCCGCCGCAGATTTCGCTTGCGCGACGCGGAGCGAGTACGACTCAGTAACCGGCGGCAACCGACTGACAGGAGCCGCCATGGAATGGTCACTTGGGACCTTCGGGGATCTGCGCCTCGACAAAGGGGGGGCACGATCCTCGAACAGATGGTCGCGCG
>PLXO01000209.1 GCA_003151425.1 Acetobacteraceae bacterium
CCAGCACCCGGGAGTACCGGTCCCTGATCCAATTTGCCGCGGCGTATGTCCCGTCCGTCGTGCGAGCGGCGGCCAACCTCGAGACCCCTTCGCCGTCCGCGGGCCGGTGCTTGTCCCGCCATGGATCCTGCAGCGTCCGTTCGCCATGCCCGGCGCCTGGCAGGCGAGGTCCGCCCGCGTCTTCGCCCCACACCGAGGCGCCAGGTTGGGATTGCCCCGAGGTCTGCCGCTGCCCGACGTGCCGGCCCCTCCGGCCGGTTCCGGCCCGGCGGAGTCGCACACCATCACGCGACCGGCTCCGGCGCGCTGACCGCCTCGCCGTCCCCGACACGCGGACGCACGACATCGAGCGTCCAGCCAGGCCCCTGATCCAGCCGCGTGACCACCCCGAGGCTCGCATCGGCGTCCTGCCGAGGATGCGGCGGACCTGAGTTCACCGTCATGGCCGGTAGACCTTGCCCCCGGGCGCTTGTCCCGGGGGTTGTTCCGGCCATCCCCGCAGCCGCCAGCCCCTCCGTCAACCCACCCGCACCCGCACGCCCACCCGACGCCATCGCGTCGTCCGGACCAGTTGCCATCGTCACGGCCGCGCTCGCCTTCACCGTCATGGCCGTCCCCGGACCCTTGTTCCGGGGATCAGTCCCGGCCATCCCCACCGGCACCGACCCATCCGTCGACCCACCCTCACCGCCACCCGACGCCCCCACGTCCTCCCCTCGCAAACCCGCGCCACCCCACCCCGCGGCGAGCGCCGCAACATCGATCCCATCCGCCAGCACGGTGCCGAAGAACGGCACCGGCTTCTGCTGGTGCCGCGCCAGCAGGCGCTCCAACACCGCGGACGAGTTCGTCAGAGCGGACCCGGTCCGCCGCAGCCGGCAGATCTGGTCCACCGTCAGCCCCGGCGTGTTCACCCGGGCGAACGTGTCGTCAGTCGCCTCTCGCACAATGAGGATCGCCGCGGCGATCCGCGCCTGCGGCGCGTCGGCGGGCATCAATCCGGCGATCTCCTGCACCGGTCGCGCGGCGCGTTCCTGCCGCCAGGCTTGGGTGGCGTCGGGCGGGGGTGGGAGGATCGAGGCGAACGCAGCCGCCAGCAGGTCGGCGCTGAGCTGATAGGGCGGCATCATCTCACGGATGACTTCGGGGGTGATGCCGTTGGTGGGCGGTGTCATGCGGGTCGTCTCCGGTTGCAATTGCTTGACTCAGATAGTCATATATACTAACTCACAGACACATGCCAGACATCATTCACCCGAGACATCATTCTCCGACGCGCGGGCGAAAATCCGACGGAAGCTTCGTTGGCGAGACCCGCTAACGGAAGGTAGTGGGTCCGCCCTCGGCTATGACGACCTCGGCTCCGGCCCGCACCGACCTGATGAGCTGCGATAGCTGGTTCCTGGCTTCGGGAATGGTCACCTACATGGGGGGGGGCTCCTGCCTCTGGCGACGGAGGTTAGCAGAGGCGGGCGGGCGCTCAGGTTGTATCTGGAAGTGCGCCGACCAGACCGCTTGGCGCTAATGTAGAAAGCTAAGGACAGGGGCCGCAGATGCACGCAGGTAAGGCGGGGGTCGGGCCGGCAGCTTGCACCGAGGCGTTGATCGCCTGGGCGGCTCGGTTTCGCCGTCAGGACTTACACGGTCTTGAGGCCAGCAGCAGTGCGCACCATCTTGGAACCAGCGAGCGCGCGGCTATCCGACCGGGCGCAGGCCCATGGGCGAAACGGTCCCCATCGCCAAGGTCAGGAACAACTTCGAGATCTACCAGCACCAGGCGCTCCGCAGGCCGGTCACGGTGCCCAGTCATGGCCGGCCCTCCGTCGTGATCCTCGCGGCCGACGAGTACGTGCGCCTGCGACGCCTGGACCGGCAGGCGCTGTCGATCACCGAACTGAGCAAGGCCGATATCGCGGCAATCGCCACCGCTCGGATTCCCAAGGACAGGCGGTACGGCACCACCGATCTGCGCTGATACCGCTGCCTCGCCCGGCGCCGGACCTGGTGGTGGACGCGTGCCCATCGTCGGCACGTTTCGCGGTGTGGTGTGCGCGCAGGATTGACGCGGGCGTGCTACGATCGCCAGTGTCGCGGAGGGATCGGGTCCGAATATGCCAATGACCACGGATGCCACGGCGACACCGCTGTTCACGCCGGCCGATGCCGAGCGCATCGTAGGCGCTCCGGCTTCGACGACGCGTCGCTGGCTGGAAGGCTACGCATTCGATCACAAAGGCGAGCGGCGAACCAAGGGCCCGCGTCTGGGACCGAGCGCCACGCGCATCGACGGCGTGCTGCTGATGAGTTTCCTCGATCTGGTCGAGGTGCATATGGCGCGGATCATGCGCCGCCATGGCGTGTCGTGGCCAAACATCGACCGGGCCGCTGCGTTTTTCCGCGATGCCTGGCACAACCCGCATCCGTTCGCGTTGCAGCGGTTCCGCTCCGACAGCCGTTCGGTGTTTGTCGAGCTTGGTCGCGGGATCGGCGACAACAGCCTGCTGCAACTCGGCGCCAACCAGTTCGTGTTCGATGCACTGATCGAACAATCGTTGTTCGACGTGCTGGACTTTCGCGAGGACGGCGTGCCGTGGCGGCTGTGGCCCCGGGGGCGGGACGCACAGGTGGTGGTCGATCCCGCGCGGTCTTTCGGCGAGCCGATCCTTGACGCGCAAGGTGTGCCGGTGCGCATGATCGCCGCTGCCTATGCCGCCAACGACAACCGGATCGATCGCGTGGCGCGGTGGTTCGATCTGCCGGTCGAGGCGGTCGAGGCGGCCATCCGGTATGAGGTTGCTGCCCGGCTGGCGGCGTGAAGTTCTATTTCGATCGCACTCAGTCTCCGTACCTGGCCCGTGCGGCGGGAGAAGTTTTGGTCTTCTTGGGGCACACGTTCGAGCATTCGCGCCGGCGCTACCCTGATCGAGATCCGGGCGACGTCACCTGGATGGGCGAGCTGGGAGCGGAAGGCGATTGGGTGGTGATCACCGGCGATGGGGCAATCCGGCGGAATCCGGCCGAACGGCGCGCATGGCGGGAAATGCGCCTGACGACGTTCTTCCTTCAGCCCGCGTGGATGCACACACGAATGGAAGAACCGTGCCTATCCGGTTAAGACATACACCCACTACCTGTAGTCTAACGGGGCTGGACTCGCGCCCAGCCCCGTCGTTCTCTATCCTGGGGTTGCGACACCAGACAGGGAGCGATGCTGTGCCATTTGTCATATGTGAGACCCGACTTCAAGTGGCGCTACAACAACCGGAAGAACGCGGACATCTTCGGCGCGGCCGTAGCACTTTGCTGAGGCGTCGATCTCGAACAGGGTGGGGGCGTTCTCAGTGAGAAAGGAATGGTGGGCCGTACCGATCGCCTTCGTTGTTGCGTTGGGTGTGGGGACGATGTTTGGTCTTGTCATATCACGACCCCCCACGCCGTCTGAACGTTCCGTTAGGCCAGAAATGGTTCAGGAATACGAACACACTCATAGGAACACCGAAGCCGGCCAACCCCCACAACCAAGCTGGATAGTTTCTTGGCTGACGCTCGGTGTCTCCGTTTGTCTGGCTGGCCTGTACTGGCATCACGCTGGAATCATGAAAGGGATGAGGTCCGCTGCTGATAAGCAGACTGAACTTATCGAGTCGCAAAAAACTCTCACTCAACAAAACTATCTCGCCACCCATCGTCCGCGTTTGCACATTGCGGGGATATTCACCGATGGCCCCAACGCTCATGATATGGGAATGACTTGCGTGTACATCCGCAACAGGGGTGCCAATCTTGCAAAAGAGGTTCTGTTCGATGCGGTATTTACAATCAAGATTGACGACATCAAACAACCGGATTGGATTGAAAAACTTAATCCTACGATACGACACGGCCTTACCGAGATAAGTCGCGGAGAAACCGTTACTTACCCGATCCGCCAAGACGCATACCCGAGTGCATTCAACGGTCGAAAAATCCAAGGTGGCGAACAGGACCTTATGTTGATCGGGCGCGTTCTTTACAAAGATGAAGGCGGCATCCTCCGTAACACCGGCTTTGGCTGGAAATACGACTCCAGCCATGACGAATTCGTCCGCCCCGAAAAGGAAGATGAATACAACTATGAGGATTAGCCGTAGATACCTCACGACACGCCGCCCACACCAAAGGCAACCTCATGACCGCCTAAGTCATCGAAACCAAGCGCCATCCGCCGATCTGGTCCGTGAAGGCCGGCGGCCGGCACAAGGGCGGCTTTCCTGTTATCATACATAACTGACTCTCCCCATCAACATATGGTATGTGTATGCGTTAACCGGATAGGCACGGGAAGAACAGGCATGGCGGCTGCTGCGATGGCTGCCGCGGCTGATCGATATCGCCAGCAGTGAGACGGTTGGCACGGGATTGTCAGTGCCGCTGCGTTGGCATGGAGGAGCGCTGCAACGGGTCTATTCGCAGCGGCGTTCGCAGTAACCATATTTGCAGTCGTAATTCGTTTGGAGTTGCGCGGCTTAGGACTAATCGACATCTCGACTTGTGGGCGGACCACCGCGTCCACTATCCGCCTGTGGCCCGCGCAGCGGCTCCAAGCCCGCCGACAATAAGGAAATTTCCGATGCTACAATGACTGCACGGTGCACCCGGGGACGGCGATGACCGTCAAGGAAATGGGCCTGCCGTGGCAACACGGCGTGCTTTTTAACGAGCGCCAGAAGCTATCGTGCAATGACGACTCCACCCCCCGGCACTAGGAAATAGCGAGAGGGATCAAGGTCGAATATCCCCATAAGATTTATCACAACGATGGTTACCGCACAGCCGGACTTGCCGAAGAGAAGTAGTTGCTGCTGGCCTCCGGCTGCGGGAAAGAACACCACTTGGTCAGCGTCGTGAGGGATTGTTGGGGTCGCAAGGTTCAACAATACAGCATTCGCGTTCGGCGTCGCTTTCATTTCCCGTTCCATGAGAGAGATCGCCTCTTTGGTTTTTCTGGCGTCTCCCAAGACCGGCTTGCCCCACACCGGATGCATCTGCCCATTTGGGTAGGTGACCGTCTGAGCCTCGATGTCAGTTAGAGTGCGTTGGAAGGTAAACTCACGGTTCAATAGCTTTTCACACTGTGCAGGCTTACCAGCAGCGCTCGCCGCGCTCCAGACTGCGACTAGAATGAAGGACAATGAGCCGGCAAGGTTGCACACTTTTAGCATTCCTCATGAGAGAGTGCTTGAATTGCGCTCCACCCTATCGACGGCACCCACTCACAAAGCTCCGTCTTTTCATTTTCAGATAAGCAACGCCAAGCTAGTGTCCTCATTAAAATAAGAAACGGTGTCCCGTCAGGTATCGTTGGTTCTTGATCCGGATAGGGATAAAGGCCCTTCAGCTTGCTTTCCTTCTGTCGGAGGGTTACGAGCACATCACACCAAATTTGATCGTCGAGAGCTGCCCACACTAGACACCCGACAAGGCAAGGCACCTCTCTCACTTTCTCCTGGATCACCGATAGATTGAACGAAATACCTACGACGACAGATCGAGGTGTTGTGCTTGCTGGGCTGCCAACTGTCCCGGGCATACTGCGAGGATGCGAAAAAAATTTCGACTGATGCACCTCAAGATGCCAGCCCGGGCCAAGGTTCCCTTCCCAGTGGGCGTGCCACTCTACCGGCTTTAGCCGGGCTAAGACGTCGGTGGTAATGGAAGTGCGTGGGTATTCCTTGGTAGCTGGGGGCACGTTGAGTTCAATCACGCGTAGCGGTGCATCAGGGCGCATGGTGTTCCCTCCGGGCTGTCTGACACTGAGGCGGGGCCGTCCATCTGAATACCATAGCGGGAAAGCGCTCTTCCTTCCACAACTATAAGCAGTCGTTCGGACCGCTCGAATGAGAGAGCGGTTCGGCTTCAAAACGAATGGAATCGGAGCTGTTCTTTGGCCGGTGTCATCGCCACCATAGGTAGCAGAAGAGATATCTCGTCGTTCTGCGGCTGCTGATGTGCCTGTGGAGTTGTGGACAACCCGTCGCGCACACGCCGCACCATGGCGGGCTACGGCCTGGCCCGGCTGGAGCGCGGCGAGCGCGGGCGCATCGCCCCGAAACTGGCGCACGGCCGGATGGAACTGGAACTGCCCCTCACCAGCGCGCCGGAGCGACGGGCGGGCGTTTGAAGCGCGCCGCGCAGTGCGGTTTTCGCTTGGATGTATCCATGAGGACAAATCCACCTTATACTCCTCCAATTACCTTGCAAATATCCTCGCCGCCGTGATATGGAACGCCCAACCGCTGACCCGTTGCCCGATGCCGCCGGTGCCCCATGACCGCACCGCCCACCACGAGAGACCCCGGATGACTGCTCTCACCCTGCCGCCAGCCGCGGCGACCGCCCCCGAACAGCCGGCCGACGACCGGACCAGGCTCGTCAAGAACCGCGTGCAGTTCGACCTCGCCCCGCGTTCCATGGAGCGCCTCAACACGCTGAAGCGGAAGACCGAAGCGGCGTCCTATGCCGAGGTGGTGAAGAATGCGCTCCGCCTCTACGAGGCCCTGATCGAAGAAACCGAGGCCGGCAAGCAGTTCCTGGTACGCGATGCCGCCGGCGTGGTCTCACCCTACCACCTGTTCCTGTAGGCAACGGGGCGCGGCGATTCCCGACCAGGAGGACCGCGACTGGCAGCGACTGGACAAGTGGCTGTGGTGCGCCCGGTTCATGCGCCAGCGGTCCGACTGCGCCCGTCTCGTCGCCCAGGGCTCCATCCGCATCAACCGCCTGCCGACCGAGAAGGCGCATGCCAGGCTACGCGTCGGCGACGTGCTGACGGTGCCGGTGCACGGCGCGGTGCGCGTGGTGCGGGTCGCCGCGCTGGCCGCCCGCCGCGGGCCCGCCCAGGAAGCCCGCGCGCTGTATGCGGAGATCGCCGCAGCCGAACCCTGACCCAGCATAAAAGCACGGCCCTACACCTTGCGCCGCCGCACAAACGTCGCCATACGCCAGCCTCCGCTTTCATCGTTTTGCCCATTCCCGGGGGGCCGCATGACCTACGTGGTCGTCGAGAGCTGTATTCGCTGCAAGTACATGGACTGCGTCGAGG
>PLXO01000200.1 GCA_003151425.1 Acetobacteraceae bacterium
CTCAAATGCTGCAAGACCAGCCGCTTTTCGCAGACGTTTTCGGGCCGATCTGACAAATGAGGGGAGTCGTGAGGGATCGGGGCACATGTTGGCGTGGCGCCGGAGCGACTTGGCCGGGTCCGGCGTGTCGCGGACGGTCTTCCCGTTGCAACCTTAGAATGGATGGCCGGGGGGCGGCGACAGGGCTGGCCGCACCGCCGCGTCTGCCCGGATCGCCCGTCCCGTCACGCAACGTTGCGCGTCGTTCTTGCCTCCGCGGTGAACCCTCGGCGAAACAGATACCACGCGCCGCCCGGCACGATCAGCAGCACCACCAGCAACACCACCGCCAGCGCCGAGGCCGTCGGCCAGTCACGGTTGGCGAAGAATTCCTCCCACAGTACGCGCCCGACCAGTTGCGCCTGCGGGCCGCCCAGCAGCTCCGGGATGACGTATTCGCCCACCGCCGGAATGAACACCAGCAGCACGCCTGCCCACACGCCGGGCAGCGACAGCGGCCACGTCACCCGCCGGAACGCCACCAACGGCGACGCCCCCAGATCCGCCGCCGCCTCCAGCAGCACCGGCTCCAGCCGCGTCAGCCGCGCATACAGCGGCAGCACCATGAACGGCAGGTAGGTGTAGACGATGCCGAGATATATCGCGGCGTCGGTATACAGCAGCCGGTGCGCCCCCAGCCCGAGCGCCACCAGCGCCGAGTTGATCCAGCCGTCGTCCTGCAGCAGCCCGATCCAGGCGTTGATGCGCATGAGGAACCCGGTCCAGAACGGCAGCATCACCGCCAGCAGCAGCGCGTTGCGCGACCGTTCCGGCGCCAGAGCGATCGCCAGCGCCATCGGATACCCCGCCAGCAGGCACACCAGCGTCGAGACGCCCGCGATCTTCACGCTCAGCAGCAGCGCGTGCAGATACAGCGGATCGCCCAGGATCAGCGCGTAGCTGGCCAGGCTGATCGTGACCTGCGGCAGCCACCCCGCACCCCAGTGCAGCAGCGCGCTATATGGCGGCACCCCATCCGCCGGCGCCGCCAGCGAGATCTTCAGCACGATCGCCGCCGGCGCGAGCAGGAACAGCCCCAGCCAGGCCCAGGGCAGCGCCAGCACCAGCGCGCGGGACGACGATCGGGGGATGGATCAGCCTCGCAGGAACGCGTTCAGGTCGGGTGTCGCGAGCGAGGTGTCGACATAGCCGAACGTGCCGTGTTCGCGCACCTCCTTCGCCGCCTCCATCAGCCCGGTCATCGCCGCGCGATACAGCGAGGTCGCCAGGCTGATCCGCTTCACCCCCGCCTCGGCCAGCGCCGCGACGGTGAACGATTTTCCCTTGATGCCGACCATGAAGTTGAACGGCTTCACCAGCGCGCCGCACACCGCGCGCACCGCGGCTAGGTCCGGCAGGCCGGGTGCCATCAGCGCATCCACCCCCGCCGCCTCATACGCGGCCAGCCGCTTGATGGTGTCGTCCAGGTCCAGCCGCCCGCGCAGGAAATTCTCCGACCGGCCGGTCAACGTGAACGGGAACGGCAACGCCCGCGCCGCCGCAACCGCCGCTGCGATCCGCTCCGTCGCGTAGCCGAGGTCGAAGATCGGCGCGTCCGGATTGTCGGTCGCGTCCTCGATCGAGCACCCGACCAGTCCCGCCTCCGCCGCCAGCCGGATCGTTTCGGCAACGACCTCGGGGGCGTCGCCGAAGCCCTTTTCGAGGTCGGCGGAGACCGGCAGATCGGTGGCGTCGCAGATGATCCTCGCCTGCGCCATCGCCTCGTCGCGCGTGACCTTGCCGTCGCGCCGCCCCAGCGTGCCGGCCGAGGCGCCGGAGGAGGTCGCCAGCGCCGCAAACCCCAGCCCGGCCATCATGCGCGCCGAGCCGCCGTCCCAGACATTGGCGATGACGAAGGCGCCGGGGGCGTGGTGCAGCGCGCGGAACCGCTGGGCCTTGTCTGCCTGGCTGGTGGTCATGCGGAGGCCCTCCTGTCGCGATTGTTGGGCGGAGACCATACGGATCGCGCACCGTATCGGATGGGCCGATCGCACCGCGGCCGGGTAGACCAGTATCATTCTCCCCCTCCCCTTAGAGGGCTTGGACCGCGAAGCGGACCAAGGTTGGGGGGAGGGGTCGGTGCGGTACGCTGTTGGAGAGTTGGGTGCGGCGCGAACCCCTCCCCCCACCTTGGTCCGCTTCGCGGCCCAAGCCCTCAAGGGGAGGGGGAGTGTATTTGTCGGAGCCACGCCGGTTCACCCCGGCAGCAGTATGCAGGCGTCCGGCCGCCAGCCCACGGTCACCGCAGCGCCGATCGGCTTCTCCCCCGCGCCCAGGCCGTCACGCAGCCCCTCGCTGACCCGCACCAGTGTGCCGTCGCCCAGCCGCACCGCGTGGATCAGCGTCTCCCCCGCGTATGCGCGCTCCACCACCACGCCGCGCACCTGGTTTTCCGCCGCCACCCGGTCCGATGCCGCAACGTCCAGCCGCAGCCGCTCCGGCCGCAGCGCCAGCAGCACCGTGCCGTCCGGAGCCGGGCTCGCCGCGCGCACCGAGGTCGCCAGGCCCGGCAGCTCTAACACTGCGCCATCCGGTTCGTTTTCCCGCACCCGCACGCTCAGGATATTCGCCGCGCCAAGGAACTCGGCGACGAAACGACTGACCGGACGCTCATACACCTCGGCCGGTGTGCCGACCTGCGCCAGCCTGCCGTGCTGCATCACGCCGATGCGGCTGGCGAGCGTCAGCGCCTCCTCCTGATCGTGCGTGACCAGAATGAATGTCGTACCAACCCGGCGTTGCAGCCGCGCCAGTTCGGCCCGCATCTCGATGCGCAGGTTGCGATCCAGCGCCGACAGCGGCTCGTCCAGCAGCAGCAGCCGAGGGTTCGGCGCCAGGCTGCGCGCCAGCGCGACGCGCTGCTGCTGCCCGCCCGAGAGCATGTGCGGCTTGCGCGCCTCGAACCCGGGCAGGCTGACCAGCGCCAGCATCTCCACCACCCGCGCCACGATCGCCGCGCGCGGCAGGCCCTGTTGACGCAGTCCGAAGCCGATGTTCGCGGCAACGTTCAGATGCGGGAATAACGCATAAGACTGGAACATCGTGTTGACCGGCCGTTTGTGCGGCGGCAGCGGCGCCAGATCGATCGTATCCAGCGCAATGCTGCCGGCATCTGGACGCACGAACCCGGCGATGGCGCGCAGCAGCGTGGTCTTGCCGGAGCCGGAGCCGCCCAGCAGCACGAACATCTCGCCCGCGCACACCTCCAGATCGAGACCCTCCAGCGCGGTCGTCGCGCCGTAGCGCACGGTCAGCCCGCGCACGCGCAGCAGTGGCCCAGCGGATGGCAACGATCGGTCTGGCAACGATCGGTCTGGCAACGATCGGTCGGGTAACGATGGGTCCGGCAACGATCGCTCGGGCAACGATCGGTTCGCCAACGATGAGCCCGGCGGCAACGAGGCTATTGTCCCGCCTTGAAGCGTGCCCACATCCGCGTGCGCGCCCGCTCCGCCGTCTGCGGCACCGCGCCGATGGTGAAGAACTGCCGCTGCACCGAGGCCGGCGGGTAGATCGCGGGATCGTCCAGGATCTCCGGGCGGATCATCGGCCGGCTCGCCGGCACCGCATTCGGGTAGCTGACCGCGTTGGTGATGCCCGCCATCACGTCAGGCTGCAGCAGGAAGTCGATGAACCGCTCGGCGTTCTCCGGGTGCGGCGCGTCGGCCGGGATGGCCAGCATGTCGAAGGCAAGCTGCGCCCCCTGCTTCGGCGCGACATAGCGCACCACCACGCCGCGTTTCGCCTCCGTCGCGCGCGCCGTCGCCTGCGCCACGTCACCGGAATAATCCAGCACCAGGCAGGTCTGGCCCGCCGCCAGAGCCTCCAGCGCGCCGCCGGAGGCAAAGCTGCGGATGGCCGGCCGGATCGCCATCAGCGTTCGTTCCACCGCCGCAAGGTCGGCGGGAGCGGTGCTGTTCGGATCGTTACCCAGGTATTTCAGCACCGTCGGGATCACGTCGATCGCCGAGTCCATCATGGTGATGCCGCAGGGCGCGATCCGCCGCGCGTTCTCCGGCTTGAACAGCACATCCCAGCTCTCCAGCGGCGCATCGGGCGCCAGCGCCTTGACCTTGTCCGGGATCATGCCAAGCCCGGTCGAGCCCCACAGATAGATCGCGCCATGCGCGTTGCCGGGATCGGAGGTCGAGACCAGCCGCATCATCGTCGGATCGAGGTTCCGCAAATTCGGCACCTTGGCGCGATCCAGCACGCGCAGCGCGCCCAGCTTCACCAGGCGCGAGAAGGTCGGCTCGCTGGTCGGCACCACCACGTCGTAGCCGGAATGACCCGCCAGCAGCTTCGCCTCCAGCGTCTCCAGGCTGTCGTAGACGTCGTAGCGGACGGTGATCCCGGTCTCCTTGGTGAACCGCTCCAGCGCCTTGGGATCGATGTAGTCGGTCCAGTTGTAGACGTTCAGCACCTTCTCCTCGGCGCGCGCCGGCAGACCGAGGCAGAGCAGCGCAACCAGGACCAGCAACAGCCGCATGATTCAATCTCCGCTGGTCAACCTTCGCCAGGTGGCACGAACGCTGCCTGGGTGCCGCCATCGACCGGGATCGTGGTGCCAGTCACATAGCGCGCGGCGTCGCTCAGCAGGAAGCCGATCACGTCGACCACGTCGTCCGCCGTAGCAATGCGTCCGATCGGCGAGGCGCCCGACGGCCGGTAGCGCCCCGCCTTCGCCGGATCGCTGACCGCGCGGATCATCGGCGTGTCAACCGTTCCGGGTGCGAGCGCATTGACCAGGATGGCGTGCTCCGCCCACTCGACGCCGATCACCCGCGTGAGCTGCGATACCGCCGCCTTCGACGCGGCATACGCACCCGAGGAAATCTTCGGCCGCAACGCGGCGACCGAGGACAGGAACACCACCCGCGCCGGCTGGTCCGCTCGCGCCGCCGCCTTCAGCAGAGGAAACGCAGCCCTGGCGCACAGCCAGGTGCCGCGGGTGTTGACGGCGAAGACGCGGTCGAACTCTTCGACCGCCATCTCCGCCAGCGGGCCGATGCGCAGGATGCCGGCGCAACAGATCAACGCGTCGAGTTTTGGCGTGCGCGCGGCGACTCGGTCGAACGCGGTCGCTACACTGGCTGCATCCGATACGTCGCAGACCAGCGGCGTGACATTGGGCGCAACGGCGACGCGCGCCACGTCAAGCGCGAACACCTCCCATCCCTGGGAGGCCAGGCGTTGCATCGCCGCCTTGCCGATGCCCGAGGCAGCTCCGGTGATCGCAACGGTCTTGGTCATGTAACGCCCTCCTGACAAGCCACGCCGTGGATAGGACCCGGGTGTTCGACCTGCGGCAAGACAGATTCACCACAGAGGCACAGAGACACAGAGAAGGACGGCGACACTTCGCACGAAGCGCATTGGTTTCCTTCTCTGTGCCTCTGTGCCTCTGTGGTGAAATTCCTTGCTTTCTAACCATCAGCGCCCGAGCCAATGAAGGTCATTCCGCCGTCGGCAACACCCCATCATTCCGCCTCAGCCATCGCCGCAGCTTCCGACTTGTGCCCCTGCTGATGGAAGTAGTTCGCCCGGAAGAACGCCAGAATCAAATCGCGATACACTGCCGCCTCATACTGCGCCGGGGTGTCGGCGCTGACGCAGCTCGGCAGGCAATCGATTACCACCTCCGGGTTCGGGCTGTGGAAATAGGCGATCGAATATCGGTCCGCTCCCGAGTCGTTGATCACACCGTGCGGTGTCGACAGGAACCGGTTGTTCGACCAGCGCCGCATCATGTTGCCAAGGTTGATCAGGAACGTTCTCGGAATAACCGGCGGCGGGAACCACTCGCCCGAGGGCAGCCGGATCGCCAGCCCCGGCACATCCGTCCGTGCCAGCGCGGTCATGAAGCTGTTGTCGGTGTGCGGCGCGGTACCGAAGGTGTTCTCGCCGGTGTCTGCCTGCGGCGGGTAGTGCAAAAAGCGGCAATTGGCGTGCGCCTCGTTGGCGAAATACGGCGCGAAGTGATCTTCGGGCATGCCCAGCGCCACCGCGAAGGGCGGCAGCATGCGCTGGCCCAGTGCGTACAGCGCGTCGAAATACGTCATCATGTCGGCGCGCATCTCGGCTATCCCGCGCGCCGTCTCCTCCGGCCACTTGTTCCGTCCCCGCAGCGGAATGCCGGCCACCACATCCGGATGATTGGCACCACGATCATGGCTGATGAAGAAGCTCTCGTTCTGGTTCGGCTTGGTCGCCTTGTGCACGGTGGAGGCCGCCTGCACCGAGGCGTTCATCGGCAAATAGCCGATGTTGTTCTCGTTCAGCCGCAGCTTGAGCTTTTCCTCCAGCGGCAGTGCATGGAACCGGCGCGACGCGGCGAAGCCGCCGTCGATGATCGTCTGCTGCACGCCATGGTTCAGCGCGTAGAAGAAGCCGACGCTCCCGCAGGCCTGCCGCACCGCCGCGGCCAGGCGCTCCAGCGCACCGGGCGCGCCGGCGAAATACGGGCCATAATCAATCACCGGGACCAGCGCCGCCGCCGCCGCATGATCCTTGACCGCATGGTGCCGGAACAGATGCATGGGCCTGTCTCGCGCCTGATGGTTGGGTAACGATAGCCGGTCCGCGCCGGCCCCGCCAGGACCCTGGCCGCCGTCGCCGCGTCCGGGGCGGCAATGACGTGAACACAGCGCCGATGCAACTGGATCGAGAGTCGATGCTTCCGCCGGCCTGGTATCACTTGTCAGCCTCCACCCGGCGTGATAGTTAAGCATATGCTTAACCAAACCACCGCGCTCGATCACGTCTTCCAGGCGCTCGCCGATCCCACCAGGCGGGTCATGGTGGCGCGGCTGGCGCGGGGCCCGGCCTCGGTCAGCGAGCTCGCCCAGCCGCTGACAATGTCGTTGCCGGCCGTGCTGCAGCACCTCCGGATGCTGGAAGCGAGCGGCCTAATTCGGTCGGAGAAGATCGGGCGGGTGCGCACCTGCCGCATCCAGCCGGCGGCGCTGCGCACGGCCGAGACCTGGATCGCCCGCCGGCGCGCGGGGTGGGAGCGCCGGCTCGACCGGCTCGGCGACTACCTCGCGACCCAGGCCACCCCGTCCGACCAAGGGAGACACGCATGACCGAACGATCGACCGAGCACGCCACCTTCGTCATCGAGCGCAGCTACACGGCCTCGCCCGCACGCGTGTTCGCCGCCTGGGCGGACCCGGTGCAGAAGGCGCACTGGTTCGCCGGTCCCGACGAGTGGATCAAATTCAGCCACGACGCCGACTTTCGGGTCGGCGGGCGCGAGCGCCTCTCGACCGGGCCGGCCGGCGGCGCGGTGCATAAATTCGATTGCTGTTATCAGGACATCGTGCCCGACCAGCGCATCATCTACAGCTATGACATGCACCTGGACAACACGCGGATCTCGGTCTCGCTGACGACGATCGAGTTCAAGCCGGAAGGCACCGGCACGCGGCTGGTCTTCACCGAGCAGGGCGTATTCCTGGACGGCACCGACAGCGCGGCGACGCGTGAGCAGGGCACGCAAGGGCTGCTGGACAATTTGGGTGCGGCATTAGGATAGAGTGTGTTCTGGTTGGCTAGAGCATTTTCACGCTGACCGGAAACACCACCTGTCATTGCGAGGAGCACAGCGACGAAGCAATCCCCGGCCTCGGGGGCACGAGATTGCTTCGTCGCTGTGCTCCTCGCAATGACAGGCACGGCCGGCGATTCCAGTCTGCGTGAATGCGCTCTAACCCGGCTTGAGCGGCGGCAACAGGTCCGCGGCATCAAGGCCCAGCTCGAACACACCCATGTTCCACGGGCAGAAATCCGCAGGCGGCGGCTGGATCGGTGCCAACGCGCCGTCGCGAAACAACTGCTCCAGTCGAGAACCTTTAAAAATGCCGTGCGCGCCGCCCAGCGTCAGTGCCGTTCGGGTGATGCGAGTCACCGCCTCGCCCACCATGTATTTGGCGCGATACAACGCAGCCCGCGCTCGCCGACCAGCGAGGTCGTTCCGGGTTCGGAGAAATTGCCGCCGAGCAGCTTGCCCTGTTGCACCACCAGATCGGCGACATGGCGCTTGGCGTCCGGTGCGACCTCGGCACTTTGCAGGATCGGCAGCACGACGGAATCGTGCATGTTGAACGCCAGCGCGGTCGACGGGCAGCCCTGGCCCAATGCCTCATACGCGAGTGTATGACTGAGAAAACCGACTCCCGATCCGCCCCATGCGCGCGGGACGCTCAGCGCCAGAAACCCCTCGTCGCGAAGCCGCTGATAATTCTCGGTCGGGTGCGAGGCGTCGCGATCATGCTCCGCCGACCGTGCGACGAACGCCGCCGCCAGCGTCAGGCAGCGTTGTTGCAAATTGCGCTGCTCGTCGGTGATCTGAAAATCCACGCCCGCATGCGCCCCCGTGTCTGCCTCATGAACCAACGCCACGATCAGCAGAGACGCGCGCGCACGCAGCGTCAATCCCGAACGCCATCTCGCGCGGGGGGCCCGGCGCCACCCGAGCCACCGTGAGAGCATTTTCACGCTAACCGGAAACACCACCTGTCATTGCCCCACCTGTCATTGCGAGGAGCGTAGCGACGAAGCAATCTCCCGCGGCGGGGGATTGCTTCGTCGCTACGCTCCTCGCAATGACAGGTGGGGGCAATGACAGGTGGGGGCAATGACAGGTGGGGCCGGCGCTTCCAGTCAGACCGAAAATGCTCTTACGCCTCAATGCCCGACGAGGATCATCCACGCCACGCCGAAGCGGTCGTTGACCATGCCGAAGCGGGGCGAGAAGAACGTCTTGGCCAACGGCATGACCACCTGCCCGCCGTCGGCCAGCGCGGCGAAGCGTCGCTCGGCCTGGGCCTCATCGGCCACCGTGACCGCCAGCGCGCTGCCCTGGAAGGTCGGTTGGCCGGTGCAACGTCCGTCCGAGGCCAGGATGACGGTGTCACCGATGCGCACCTGCGCATGCATCACCTTGTCCTCGGTGCCGGGCCGGACGCCGCCGGTTTTCTCCGGCTCCGGGTTGTCCTTGAACCGCATCAACATCGTTACTTCGGCGTCGAGCGCGCCGCGGTAGAACGCGATCGCCTCCTCGCAGCGTCCGTCGAAGAACAGGTAGGATTGCACCAGCATCGCGTTGCCTCCTCAGCAGCTTCAAGCTAGCCGGGAAAATACCCCGGGCGCGAATCATAACCCTGCGACCGGTTCACCCAGGCATTGCCGCGCCACGCGGGATCAGGTCGGATGATGTGGGCAGCTTGACACGGCATGGGGGCGGCATCGCAAAGTGCACATCACACCGGCAGCAGTTGCCCATCCGCGAGACCCGACCGCCATGCTGATCGAGCGCGCCGACTTCGCCGACCTCGACATGCTTGCGGCGCATCGCCAACGCTGCTGGGAGCGGCAGCTTGAGTACGTCGTTGCCAACTCGCCGCTGCATCACCGGGCCTGGGCCGGTGTGTCGCCGCCGCGCAGTCTGGACGCGCTGGCCGACCTGCTGCTGACCGACAAGGAGATGCTGCGCGCCAGCCAGCGCACCCACCCGCCGTTCGGCGACTACCTCGCCGCGCCGGCGACCGCGGTGGTGCGCATCCACCGCACCTCGGGCACCACCGGAACGGCAATGAACCTCGCGCTGTCGGAGCAAGACGCCCATGAAACCGCGGTCGTCGGTGGCCGCGCGCAGTCGGCCGCCGGCCTCGGTCCCGGCCATCGCGTCGTGCATTGCCTGAACTATCGGCTGTGGATGGGCGGCTACAGCGACCACACCACGCTGGAGGCCACCAGCGCCGCGGTGGTGCCGTTCGGTGTCGGCGAGACGCAGCTTCTGGTGCGCACCATCCAGGAGCTCGGCATTACCGCGATCTCGTGCACGCCGTCCTATCCCGCCGTGCTGGAACGCGTGCTCGCCGAGCATTTTCCCGGTGTCCGTCCGCGCGATCTTGGTCTGCGGCTCGGCCTGTTCGGCGGCGAGGCGGGGGTCGACAGTCCGGATTTCCGCCGCCGTATGGAGAGCACCTGGGGCATGAAGGTGCGCAACGCGAATTACGGCGTGTCCGATGTGTTCTGCAACTTTGCCGGCCAGACCGAGCACGACAACGATCTGCATTTCATGGCGCTCGACGTTCTGCACCCGGAACTGATCGCGCCGGACACGGGCGCGGCGTTGCCGTGGCGCGAGGGCGAGCGTGGCGAGCTGGTGCTGACCCATGTCAGCCGCGAGTGCCAGCCGCTGGTCCGCTTCCGCACCGGCGACATCATCGTGCTGACCGGCCTCGGCCGCGCGGCGTGCGGGCGCACCGCGCCACGGTTTCGCGTTGTCGGCCGCAGCGATGACATGGTGGTGGTGCGCGGGATCAACGTGTTCCCCACCCAGGTCGCCGCCGTGCTGAACCGCGACGACGCGCTGTCCGGCGAGTATCGCATCGTGCTCGACGGGCCCGGCCCCTACGACGCGCTGCCGGTGGAGGCGGAACTGGCCGACACGTCGGCCGGCGCGACGTCGGAACGGTTGGCCCATGCGCTCGCCGCCGCGATCAAGCGGGAGCTGGGCGTGACCGCCCGCGTGACGCTGCTGCCCTTCGGAACGCTGCCGCGCACAGAGGGTAAGACCCGCCGCGTGATCAAGCCCGCATCCGAACCGACCCGTGACTGAATCGATCCGAGCCAACGGAAAGCAACGACCATGACCGCAACGGTTCTGACGGACGATGCCGGCGAGGGCGTGCGCATCATCACGCTCAACCGGCCGCACCGCCTGAATGCCATCGTCCCGGCGTTGCTGGACGACCTGATCGCGGCGTTGCAGGCAGCGGACCGCGATCCCACCGTGGGTGCGATCGTGCTGACCGGCGCCGGCCGCGCATTCTGTTCCGGCGACGATCTGAAGGAGTTCGGCTCCCAGAGCGCGGACCCGGCGGCGACCCGCGCCTACATCGAGCGCATCCAGGACGTCACGCGCGCGATGGTGCTGGGCGACACGCCCGTGATCGGCGCGATCCGCGGCTGGGCGGTCGGCGGCGGGCTGGAATGGGTCATCAACTGTGACTTCGCGATCGCTGCCGACGCCACGCGCTGCTTCTTCCCCGAAATCTCCCTGGGCGTGTTCGTCACTGGCGGCGTAACGGAGTTGCTGCCGCGCCTCGTCGGCCTGCAGCGGGCCCGCACGCTGATCATGCTAGGTGAGCGTTTCGATGCGACCCAGGCCCACGCCTGGGGGTTGCTGTGGAAAGTGGTGCCCGACGACGCGGTGCTGCCAGAGGCGCTCGCCCTCGCCCGCCGCATCGCCGCCCTGCCGCGCGGTCCGGTCCGCGATCTTCGGCGCATCCTTGCCCGCCGCGCCGGCGCGGGCCTGGACGCGGCCATGGCAGCCGAGACCGAGGCCACCGTCCGTGGCTTCCTGGACCCGGAGACCGCCGGCCGTGTCGCCGCCTTTGGCTGACCTGCGCAAGCTCTGCCACAGCCCAACCATCATCGCTGCGTCGGTGATCGTTGCGCGGCTAATCGGCGCGCTGATCGTTGCGCGGTTGATCGGCGCGCTGATCGCGGCACTGATGCTGAGCCATCCCGCGGCTGCGGACCCGCCCTGGCACAACCCCGTCAAGGTGGTGGCGGACGCACGCCTGACGGTTATGACCAAGGCGGGCACCACGCCGGCCGGCAGCGGCGAGGTGCCGCTCTATTTGTCAGCCGACTGGTCGCATCCGCTGCCTTCCGTCCGACGCGCGGTGATCGTGGTGCACGGCGTCGACCGCGATGCCAAGGTCTACCTGCGCAGCGCCGAGGCGGCCCGCGCCGCTGCCGGCCCGGCCGGGGACGACACACTGCTGCTCGTGCCACAGTTCCTCGCGGACATCGATGTGACAACATTTCATCTGCCCGCGGCGGTGCTGCACTGGGGCACCGAAAATTGGGCAACCGGCGCACCCGCCAATGGCCCCGCGCCGCTCTCATCGTTCGACGTTTTCGATGCAATCCTGCAACGCCTTGCCGATCCGGCGCTGCTGCCCAACCTCGCGCGTGTGGTGCTCGCCGGCCATTCCGCCGGCGAACAGGTCGTGCAGCGCTACAGCGTCGTCGGTCGGGGCGAGGCCGCCCTCGCGCCACGCGGCCTGACGCTGCGCTACGTGGTCGCCAACCCGTCATCCTACCTGTATTTCTCTGCCGACCGCCCAGTGCCGGTCGATCCCGCCGCCTGCCCGCGCTTCGATCGCTGGCGCTACGGCCTGGCAGGTGCGCGTCCTATGTCGGCGACACCACGGGGCTCGAGGCGACGTTCGCCGCCCGCCAGATGGTCTATCTGCTCGGCACGGCCGATACGAACCCGCACCATCCCTCGCTCGACAAATCCTGTGGCGCCGAGGCCGAGGGACCGCACCGGTTCGCCCGCGGCCAGGCCTATTTCAGCTACCTCCAGGCGCGGCATCCCGGAACGCTGGCGCAACGCATCGCGCTGGTGCCCTGGGTCGGCCATCATGGCGGGGCGGTGTTCGGCTCGGCCTGCGGCCTGGCGGCGCTGTTCGATCGCCCCGGCTGCCCGGGTTGGTAATGTCGTTCCGCCTTGTCGTTCCGATCGGCGGTTGAACCGACGCACCAGACTATCGCCCGCGGACAATCGCTCCCGATAGCTTTGCGCGTTCTGCGATAGCCCTGCGTGCTCTGCGATGGGTCTTGCTCGCTGACCATGCCACGTTGCCGACGATTGGTGACAATTACGGATCGAGACATCCGACCGTCGCGAGGCCCCGACCCGTGCTCACGGCCGTGGCGTGATCCGGCCATCCCGCGCGAAGCCGTCGCACCAGGCGGCGCCGTGCCCGTTGTCCTTGCGACACCCCGGCCCGCCGCGACGGCCGCAACCATGGTGATAGGGATCATCGTAGTCGGCGCAGTCCGGCCCTTTGATGCGGGCAGCCGGCCCATCGCCCTTATTGCCCATCCCCGGCGCCGGGAAGGCCGATCCCGCCGCCTCGGCCGCAAGCGGCATTGCCAGCGACAGCGCCAGCGGCAGCGCCAGCAGCAGTGCCGGCAGGCGGCGACCAATCAACGCCCTGCCAGCAGGCTCCCGGCATCAGCGCCGCCGCAGCACCGCCGGCTGTTCGGCACCCACCCCCGAGGGATGCGGCACGATCGCGGACAGCGTGTCGGGCCAATCCCAGTGCGTGGCGTCGAACAGCTTGCGCATCGCCGCGACGTCGCAGTGGAAGGGCGGCCCGTCCGGCTTGCCGGTCTGCATGAACAGGATGAACAGATGCCCGCCCGGACGCAGCCAGGATCCCAGCCGCGCCGCGTAATCCGGCCACAGCTTCGGCGGCAACGCGCACAGGCACGCCTGGTCGTAGACCGCATCGAACGGCGTCGGCGGCCGCCAGGCGAACAAATCCGCCAGCTCGACCCGCGCCGTCATGTGAACCCGCTCCAGTCGCGCCCGCTGGGTCGCGATGGCGGTGGGCGAGGCGTCCACCACGGTGACGTTGAACCCGGCTTCCGCCAGCGCCATCGGCTCGGTGCTGCGCCCGGCGCCCGGCACCAGGATGCGGCACGGTGCCAGCGCACCGTTCTCCTGCCAGTCGACAAATGCGGGATGCAACGCCGGACGCTCCCATCGCGTGGTGCCCTCGCGGAACCGTTCCTCCCAGTCGATTGTCTGCGTCGCCGGCACCTTGTTCGGCGGCACCGGGGTCGCCGGCACCGGGTTCGCCGGCGTCGGGTTCGCCGGCGTCGGGGTCGCTGGCGCCTGGGTCTGCGGAGGCTCGCTCACGACACCGCCTGCGGCAGACGCATCCAGTCGGGAATGTGCGGGGTCAGACGCGCCTCGCCGCAGGTCAGATCCCCGCGCAGCGCCTCCAGCCGCAGCACCGCCAGGCCCAGCGCATCGCGCCCCGAGCGCATGGTCCCCACCTCGGCACCGTCACGCAGCACCGGCGTGCCCGGGGTGGGCAGGGGGCCGTCCACCGTCACCGGCACCAGCCGGCGCTTCACCAGCCCGCGGTACTTGGTGCGCGCGGTCAGTTCCTGGCCCATGTAGCATCCCTTGTCCCACGCCACGCCGTTCAACTCGTCGAAGCCGGCTTCCAGCAGTATGGTCTTTTCCGCCTCCAGGTCGGCCGACCCGTCGGGCAGGCCCAGGCGCAGGCGATGCAGGTCCCAATCCGCCTCGGTAGCGTTGGTGTCGAGCGGCGCGGCCGACAGCAGCCGCCAGCCGGCGTCGGGCAGCCGAGGGTCCGGTGCCGCAACGTCAGCTTCGGGCGGCGGTCCGCCCCATGCGACGAACACGGAAAGGTCGTCACGCGCCGCGACCGTCACCTTGGAGCGCAGGCGGAACCGCGCCAGCCGCGGCACCAGCATCGCCACCTGGGCGCGCTCGCACTCCAGCAGCAGGTGGTCGCCGTCGCCCAGCCCGCTAACGGCCAGTCCGCTAACTGCCAGCCCGCCGTCGGCCAGGATGAAGAAATCCGCCAGCCACTTGCCCTGCGGCGTCAACAGCGCGGTCCACACCGCCCGCCCGGGCGCCACCGCGGCGACGTCGTTCGATACCAGGCCCTGCAGGAAGGTGACGCGATCCTCCCCGCCGATCTCGATCACGCCCCGTGCGGGCAGTGCCGCCGTTTGTGTCATGTCGGCAAAGGTGGGCGCTGGCGCGGCGCGCGGCAAGCCGGCTGCAGCCATGCCGGACCGCGGCGAGGACAACGACCGCCGCCTCGCCGACGATCCGGCCGGTAGGCTACTTGCCGCCGGCATCGCCGCGGCGGGCTGTGTCAGTTCATGCGCCGAGACCAGACGCCACAACTCTCGCCGATGTGACATCCCATATGATATCGTATACCATATTAAATGCGTCGGTGGGTTTTCGACATCTCAGAGTCTGACTCGAATCGC
>PLXO01000120.1 GCA_003151425.1 Acetobacteraceae bacterium
GCAGGCGGCCAGCGAACGCGACACCTCATAGGCGAAGTCGACGTGGCCGGGGGTGTCCATCAGGTTCAGCACATAGGTGTGTCCGTCATCGGCGCGGTAGTCGAGCCGTACGGGCTGGGCCTTGATGGTGATGCCGCGCTCGCGCTCCAGGTCCATGTTGTCGAGGACCTGGTTGGTCATCTCGCGGTCGCTCAGCGCACCGGTCGTCTGGATCAGCCGGTCGGCCAGGGTGGATTTTCCGTGGTCGATGTGCGCGATGATCGCGAAGTTGCGGATATGGTCGATCGGTGTATCGGTCATGTTCAGTTGTCAGTTTTCAGTCGTCGGGGTTCAGACGCCACATGACGTGCCGGCACCCTGGGTGGGTGAGATAGAGGCTCCGGCCACCGGTGTCATCTGCGGTCGGGTGTTGGCGTGGTGTTTGCGCCTCGCGCAGGACCGGCGTGCCCGGCGGCAGGGGCGGGCGGCGCCGCGCGGGTCCGGGCAGCAGCGGCGCGCTCGACTGGCACCGCCAGCCTGTACGCCGCCACGACGTTGCGGACGGTGCTGACCAACAGCGCCAACCGGAGCGGTCCCGCGCGGGTGCGCACCGTGCCCCGTTGTATGGGGTGTTGTCGCAGGCGGCGTCGGCTGTCCCGCCCGGCCCGGCCGTGGGCGGCACCGTGCCCCGTTGTATGGGGTGTTGTCGCAAGCGGCGTCGGCTGTCCCGCCCGGCCGGGGCGGAGGCGGCACCGCGCCACCACCGGGACACGTCCCCGGTGGCAGGATCAGTTTGGCATCGTGTCGGAGTTTTGCGCGCCGAGGCGCCTGGGCCTGGCAGATCAGCACGCACTTGATCAGCCGCGAGCGTTTTATCGCCACCCACCAGGGCGCCAGCATCGGTTGTTGCGTCCGGCAGACCGCGTGCGCGGCCTGCCGCTTTGCTCGGCCCGGCCCGGCGGTCTGATCGTGACGCCAGGTACCCCGCCGTCCGGTTGGCACCCCAGGCGGGAGCGCTTGGCACCGCCCGCGATGGCAAGTCCCAGGCGGGAGGGTGGACGATCGTTCATATCTTGTTCTATCGGGATCCCACCTCGCCACCGCAAGGTCGCGGCGATGCGATTTCAACGGGCTGCGTCGAGTCGGCCTCGGCGGCTCACTGGCTGGCTTGGGGCGCCGCTCCGCCGTGTCGTTTGCCCGAGGGTTTTGGCCGCGTGGGGCGCGCCCGCGTGGCAGGGCGCCCGACTGGGCCGTCAGGGCCGCTTGCGGCGCGGGCGGCGGCGGGGTTTTGCGGCCGGCTCCAGCTTTTCGTAGACCCATGCGAAGGGATTGGGATCGGGCGGCGTGGTGTCCAGCAGGCGGCGGGACAGGGTCTCGGCCTCCCGCCCCAGCGCAGCCGCCTTGGCCCTGTCGCCGAGCCGCGCGTGGACCTCGGCGAGGTGGGTCAGCGCGTCGCGCTCGGCCCAGGCGTAGCCGCAGGAGCGGGCGAGGGTCAGGGCCTGATCGAGATTGTCGCCGGCGCGCTCGACCTCCTGCCGATCCGGACCCTGGGTCGCGGCGCCGGCGCGGTCGAGACGGATACGGCCGCGCAACACCAACGCGTCGGCCTGGTTGAGCAGCATCTTGCGCGGCGCAGCGAGACGTAGTGCGGCCTCTGTGGTGGCGAGCGCCTCGTCCCAATGTCCCTGGAGGCGTTCCAGTTCGGCGCCGGCCAGTAGCGTGTTGGGGAGGTCCCTAATCTGATGCGCACGGCGGAGGACGGATTCGGCCTGGGTCAGGTGCCGCAGTGCGTCCGGGACGCGGCCCGCCAGCGTGGCGAGGACGCCGAGCCAGGTGTGGCAGCGCGCGACGTCGTCTTGCCAGCCGTAGCGTTCGCAGATGCGCAGGTTATCGTCAGTGATGGTCTGGGCGCGCTCGGTTTGCCCCAGGCGGATCAGCAACGTGGCCCACTGGACACCTGCGCCCGAATGGAGTCCGTCACCGTCAGGATCGGTGTGACGTTCGATGGTGTTGGCCGCGTCGAACGTGGCCAAGGCCTCGCCACTCCTGCCTTGCACTGCCAACGCGTTGGCGACGTAGGAGAGGGAGGTAACGATGTGACCATCCAGTTTGTCCTTTGCCGCGCGCGCCGTGGCGAGAGCATCGCTCGCAGCTAACTCCGAGGCGGCAAGTTGGCCAAGAGTGCACAGAAGGTCTGCAATGTTACGCAGGCCAATGCTGACGTTATCATTTTCGTTGAGCTGCCGGCTGATCGCAATGTGGTCGCGTGCAAACGGCAGGGCCTCAACGAATTCCCCGCCGAGAGTCGCGAACACGGCCGCCGCGTTGACCATGAATCTTATGCGCGACCGCCCCAACGTCCGCTCGCATGCCTGCCGCCTCTCGGCGTCACGGACAAACCCGAGGGCGCAGCGTCGCCCCTCGGCCGGCGCGGGCAACCACTTGAAGATCTCCCCATTCTCCAAACGTTCCCGATACAACCGGTCCGCGCCATGATAATCTCCCGCGTCCAACAGCAACTCGATTGCCGTCAGCATCGGCTGCAACTGCTCCACGCTGGTCGCGCGTTCCCCGGACGGCTCACCGGTCAGCAGGCCAGCGGCGGAGGCAGCGGTGTCCTTCCCCCAGCCCAGCAGCGCCTTACGAAAATGGTCACGCAGCACCGGGTGGCAGGACCAGACGGAGGACCCGTCCTTGACTGGATCGCGGCTCAGCAGATGCTCGCGCGCCATAATTTCCAGTGTCTGGCGCAGCACCGAATCGGTCCGGCTGCCCAGCGGGTCGGCCACCGCGGGCAGGCCGCGCGCGAGGGCCAAGATCGTCGCCTCCGGCACCGGTGCGCGGAACAGCGATACCATGCCCAGCAGTGCCACGCGCTCGCGCGGCAGTCGTTGTTCGTAGAACAGCAGCAGGCGGCTGAGCTTGCCTTCCAGCGTGCCAATCGCGTTGGCGTATGCCGCGTCGAACACGCGGTCCACCAGCCGCGTGGGATCGCCCTTCGCCCGGTCTTCCAATGTCAGGGCGAACACCCGCAGGGCCAAGGGGTGGCCTTCGAACCGGCGGCTGACCTCCTCCCGGTCCGCCGTCGCGCCGCCCACGCCGGCGGCGCGCAACAGATCGGCGCCCTCGGACGGCGAGAGAAACTCCAGGTCCAACGCCCGGAAGCCGTCGCCCAGATAGGGTGTCAGATCGGGAAACGGGAACCGGCTAGTCAGCACCACGAGGCTTCCCGCCGCGTAGCGGCAGGCCCCGTCCAGCAAGTCGTTCAAGTCCTGGGCGAGGAATTCGCCATAGCCGGGTTGGTCGGGACGCTCCTGCAACACCTCCAGCCCGTCTAGCACCAGCAACACTTGCCGCGCCCGCAGCATCGCCAGCGCCGCATCGCCGGGTTCCGTATTCTCGGGCGGCGCGCGGACACGCAAGGCGTCGGTCATGAATGCGATGAACGCTTCGGCGAAATTCGCCACGGTGCGATCGGCGTAGAAACTCCAAAAGAACAGCCCTGCGAAGGGCCGCACTCGCGCGCCGTTCTTTTGCTTCAGCCAGTGCCCGATCAGCGAGGTCTTGCCGAGGCCGCCCATACCGGTAACGCCAACCACCCGCACGGCAGGATCGGCGCACCAGCGGTCCAGCCGCTCCAGCGCGGCGGTGCGGCCGGTATACCGCTCATCCTCGGTGGTTTCATGCACCCAGCGTTCCGTCATCGCCGTGGTGCCGCCGGTGCCAGAAGTCGGTGCGGTCGGGGGAGATAGCGTCGCGGGCGATGCGCCAGGCCCGGTCCCTGAAGCGGCCGGTGGCGCGCCACCCTCGAGTGCGGTCAGGATTTCCAGCAGCGCGGAATGGTCGTCCGGATGGACTTTGGTCTTGATCACCGGGTAGAATAACGGCTCGGCGTCATATTGATCGACGAACAGATCGCGCATGAACGGAGCGTAGGGCTCGTCGCTCGGCAGGCCGATCAGCGCGATGTGCCGTGGCTCGGTCGTGCGTTTGCCGCTGGCCGTCAGCACTTCGTTGGCGATGAACTTTACCCAATCATCCGCGAAGCTGAAGCCGGTGAACACCAGATGCTCGGTCGTCCACAGATGCAGGAATAAGCGGCGGAAGGCGCCGACGCGGTAAGCCTCGCGATATTCGCCCATGCCGAGGACGATCGAGTCGCTTCGCTCCCACGATCCGTGTGCGAACAGGATGGGACCGGGCTCTTCGTCGAAAATCGCGCCGTTCTCCCAGCGCGCGACGGCGTCGGCGTCCTTCCAGGTGGCATAGCCGGTGCCGTGCAGGTCCGGCCGCAGCGCGAGCCGGGCCTCCAGCAGCCCCGGGTCGAAGTTGGTCGTGATATGCGCGCGGAACGCCAGGGACTGTCAGGGCGCCGACCGCGCCGATGACCATCATGGTCCCATTGGTCCCGAGGCCGCCCAGGATCGCCTGCGTTGCCGCGGCGTTGGTAACGGTGGCGATGATGGCCTTGGCGCCGCCCATCGCCTGCGGTGCCTGGGCCGGATCGCCCGCCTCGCTGTCGATGTAGTCGTGTGTGCCCAGCGACCGTGCCAGGGCCTCCTTGTCGCGCCCCCGATTGACCGCCGCGGCGCGGAACCCCTGGCTTGCGGCGAATTGGATGCCAAGGTGGCCGAGGCCGCCGACCCCATGGATCGCCACCAGGTCGCCCGGTTTCGCGCCGCAGTTCCGCAGCGCGTTGAAGGTGGTGATGCCGCGCAGAGCAGCGGCGCGGACGCCACGGGGTCCAGCGCCTCCGACACGTGCGCAAGCGCCGAGACGAGCGCCAGCATGCGAGTGGCGTAGCCACCGTCGCGGGTGACGCCGGTGGCGCCGTGGATGGTTTCGCAGGCGAAGGCGTCGCCTCGCCGGCAATGGCCAACAGGTGCCGCATGAACCGCCGAACCAGCCCACCCCGACCCGCGCGCCCACCTCCCAGCCATCCACGTCCGGATCCCGGGCGTCGATCACGCCGATTACGTCATGGCCGGGAATGCGCGGATAGACCAGCCCGGGGAGGTGACCTTCGACGGTCAGGGCGTCGCTATGGCAGACTCCGCAAGCGTGGAGTCGGATGCGGACCTCGTGGCGGCTTGGCTCGGGTAGGTCACGCTCGTCCAGGCGGAGTCACCCGCCAGGTTCCGGAACGATCATCGCGCGCATCTTCACCATGGCCGTCGCCGCGGTGGTTGCGGCCGATTATGTGGGGATCGAGGGCGTGCAGACCTGGTGCGACCCATCCGCCAATGTCGCCTATCGGTCGAGAGACGAGGGTCAAACCGACCCATGCGGGGCCCGGTTACGCGCCGGCGCACGCCGCGGCGGTCACTCGGCGTCCAGGCGATCCGCTGTGCGTGGCCGCCGCCGCTTGCCCGCGTGCCAGGAGGTCGCCCGCGGATCCTGGTCTGGCGCGCTTCGTCGCTATGAACGTGCGCCTCACTGCACGATCTCACGTCCGTCTTAACCGTCGTGCATTGCGTGCCAGATAGCGTGCGTCGGACAGCCGCTTCAGCGTCAGTCGATTTGCGCCGCAAATCGGTCTTGCATGCGCGTCAGGGCGTACATTATCGCGCGTCGCCACACATAAATTTGCCCTGACACATTTCTTTTACAGGCATTAACCGACTGGTCATCTTTTGGTCGCCTTGACGACGACGACGAACCCGAGGCCCCCACCCAACCGGACCTACCGGAGCCGAATCGTGACGTCAGCCAAGGATCTGTAACCGCGAAACCTATGGCTTTGGATATGACCGAAACAATGCTGTCTTCGTCTTGGCGCGATCTAGCGGCAACCTGGCCGTGCCGATGAGAGAGCCCGAATGTCGAGCTCGCAAAGAACATAATCCTCGCTTGCTGGAGACCAGCAAGGCGGGGGGACGCGGCAGTGAGCAGTACCCCCCTTAGCTGGCACAGGGCACACACGGTTTACGTGATTGGGCGGCCGGTGGCCTACGCGCTGGTAGGCGGCCTGCTCGCGACCGATCTACTCTGGAGTTCGCGTATCGGACTTTCGATCGGGGGATGGTGGAAACCCGGCGCCGGGGTTGGCGTCCTGCTGGCGCTGTCCGTGGCCTATCGGCGGCGGAGCCGTGTCATCATGGAAATGACCGAAAGCGCCGCGCTCTGGGTCTCTTTCACCGCCGCGGGCTGTGTCCTGACCTATCTCTGCGCGGCGTGTGCACTGCCGTTGCAGGACGCCGCGCTGACCGGGATCGATCACGCCATCGGCTTCGACTGGCTGGTGTGGCGCAATATCGTGCTGGCCTCGCCCGCGCTGCACTGGGCGCTTTTTTTGGCCTACATGGGCCTGATGCCGGAGATCGTCTTCTCGGTTCTGTTCTTTCCGGCAATCGGCTTGGGCAAGCGTGGGATCGAACTGCTTCTGCTCGCGACGCTGACGCTGTTGCCGACAGCGTTGATCTCGGCCCTTTGCCCGGCGCTCGGGCCATTCGCCGCCTTCGGTGGAGACGAAGCAACCTACCTGCCGCACCTGCTCGCACTGCGCGCGGGCGGCCCGTGGGCCTTCAACCTCGTCTCGATGCAAGGCATCATCACGATGCCGTCCTATCACGCGGTGCTGGCCCTGCTGTTCACCTACGCGTACCGGGGCACTGGGCCGATCGGCTGGGGGATCGCTGGGCTGAACGGATTCATGCTGATGTCGATCCCGCCAATCGGCGGGCACTACCTCGTCGACCTGATCGGCGGCGGCGCAATCGCGCTGCTATGCGTCCTGGGTTCGCGCCGGCGGCCCTTTCGCGGCAGAACGACGCCGCCCTGAGCCGGGCTATGCCCCCGTCACGCCTGCGTTATACCAGGCGCCCGAAAGATTGACCCATCGTCGCTGCGCCATCGTCATGCCGGCCCACGGGTCAAGCCCGAGGACAGGCGGAGCCTGCCGCCGGGCGCTTGACCCGGTGGGCCGGCATCCACGGCTCGTTCCGGCCAGCTACCCGGTCGTTCCCGTCATGGATGAGATGCCGGGGTGGAGGCGTTTGATCGACGCGGATGGCATTGTCATCCACGCGCGGGAGGACCGACTGCGGCGATAGCCGAGTGGTGCGACGCTTGCCGTGATGCACCAGGGCCGGCGCCATGGCGAACCGTTGCCGCCGCCTGACCAGTCCTCGGCGCGCTTCGTCGCAATGATCGTGCGTCAAACGGTACATCTCACGTCCGTCTCGATGATCGTGCGTTGAGTCTTGGTTGGCGCGCGTCGGACAGCCGCTTCAGCCTCAGCGAATTTGCGCCGCAAATCGGTCCTGATTGCGCATCGAGGCAGACATTATTGCGCGTCGCTTCATTGCGCGTCGCCACACATAAATTTGCACCGACACATTTCTTTTACAGGCATTAACCGACTGGTCATCTTTTGGTCGCCTTATGTGCTCGACGGACCCGCCAAGCGAAGTGTCCCTCAGCCGGCCGGCAGAACGCCAGGCAGCTAGTCATCCAGTTCGCGCGATGGTGCCCCTGGCGCGCCGCACGAAAGCAGCAAGGATATCGAAGATGTTTACGTTCCTGAAAAACCTCAGTGCGCTGGCCAAGGACGAGCGCGGCGTGACCGCGTTGGAATACGGCCTGATCGCGGGCCTCATCGCGGTGGTCATCATCAGCGCGGTGACCGCACTCGGCACCAAGCTGTCGACCACCTTCACCGCCATCACCACCGCCCTTCCGGCCGGCTGATCTCTGCGACGGCTGCCGGCCAACACGGCTCTTTCGCCATGGCGTCGCGGCAATGTCTCGCCGATGCGCCAGGCGAAGTGTCCGTCAACCGGCGATCAACCTACGGAGACAACAACATCACCCACGTTCGCGCGGTGTCGCCGCTGGGGCTCGCGCGCAAATCACAGGGAGACAGGAGACTTAGGTCCCGTCAGGCAATAAACGAATCGTGTTTCGTGCCCTGATCGAATCGTGCGCACGTGTTTCGGCAGGCGACCAGAGCGGTTCTTGCCTGACGGGCCCTTACGTTCCTCAACGATCTCAGTGCGACGCGGCGACGACGCGTGCGGCGTGACCGCGCACGAGCACGGTTTGATCGTGGTCTTCGTGGTGGTGGTCCTCGTGGCGGTGGTCATCGTCACCTCGATCACCGCACTCGGTAGCAAGCGGCAAGGCACCTTCATCGTTATCGCCGCCGCACTGCCCTGATGACCGCGAGGCGACCGTGATGGCCGCGAGGCGAACGGTCAGCACAGCCTGGTCGCCATGGGGTTCCAGGCAAATTCCCGCACGGGCGCCACACGGCGTGTCCGTTAACCGACAATCAACCTGCTGCGGCGACAATTCCGTCCACGGCGCGCGGTATCGCCTTTGGGGGGCCCGCGCGCCCGTCGCAAGGAGACAGAGATGCTTACGTTCCTGGACGACCCGGGTGCGCCGGCCAAGGACGAGGGTGGCGTCACCGCGCTGGAATACGGCCTGATCGCGGGCCTCGTCGCGATGGTCATCATCGCCTCGGTGACCGTACTGGGCACCAACCTGTCCACCGCCTTCGCGAACATCACCGCCGCCCTGCCCTGATCAATCGTCGCGGCAGGCTCGATCATCACGACATCCCAGGCAATTCCGCATGCCGCTGACTGACCCCGCATTGTTGCACCCGATACTTCTGACCGCCGCGGCGACGGCCCTGCTGTTCGCCGCGGTGCACGACGTGGCCGTGCGCACGGTCCCCAACGTCGTGTCGCTGATCGTGGCGGCGACGGGGTTGGGGTCGAGTGCGCTGGCCGGGCAATTGATGCCGGCGCTGTTCGGTGGCGGGCTGGTGTTCGCCGGCTGCTGGTATTGCTGGCGGCACGGCTGGATCGGCGGCGGCGACGTGAAGCTGCTCAGTGCCTGCACGCTTCTGGTGCCGCCCGCCGCGGTGCCCGAACTGGTACTGGCCACCGCCATCGCCGGGGGCATGCTGGCGCTGCTTTATCTGGCGCTCGGGCTGGCCCTCAAGGCGGCTTTCGCGCGGCGGCTGCCGGGTAGCGCAACACCGCGACCGACCGGCCTGCTCGGGCGCATCTGGCGCGCCGAGCGGCGCCGGATCCGCCGCCGCCTGTCGCTGCCCTATGCCTGTGCAATCTCCGCGGGCGTGCTGCTCACCCTGTACAACCCCGTTCCAATCGGCTAGATGCCATGTCGCTCCGCACTGCCCTGATGGCGGCTATCGTGCTCGGTGTCGGCGGACTCGGCCTGGTCGGGTGGATCGGGCTGCAGCTTCCTGCGAAGCCGGCGGTCCTGGCACAGGCCGCACCGGCTCCACAGGTCAAGGTGCAAATGCTCGCGGCGGCACACCCGTTGCGCGCCGGCAGTCTGCTGAAATTCGACGACATCCAGGCGCACGAGGTGCTGGCCTCCGCGATGCCCGAGGGCGCCCGCCCCGACACCCCGCAGGCACGGGCCGACCTGGCCGGGTCCATGGTTCGCCGCAGCCTGCAACCGCAGGAGGCGTTGCTGCCGGCGGATCTGCTTCGGCCCGGCGATCACGGCTTCCTCGCCGCGGTGCTGCGCCCGGGGATGCGTGCCACCACGGTGGGCGTCGATGCGGTCAGCGGCACCGCCGGGCTGATCTGGCCGGGTGACCATGTCGACGTGATCCTGACCGAAGTGAACGACGACCGCACCTTGCCCGCCTCCCACCGCGCGTCGGCCGAGGCGGTGCTGAACGATGTCCGGGTCATCGCGATCGACCAGCAACTGATGCAGGGGGCTGTCGGCTCGAGCGCCGAGCAGGCCACCACGCACACGGTGACGCTGGAGGTGACCCCGGTGCAGGCCGAGCGCGTGACGCTGGCCGAACGGCTTGGCCACCTGTCGCTCAGCGTGCGCGCCGCCGACGCGGCCCCCGACGCGCCGGGCGGCACCGCACTGACGACCTGGGGAGGCGATGTCTCGCCGGCACTCAACCAGGGGCACGCCGACGGCCGCGTCATGCGGATCTACCAGGGGACCACCGACGCCAAGGAGCTCAGGTTCCAATGACAGGTCAACATTCCACCGCTTGGCTTCCGATCGCTTGGCGTCCGACCGATTGGTGTCCGACCATTTTGTCTCCGACGGTGTTGTCTCTCTGGGCCGCCAGCTTTCTGTGCGTCGGCGTCGCGGCCCAGGCCCAACCGGCCCAGGCCCAACCGGCACAGGCCCAACCGGCACAGTCCGGCGACGCGGCCCGCGCGGCCGCGGCAATGGCGCGGGGGATCGCCGCCACGGTAGTCGCACCGGCAACCGCACTGGGTGGCACGGCGCCAGGGGTCGGATCCATAGCCGTCCCCACCCCGGGGAGCAGCTTGAATGCTCAAGCCGGGCCCTCCGCGCCGCCCCCCGCAGGCTCCGCTGCGCGTCCCTCTGCGCGCCAGGTGCAAGCGCCGGCGGTGCAAGGGCTGACACTGGAAGCCGGCACCGGCCGGATCGTGTCGCTGGATGCCCCGGCAGCGAGTGTGTTCGCCGCCGATCCGAAGGTGGCCGAGGTGCGTCCCGCCTCGCCGACCTCGCTGTTCGTGCTCGGCGTCGCGCCGGGGCGCACCACGATCGCGGCAATCGGCGACGACGGCGTGGTGATCGCCCAGTACGACGTGATCGTGCAACCCTCCAGTTACGCCGCGGCGCAGGCGGCCAGCGCGATCGGCAAACTGCTGCCCGGGCGCGACGTGCAGGTGACGGCGCGGCCCAACGGTCTGGTGGTCAGCGGCACGCTGCGGACGGCGTCCGAGGCGGACGAGGCGGTGCAGACCGCGCGGAGCTTCGTCGGCGCCGGGCAGACGGTGGAGAGCCGGCTTGCCGTGCTCGAAAGCCAGCAGGTGAACCTGCGGGTCCGCATCGCCGAGGTGAACCGCAACGTGATCCGCCAGCTCGGCATCAACTGGTCCGGCCTGGCCAGTCTCGGCAAGTACGCGGCGATCGGTTTGGTCACTGCCAATCCGCTGGCCAACGCGCTGGTTTCCGCCAGCGCCGCGACCATAGGCTCCAACTTCCCGACACCGGGCCACACGCTGGACATCAACGGCGTGATCGATGCGATGGCGCAGGACCAGTTGCTGCATGTGCTGGCGGAGCCGAACCTGACCGCCATGAGCGGCGAGACTGCGAGCTTCCTGGTGGGCGGGGAGTTTCCGATCCCGGTCGCCCAGCAGAACAACCAGGTCACCATAGATTTCAAGCAGTACGGCGTCAGCCTCGCCTTCGTGCCCACGGTGGAATCGGGTGACCGCATCAACATGAGGGTGCGGCCGGAGGTGAGCGAGCTGTCCACTCAGGGGGCGGTGACGATCGGCGCCGGCAACAGCACGATTCAGATCCCGGCGCTGACCGTGCGGCGGGCCGAGACGACGGTGGAGCTGGCGAGCGGGCAGAGCTTCGCGATCGCCGGGCTGCTGCAGGACAACACGACGCTGACCGGCAACGCGATTCCGGGCATCGGCGAGCTGCCGATCATCGGTGCGCTGTTCCGCTCCGACGGGTTCCAGCGCAATGAGACCGAGCTGGTGATCGTCATCACGCCCTATCTGGTGCGCGGCGTGTCCGACCACGGTCAGGTGAAGCTGCCCACCGACGACTGGAAACCGCCGAGCGATCTGGAGCGCATCCTGCTGCTGCGGCAGAGCGCACGTGGCGGAGTGCAGGCCGCGGCGACCGTGCATATCCCGGGCGATGCCGGCTTCGTGGTGCAGTAGGGAGGCCATGACAATGATGCGCCGCGCCACTCTGTTGCTCCCCGGGCTGCGCGCCGGACGCCTGACCGGGGTGCGCCCTTGGCTGCCGCCTGGGCTACTGCTTCTGGTGCTTGCCCTCGCCGGCTGCAACCGGACCGACCCCTATTTGCGCGAGGGCGCCTGGCACCCGAACGGCGCCAACGAGGCCAATCTGCGCGCCATGGTGGCGGTGCCCGCCGACCTGGCGACGGCAACGCCGGCGGGTCCCGCCGACGGTGGCCTGGCGGCGGCGGCGCTGGACCGGTTGCGCCACGGTCGCGTGACGCCACTGCCGGATAGCGGGCTGGCGCAGATCACGGTGGTCAGCGGCGGCTCGTCCGCGCCGCCGGCGGCTGCGCCAGCCGCGGGAAGCGGCAATTGATGCCACCCGACGGTGCCCTTATTGCTGACTCGCCGGCAGCCGATACGCAGCCGGGCGATACGCAGCCGGGCGATACGCAGCGGGGCGATACGCCGCGGAGCGATACGCAGCCGGGCGATACGCCGCGGGGCGATACGCCGCGGAGCGACACGCAGCGACCGGACCGGCCCAGCATCATCGCCTTCGTCGGCGACCAGGCCACCGAGACGGCGCTGCGCGAGGGGTTGCTGGAAGCGGTGCCGCAGGGCTTCGAGATCCGCCGTGGCACGGTGCGCGTGGCGATGGCGGCGCTGCACAAGATGCCGACGCCGCATACGCTGATCGTGGATGTCAGCGGCGAGGACCAGCCGCTGTCGGCGTTGAGCGATCTGTCCGACGTTGTCGAGCCGGATGTGCGCGTGCTCGTGATCGGCGATCGCGACGACCTTAATTTCTACCGCCAGGTGACGCGCGGACTGGGCGTGGCGGAGTATCTCTTTCAGCCGCTGCTGCGTGACATGGTGGCGCGGTATTTTGGCCCGCTGATCATGCGGCACGATCCAGTAACCGAGGGTGTGCAGGGCGGTCGCGTCGTTACCATCACCGGGGCGCGTGGCGGCACCGGGGCCAGCACCATCGCCGCCAATCTTGCCTGGCATTTCGGCGTGGAGGCTCGGCGCCACACGGTGCTGCTGGATGCCGACCTGTATTGCGGCACCGCCGCGATGCTGCTCGGCGCCAAGACTGGCGCCGGCCTGCGCACCGCGCTCGAGGCCCCGGACCGGATCGACGAGCTGTTCGTCGAGCGTGCGGCGCAGCCGGTGAGCAAGCGGCTGCATGTGCTGGCCGGCGAGGAGAAGCTGACCGACACGGTCAGCTACAGCCCAAACGCCGCGGCACGACTGCTGGACGCGCTGCGGCGGCGCTACAATTTCGTGGTCATCGACGTGCCCTGTTCGGCGCTGCCGCTGCATCGCGAACTGCTGATGCTGGCCCATCAGCGCGTGGTGGTGATGGACCCCACGCTCGCCTCGGTGCGCGACACGCTGCGGCTGATGGCGCTGCCCAACGGGCCGATGCAGCCGCGCCGCAGCGTGCTGGTGCTGAACCGCGACAACCTTCCGGGCGGGCTGACGCGGCGGCAGTTGGAGGAAGGCCTGAAAATGAAGCCCGACGTCGCCATCCCGAACCTGCCCAAGGTGGTTGGCCATGCCGCCAGCATGGGCGAGCCGGCAATGGCGGCACGCGGCGGATTCCGCACCGGGATGATGCAGTTGGTGCGCGAGGTGGCATTCGTGCGGCTGCTCGACAGCGGCGCCCCGGGCAGCGCGCCGGCGACCGGCAAAGCCGGCCGGCTGCGCCGGTTGCTGGGCCTGACATCATGAACATCATGACCCCGAGCTTCGGCCGACGCAGCACCGACCGGAAGACGCCGGCGCCACCACAGGACCCGGCGGTGCCCGGCGAACCGCTGTCGCCGGGCACAACGTCCAACGAGCCTGGCTCGAACCAGGCCGGGGCGAACCAGACCGGCGCAAACCAAACCGGCGCAAACCAAACCGGGCCCGACCAGACCGGCCCGAACCAGACCGGCCCGAACCAGACCGGCGCAAACCAAACCGGGCCCGACCAATCCGCGTCGACCACGCATTTGCGGATGGCGTGCCTGGCGCAGCTCGATCCCGCCGCCCTTGCCAGCATGTCCCCGGACCGGCTCGCGCAGGAAGTGGAGCGCGTCCTCTCGGAGATCGCCAGCGCGCAGCACTACCAGCTCAACGCGCGCGAGCAACGCCAGCTCGCGGGCGAGCTGGTCAACGATATGCTCGGGCTCGGCCCGCTGGAGCCGTTGATCGAGGACGACAGCATCACCGACATCATGGTGAACGGGCCGAACCGCGTGTTCGTCGAGCGCCACGGCAAGGTGACTCTGTCCGACATCCGCTTCCGCGATGCGACCCACGTCGCCAACATCTCCCAGCGGATCGCCTCGGCGATCGGCCGGCGCATCGACGAATCGAGCCCGATGGTGGACGCGCGGCTGAAGGACGGTTCGCGCGTCAATATCGTCTTTCCGCCGCTGGCGCTCGATGGGCCGTATATCTCGATCCGCAAATTCTCGCGCCAGCAGATCGATTTCGCCAAGTTGATCGGCTACGGCTCGCTCACCCCGCCGGTCGCGCGCGTGCTGGAAGTGGCCGGGCGGTCCCGGCTGAACGTGATCATTTCCGGCGGCACCGGCTCCGGCAAGACCACGCTGCTGAACGCAATGTCGCGGCTGATCGACCATGGGGAGCGCGTCGTCACCATCGAGGACGCCGCCGAGCTGCAACTGCAGCAGCCGCATGTGGTGCGCATGGAAACCCGTCCGCAAAGCCTGGAGGGCCGCGGCGAGGTCACCCAGCGCGATCTGCTGCGCAACGCGCTGCGCATGCGCCCCGATCGCATCATCGTCGGCGAGGTGCGCGGGCCGGAGGCGTTCGACATGCTGCAGGCGATGAACACCGGACATGACGGCAGCATGTCCACCGTCCACGCCAACACGACGCGCGACGCGGTGACCCGGATCGAGAACATGGTGCAGATGGGCAATATGGGGCTGCCCTCGCGCTCGATCCGCACGCAGATCGTCGGCGCCGTCGACCTGATCATCCAGGTGGAACGGCACCGCGACGGCAAGCGCCGGGTGACGCAGGTGACGGATGTCTGCGGCCTGGAAGGCGAAACCGTCATCCTCAACGACATCTTCGCCTACCATGTGGAAGGCGAGAGCCTGACCGGCGGACTGGTCGGCCGGTATCAGGTCAATCGCGCAAGACCGAGTTTCCATCAACGCCTGGTGTATTTCGGGCTCGAACGCGCCTGGGCCGACGCACTCGGCGAGGCAGAGCCGTGAGCCCGGTGCTGCTGCAGCTTGTGGTGGGAGCCGCCTTCCTGCTTGCCGCGGCGGCACTCGGCGTCAGCGCGATCACGCATGAGCAGGCTGAGCGCCGGCGCTTCCGCGAGCGGATTGCGCTGGTGGCCGCGCCGTATGTACGCGTGAACGCGCTCGTCGTGATGGGCCGCAGCGCGGCCAGCCGGTCCGCACCCGTCGCGCGGGCGATCGCCGCGGTGGCGCGTCTGTTTGCCTACAATCCCGCGCGCGCGGTGCAGTATCCGCTGCGCTGGTGGGTCGTGCTGGGAGCCGCCCTGGCGGTGGCACGAGCGGTGGCTGCAATGGCGAGCATCTTTTTCGGGAGCTGGTCCCTGCTGGTCGTCCCGGTGGCATGGGTGATGTTCAGTCGTGCCGTATTCAAATGGAGCGAGCAGCGGCGGCGCAACCTGCTCTATGCACAGTTCCCCGACGCGCTGGCGATGATCGTGCGCGCCGTGCGCGTCGGCATTCCGCTCGGCGAGGGCATCCGCACCGTGGCGCGCGAGGCCGCGGCGCCGACCAGTGTGGAATTTGGGTTGCTGTATGACCGGGTGTCGATCGGGATGACGCTGGAGGATGCGCTGCGCGAGATGGCAACGCGCAACAATCTGCAGGAATACCGGTTCTTCTCGACCGCGCTCTCGCTGCAAAGCCAGACCGGCGGTGGCCTGAGCGACACGCTGGAGGGGCTGGCCGACGTGATACGCCGGCGCCTGGCGCTGAAGGCGCGCGGCCATGCGCTGGCGGCGGAGGCGAAGACCTCGATCATCATCCTCGCGTCGTTGCCGTTCATCTCCGGCGGGGCGCTGGGGGTGCTCAATCCGCAGTATATGGGCCGTCTGTTCACCGACCACGGCTGCCAGAAACTGCTGATGGCCGCGATCATCATGCTGGGCGGCGGATTGCTGGTGATGCGCGGAATGATCCGCAAGATACTGGCATGATCAGGGCACCGGCATGATCAGGGCACCAGCAATTCTCATTTTGGTCGGGCGGTACGGCCTTTCAACGTCATGGCCGGACTTGTTNNCAAGTCCGGCCATGACGATGTGGCAACCAGATCGGCCAAAATGAGAATTGCTGTCAGGGCACCGGCATGATCAGGAGACCGGCATGATGCAGGTCATCATCGCGCATGTCATCCCTGGGCTCGCCCCGGCGCTGGCCGGCGGTGTTGCCGTGGTGCTCGGTCTGGCGCTGCTGCTCTATCGCGACCAGCGCCGCACGGAGCGAATGTCATTGCGGCTGCGCATGGTTCAGCCCGGCGCGACTGTGCGCGAACGCCCGAGCGAGGCGGGACTGCCGATGCCGCTGCGGATCATCACCGCGATCGGCGAAGCGATCGCGCGCAGCGGCGCGCTTTCCACCAAAACCTTGGAGGAGCTGCGCCAGACGCTGCAAATCGCTGGCTTCCGCGGTGGCCACGGGCTGGGTCTGTTCGTGGGTACCAAATTGCTGCTGGTGGTCGGGCTGCCACTGGCGACCCAGGCGGTGGCGTGGCTGATGCACCGCGACCTGCCGTATCACGGTGCGGTTTTGGCGGTGGCCGCCGGCATTGGCCTGCTGGCGCCCGACAGGATCGTGCAAAGCTTGCGCAAACGTTACCTGCGCGCGCTGGATGCCGGCATCCCCGACGCGCTGGATATGATGGTGATTTGCGGCCAGGCCGGGCTGGGCCTGGAAGCAAGCATCGAGCGCGTGGGCGTTGAGATCCGCTATGCCCATCCGGTGGTTGCGCAGGAGCTGACGCGGACCGCGCACGAGATGCAGGTGAACGCCGACACCAGGACGGCACTGGTGAACTTCGGCAAGCGCACCGGGCTGGAGAGCGCGCGCCGCCTGGCCGGGGTGCTGATCCAGTCCGTCCAATACGGCACGCCACTGACGCAGGCGCTGCGTAACCTGTCGGCCGAACAGCGGCAGGAAATGCTGGTGCAGTTCGAGGGCAGAGCGGCGCGGCTGCCGGTGCTGCTGACGATACCGATGATCATCTTCATCCTGCCGTGCGTGTTCCTGATCGTGGCGGGCCCGGCGATGGTCGACGTTTACCGGACGATGGGGAAATGACCGTCGGAAATGGAGTGACCACCGGTAGCGGAATTACTACCGGTGACGGAATGACAACCGACAGCGGAATGACCAAAAAGGCGATCCGCAGATGACCAAAAAGGCGATCCGCAGATGACCAAAAAGATGACCCATACGACAACAAGAAACAGTTGGATGGATGCAAGTCCGCGATGCGGCCTGCTGCTGCTGCTGCTCGCCGGTTGTTCGGCCAGCGGTGCGCGGGACGCGAGCGGCGTACCCGGCGTGAATATCGCCGATGCCGCGCTGGACGGCGGCATGCCGCAGACCGCGCTGAACGTCACACGCTCGATCCTGGAGTCGCAGCCGCGCAATGTCGGCGCGCTGGTGCGCCAGGGCGCCGCGCTGGCGCAACTGAACCAGCCCGATGCGGCGATGGAAGCCTATAAGCGCGCGCTGGCGGTCGATCCGTCGGCGGCGGCGGCGCTGCTCGGCCTCGGTCGGCTGGAGCTGTCGCGCGGCAGTGCCGAGGATGCCGAGCACAACTTCACGAAGCTGCTCGCGGGCGCGCCCAACGACCGGACGGCGCTGAACAATCTCGGGGTGGCGCTCGACCTGCAGGGACATCACGAGGCGGCACAGGAGGAGTATGCGAAAGTGCTGCGCCTGGAGCCGGACAACCGGGCGGCGTCGATCAATCAGGCGCTGTCGCTCTCGCTCAGCGGCCAGGCGGGGCGGTCGGTGGCGCTGCTGCGCGGTCCCGCCTCACAGCCCGATGCGACGCCGCGCGTGCGCCAGGACCTGGCGGTGGCGCTGGCGCTGTCGGGCAACACACGGGAGGCGGGAAAGTTGCTGCTCACCGACCTTTCGCCCAGCGATGCCGCGGCAGCGCTGGCGGGGTACCAGGCCCTCGATGCCACAGAGAAATGACCGAGCCACACCAACTGACCGAGCCACACCAACTGACCGAGCCAAACCAACTGACCGAACAACGCCAATTGACCGAGACAGACCGAGTGATCGAACCATGACGAGTGATCGAGACATGCCGACGGACCGAGCCATGAGCAACCAAGGGCGCGGCGGGCGTTTCGCGACGCTGCGGCACCGCGTGAGGTGGGTTGCCGACAGTCTTGGGCCGGGCGTGTCGCGCCGGCGGCGTGCCAGCATCGCGCTGGTGGGGGCGGCCGTCATCGCCATGCTCGCCAGCCTGGCGGCGGTCGCGGTCGATCTTGGCACGGCGTATCTCGCCAAGGTGTCCGACCAGCGCGCGGCGGACAGCGCCGCCTATGCCGGCGCGCTCGCCTACAACACCAACAGTTCCATCGCCACGATGAATTCGGCGGTCAGCAATCTCGCCGCGCTGAACGGCCTGCCCGCCGGTGCGGCGACCGCCAGTCTCGTCGCCTCGCCCAGCGGCGACGGCAACAATGCGGTGCAGGTGACGGTGACCACCGCCGCGCCGCTGTATCTGGCGGAGATATTCCAAAAGAACACGACACTGTCGGTGAGCGCGACCTCGTATGCGGAGGTCAAGCCGAACGCCTCGCCCTGCATCATCGCGCTGCTGCCCAAGGGCGCCGGGGTGGTACTGAGCGGCGGCACCAGTGTCACCGCCGCCGCCTGCGCGGTGGCCTCCAACATCAGCGTCTCGGTGCCGTGCGGGACGACGATGACCACCAAGACGGTCGACTACAATGGCGCCGCGCCGAGCCAGTGCGCCAGCCCCGCCAGCATCCGGCCGCCGGCCGGAACGGCCTCGGTGAACATCATCAAGGTGGCGACGGTGGATCCTTTGGCCAGCAATACGGCGGTGGCGGCCGCATTCACCCATCTGGCCAGCGTCGCGAGCCTGACCGGGCCGTCGGGACCGACGGTTTCGGGCGGCACCAGCATGACGTTCGGCTACACCTCAGGCTCGGCAAACCCGCCGCAAACCCTGCTCACCGCAATCGGCTGCACCGGGAGCTTCTCCTCGCCGACCTGGACGGTGACCTGCCCGGCCGGCGGGACATATCATTTCGGTACGATTAAAACCAGTGGCGGCATCGCGCTGAACTTCGCGGTCGGCGGTTCGGCGAGCAACACCTACGACATCAATGGCGCGATCAACATCGGTGGGTCCGGGGGGAACTTCGGGCCGGGCACCTACAACGTGGCGGGCGGCATCTACACCGGTGGCGGCACGACCACGACGTTCGGCGCCGGCACCTACGATATCGGCGCGGGCACCGTGAGCTGCTCCGGCTTCTACAGCATCTGCAACAACGGCACCGCGCTGACCTTCGGCGCCGGCAGCTACACGCTCGCCGGCGGCATTTGCAACTGCGACAGCGGCAGGCTCAGCATCGGCGCGGGAAGCACCGCCAACAGCTTCAACATCGGCGTCGGCAGTGCCGGCTACGCCATCTATACCACCGGCGTCACCACGCTGGGCGACATGAGTAGCGGCACGTTCCAGGCCGTGGGCAAGATCACCACCACCGGCGGCACCTTGTTCACGCTGAGCGCAGCCCCGGCGCACGATCTGAACGGGACGTTCAGCCTGGCCGGCAGTGCCACGCTCGGCGCGGGAACCTATACGATCGCTGGCAACGTCGCGATCGGCTCGGGCGGCGGCGGCGGCACGGTCACCGGCAGCGGGGTCACGATCATCACCTCCGGCGCGTTCAGCGTCGCCGCCGGCTACTCGAATGTGACGCTGACCGCGCCCACGTCCGGAACGCTGCAGGATCTGGTGGTCGCCAGCAACGGGGGGGGTGGCGCGAGTTTCTCGGAGGGGGCCACCAATTCACTGTCCGGCGCGTTCTATTTCCCGAACGCGGCGATCACACTGAGCGGCGGCAGTAGCGTGGGCAGCGGCGCCGGGCAGTGCCTGGAACTGATCGGCTCGGCCATCGCGATGTCGGGCGGCTCGACGGCGGCGTCCACCTGCTCGGGTCTGGCGGGCAGCGTCAGCGGTGGCGCGGTGGTGCTGGTGCAATGAGCAGGCGCGCGCGCAGGCCGGGCAGTGGGCGGGCGCGGCTGCTGGTGCGCTTGCAGGGGCTGCGGTTGCTGGTGCGCTTGCTGCGGCGGCGGGATGGCACGGCCGCGGTGGAGCTGGCGCTGATGGCGCCCTTGCTGATGATCCTGTTCGCCGGCGTCATCGATTTCGCGCGCGTGTACGACCAGGAGATCGAGCTCTCCAGCGCGGTTTCCGCTGCCGCGCAATATGCGTTGCTCAACGTGGCGAGCATCAATCCCGCCAACGTCACGAACCTGGCTGCCACGCTCAGCGGCATCGTCGCCAACAGCAATGGCGCCGCCTGGGCGGGCGCGACGGTGACCGTGAACGACGGCGCCACCAATGTGGTCAGCAACGGCACACCGTCGTCGAGCGGCACGCCGGCCAATGCGAATCTCTACTGGTGCCCAACCGGCAGTTCGGCCGCCTGGAGCTGGGGCACGGCCGCCGCCCAAGGCAGTGCCTGCACGGGCGGCACGCTGGCCGGCAAGTTCGTTACAGTTGCCGGGACACGCTCGTTCACCGCGATCTTCGGCGCCTACGGATTGATCGGCAACACCACCCTGCATCAGAGCATGATCGTGCAGGCGCAATGATGCACGTCCCGCCAAGGTGGTGGTCGGCGGCACGCGGCAGATACCGCGCGATCCTCGGGTCACGCGCACGGACGGGGCTGGCCCGCTTCGCCGTCATCATGCTGCCGCGACGGGGTGAGCCATGCGGTCTGGCGCGGGCGCGGCAGGCGACCACGGCGGTGGAGTTCGCCATCTGCGCCCTGGCGATGATGTTGATCGTCGTCGGCTTCGTCGAATTCGGCCGGCTGACCTGGAGCTTCGAGGCGCTGCAGGAGGCCGCGGTCCAGGGCGCGCGCTGCATGGGCCTGGGCGCCAGCTCCTGCAGTTCGGGCGGCGTTTACAGTGCCGCCAACACCACGACTTACGTCATAGGACTGGCGACCTCGCGCGGCGTGACCATCAACGCGGGGATGGTCACGCTGAGCCCCACGGCGACGTGCGGCGGCGCCAGCGGGTTTTCGCAGGTCTCCATCAGCTACAAGTTCACCACCGTCGCGCCGGTTCTGCTGGCCTCGCTGGTCAACGGCTTCACCGTGCCCGCGTCGGCCTGTTTCCCGAACCACACCTGAACCACCGCTGCGCGGCTTGATGGCGGCAAGGGATGCACGGGCGCCCCGCACCAGGGCGCAATCGCCGAATTGCAGATCGACGGCAGACCTACTGTCAGAAATCGACGCGTTTCGGTTGCAGACGGGCACATTCAGACCACGACACGAAGTCTGGGGCGGACGACTTGTTCCCCCGTGACGGCAAATTCGCCATCCACAGGTCCATCGCGCCGTTGCCCCTTTGGGGGCCGTTGATGCGTGACGTCGAGAAGATCGTTGCTAACCCAACTTCCACATTTTGCGGGACGAAGCTACCGTATTTCAAATAGATCGGGTTTTTTGTCACTACGGCGGCGGCGTCCAAATGTGTTGGGGCTTGATGATCTGCGCTCGTAGGACCGGGCCGATCATGCGGTTCCATTCCAACGGAATACCAATGGCTCGCCGCCTGCCAAACCTCAAAATCGACCCGAGGACGTGGAAGTTGGGCTAGGTCGCTCCGACGCTATGGACGGTTGTATTGTCGAGATTCTTTACACTCTTGCGCCAGAGAGACCGTGCTCCATAAGCAACCATCGGAGCGGTCCTCCTGGCCACCACTGGTTCATCGGCATAGCTGGAGTGGGAGTTCAACGGCGTTAGCCGATTGCTCCTGAAAAGCCTAGTGTGTGACTGATCGTTTACAACATCCGGCGATTGTCCGTGCCGGCCGTCGAGCCCGTGCGCAGTGATTGGGAATCGAACGAACTGGCGCGCGCCTCGCTGCGGCACGGCCAGGGCGGGCCGATGCCGACCGCCGGACGGTGGCCCGCGGGAGTGTCGGGATTCTTTACACTCTTGTCCGAGGCAAACTGTCATGCACAAACAACCATCGCAAACTACGGCATTATTTGGTGTGGTCCGAAGATTGCATCCTAGGGTTGCACGTCCGACGTTTTAACAATCTCAATCTGCCGATTGCGCGAAAAGGTGGATCCCAACCGATGCATGTCGCATGTAAGGCCGCTCTGGCAGTGACGATCGCATTTGGCGTCGCCGGCCAGATCAGCGCGCAGAACCTGACGCCGCCGGCCTCTGGGCTGCTTATCCTCGATTTGGCCGGGACGCCGATCATCCCGGCCTACACGCAGTACTTCGCGTCGTTCGCGGCCACGAGCAATGCATCAACGGTCACGTTCGTGTTCCGCTACGATCCCGGCTACTTTGCCTTCGATGATGCCTCCGTGGCCGACGCCGCCAGCCCGAGCGTCAACCTGCTGCTGAACCCCAGCTTCGAGCTGGACGCGCCAACGGTATCGGGCGGCGGCGCGCCTGGCTGGACCTACTTCCAGCAGGACGGGATCACCTATCTCGGTTTTGAGGCCGCGTCCGGCACGAATGGCCTCTCACCGCATAGCGGCAGCTTTTTCTGGGACGACGGCGCGACCGGCGGCTACGACGGGATCGACCAGACCTTCGCGACCACGATCGGCGACACTTACGACGTCAGCTTCTACCTGGCCGAGGTCAACACCAATGGCTTTCCGACGCCCAACAACGATTACCAGCAGACGTGCACCAACGGCTTGTCGGACACTGCGTGCAACGGCATCGATTTGGTTGTGTACGCCGGCGATGGACTGCCGCCGACCGGCCAGACCAGCGCCGTCCCTGAACCGGCCTCGCTGGCGCTGCTGGGCGTCGCTCTCGGTGGCCTAGGTCTGCTGCGGCGCACGCGCGCCCGGTAACGGTCGAGACTCTGCGTAGCGGCGTCACCGCACGGCGGGGCTTTTTTGACGGAGAGGCCGAAGCCGCCGCGCATGAAAGCGGAGATCATCCGCAAGATAGGACGCGACGCGCCTCGGGGACGCCGCTGTTTTCTTCACAGCCTCCCCCGTCAAGAACCCCAGAGAAGTGTATTGCTTACCCCAACTTCGATGGGAACGCGGCCGATCTGTCGAGCGTGGGGATCGGCCTGCACGCCACGCTCGACCGGTGCGGCGGACTGGCGTTCGATACCGCTGGCAGTTGCGCGATGTGCCGGGGACTGACAAACGTGGCGCCTTTGGCGACATCGCCGTCGTCGTGGGGTTCTGAGCATGTCACGTGTGCGTTGGTTTGGCCCGAACTGGTTCGCCCCGTATGGGTTAGCTCCGGACTGGTTTACCCCGGGTTGGGTGGCCCTGGTTTGGTTTGCCCTGGGCTGGTTTGCCCTGGTTGGGTGCATCCTGTTGAGCGCGCCGGTTGCCGCCCGGGCGCAGGCCGCCGCCCCGTCGGACCAGGTGCCCGCGGCGTCCTCACCTGCGCCGGGGCCGCCCGCCGCGCAGCCGGTCTCGATCGACGGGTTCCGCTCGGCCCATTTCGGCATGAACGAGACGGAGATCCGCAAGGCGATCGAGGCCGATTTCAAGCTGTCGGGCAGCGCGGTGCGCGCGAGCGACAGTCCGGTGGAGCGCACCCACGTGCTGAGCGTCACGGTCCCTGAGCTGGTGCCGGACAGCGGCAAGGCCGTGGTCGACTATGTGTTCGGCTACAAGAGCAAGCGCCTGATCGAGGTGAACGTCGTCTGGTCGGCTGCCGCTGATCCCGCGAACAAGCCGGACACTCTGGTGCACACCGGCGCCACGCTGCAGGGATATTTCCAGGCCGAGGTGTTCCCGGCGGGACAGGCCGTCGCCAACGCGGTGCTCGCCAATGGCGGCGCGCTGCTGTTCCGCGGGACGGATCCGGCCGGTCGCGCCCTGGTGCTGATATTGAGCGGGCCGGTGCAGCAGGATACCAAGGACCACAAGGCGCAGATGACGCCGACCGTGCTGTCGCTGGTCTATGCGATCGACCCCGCGCATCCGGATGTGTTCCGGTTGCAGAAGGGTGCGTTCTGACGGTTCGGACTGGCCATCGCACCCTCATGCCATCATCGGCGACAATGATGCGATTACCAGGGTGATATGCAACGGAGCGATGGCGACGGGGCGCGACAGGTAACTTCCTGACCGCCCCATCGACATCCGTCACCCCGTGGCCGCGGTCGCCGCCGCGCGCCGCTCGGCATACAGCGCCAGGCGGCGCGCCGCGACCGGAGCGACATGGCTCGCCGTGGTCTCATCGGTCGCCGGCAGATCTGCCGCGCGATGGCACGCCGTCAGGTGGCCGTCGCTCCAGCGCATCAGTGCGGGCATCTCGATCCGGCAGCGGTCGATCACGAACGGGCAGCGCGTGTGGAATCGGCAGCCCGGGGGCGGATTCATCGGGCTCGGCACGTCGCCGCCGGGGATCTGCCGGTGCGTGTCGCGATGCGGGTCCGGGCGGGGGATCGCGGCGAGCAGCGTGCGCGTGTAGGGATGGCGCGGGTCGCGGAACAAATCATCCTTGCGCGCGATCTCGACGATCTGGCCGAGATACATCACCGCGACGCGGTCGGCCATGTGCTTCACCACGGCCAGGTCGTGCGCGATGAACAGGTAGGACAGGCCGAGCCGCGCCTGCAGGTCCTTCAACAGGTTCACCACCTGGGCCTGGATCGACACGTCGAGCGCGGAGACGGGTTCATCGCAAACGATCAGGCCGGGCTCGACGGCGAGGGCGCGGGCGATGCCGACGCGCTGGCGCTGGCCGCCGGAGAATTCGTGCGGGTAGCGCTGGGCGTGATAGGGCGCGAGACCGACCAGGCCGAGCAGTTCGTTCACCCGGGCACGCCGTTCCGTGCGCGTGCCGATCGCGTGGACGATGAGGGGTTCTTCCAGGATTTCACCCACCGTCATGCGCGGGTTGAGCGAGGCGAACGGGTCCTGGAAGACGATCTGCATGCGCCGGCGCAGTTTTCGAAGTTGTTCGCCGGCAAGGTCGGTGATGTCGGCGCCGTCGAAGCGGACGGTGCCGGAGGTGGGGTCGATGAGGCGGAGCACCAGGCGCGCGGTAGTGGATTTGCCGCAGCCGGATTCACCAACGAGTGCCAGGGTCTCGCCGCGGTCGAGCCGGAAGGTGATGCCGTCCACCGCGCGCACGGTACCGACGACGCGGCCGAAGACGATACCCTGGCGGATCGGATAGTGCTTGGTGAGGGCTTCGACTTCGAGGATGGGATCGGTCATGGGTGTGGGGCCGCAACCTTCTCCCCCTCCCCTTGAGGGAGGGGGTTGGGGGGAGGGGTTGGTGCCAGGGTCGCACCGCAGCGTCGAGCTCCCGAACCCCTCCCCCCATCCCCCTCCCTCAAGGGGAGGGGGAGAATTGTTCTCTCCCGCCACTTAACGGTGCGAACGTTCATCCCACCAGCGCCTCGACCGGGGCGTGCAGGCAGGCGACGCGGTGGGACTCGTTAATTTCGCGCAACGGCGGATCCTGCGCGGCGCAGGCGGCGTCGGCGAACACGCAGCGCGGATGGAAGCGGCAGCCGGACGGCAGGTCGAATGGCGGCGGCACGGTGCCCTCGATAGCCAGCAGACGGTCGCGCGTCTCCTCGATCTTCGGGATCGAGCCGAGCAGGCCCAACGTATACGGGTGCTGCGGATCGTCGAAGATCGCCGGCCCCGGGGCGCGTTCCACGACGCGGCCGGAATACATCACCGCGACCTCGTCGGCCATTTCGGCGACGATACCGAGATCGTGTGTGATCAGAATGATCGCCATGCCGGTTTCCTGCTGCAGGTCGCGCAGCAAGTCGAGGATTTGTGCCTGCACGGTGACATCCAGCGCGGTGGTAGGTTCGTCGGCAATCAGCAGGTCCGGCGCGCAGGCCAGCGCCATGGCAATCATGACGCGCTGGCGCATGCCGCCCGACATCTGGTGCGGGTATTCGTCGAAGCGCCGCTCCGGTGCGGGGATGCGCACGCGGCTCAGCGCCGCGATCGCCCGGGCGCGCAACGCGGTCGAGGACGCCGTGCGGTCATGCGCGCGCATCGCCTCGGTGATCTGGTCGCCCGCAGTGAAGACCGGGTTCAGGCTGGTCATCGGCTCCTGGAAGATCATTGCGATGCGGTTGCCGCGCAGGCCGCGCATTTCGGCGGGCGACAGCTCCAGCAGGTTGCGGCCGTCGAAGCTGATGCGCCCGGCGGCGATGCGGCCCGGCGGCGGCACCAGGCGCATCACCGAAAGCGACAGGATCGACTTGCCGCAGCCCGACTCGCCGACGATGCCCAGCGTGCGGCCCTTGGCGACGGACAGATCGACGCCGTCCACCGCGGCGATCTCGCCGTTCTGGGTACGGAACGTGGTGCGCAGGCCCTCGATCGTCAGCAGGTCGGTCATGCGGTCCGCAAGGTTGGCGGCGAGAGCGTCTCGGCGCTGCGATGGTCCCAGTCGAGGTTCGGCACGCGGGCCTTGATCCGCTTTTGCGCCTCATGCAGCGCGGCCGCGGCGGCGGGATAGTCCATCGTCAGGACCTGGCCGTTGTCCACTACTTTCTGCCCGTCGACGAAGACGCTGCGCACCGCGCGGTCGCCGGCGGCGTAGATCAGGCTGCGCAGCGGATCGTGCGCCGGGCGCATCATTGGGTGGGTGATGTCGACCAGCACAAGGTCGGCGCGGCAGCCGGGAGCGAGCCGGCCGATGTCGTCGCGGCCGAGCGCCCGGGCGCCGCCGATCGTTGCCGCGGTGAACAGGTCGGTGCTGGTCAGGGTACGGGGATCGTTGGCCTGGGTGCGCGCCAGGTAGGCGGCGAGGCGCATCTCATCCAGCATGTTGTGCGGGTAGGTGTCGGTGCCGAGGCCAAGGTTCACGCCGGCGCGCCGGTAGCGGCCGAGATCCTTCAGCGTAATGCCGCGGCGGGCGAACACGGTCGGGCAATGCGCCACCGTCGTTCCGGTCTCGGCGAGGCGCGCGAGGTCCGTTTTGGTGTGCCAGGGCGTCGAGGGATGGTCGTCGAGGAAGATGCCGTGACCGATGATGGAACGTTCCGACAGCAGGCCGAGATGGTCGAGCCAGCCGATCGGCGTGTAGCCGTGGCGGCGGGTGATCTCGTGGAATTCGGTGACGGATTGCGCCGCGTGGATCTGCCAGGAGACGCCGCGTGCCTTCGCCTCGGCGTGGCTGTCGCGCAGCAGGGATTCGCTGCAGGTGTCGATCTGCGCCGGGCAGACCATGCCGAACAGGCGGCCGGACGGGTGCTGCTCGGCGCGTTCGATCAGCGCGAGGGCCTCGGTCATTGCCTTCTCGCCGGCGGCTTCGTCCCAGGCATACTCTACGAGATGGCCGTTCTTGGTGGACCAGCGGGCGGAGCGGAACATCGGCGCGATGCAGACGCGCATGCCGGCCTCGGCCAGCAGGTCGAGCCAGCCCGGGTGGGCCATCGACAGGTCGGCGAGCGTGGTGACGCCGGACAGCAACAATTCCGATAGCGCAACGCGGACGCAGTGCGGGACGGCTTCCGCGTCGGCGCGGTAGATCGGCAGGTATTCGTAGAGCGAGGAATTGTAGAAGCCCGGGCTGCCGACCTCGTCGGTGAGGCCCTTGTTCATCGGCTCGCTGGAGGGGTGGGAGTGGATGTTGACCAAGCCGGGCATGACCATTTTGCCGGCGCCGTCGATCACTTCGTCCGACGCGCCGGTATAGTTGCGACCGACGAACGTCAACGCGCCGCCGTCGAACGCCACATCGGCGTCCGGCATGTAGACGTGCGATTTGGTGCCGGCGTCCCAGGCGATCACCATTTCGGCGTTGCGGATGAGCGTTGTCATTGCGCCGCTACTCCCTCTCCCNNGGGAGAGGGAGAGTCGTGTCCTTCGGCGGTCAGCTTCGATAATCCGGCTTGTCGGTCTCGATCAGCCGCAGCGCGGACTCCCACATCCAGGCATGGCGGTCGGGCGTGTCCTGCATGGCAAATTGTTCCGACGTATGCTCGCACACCTCATGCGGCGGCAGCACCAGTTCGCGGCCGCAGGACAGCGTCGCCACCTGCGCGGCGCAGGCACGTTCCAGCATGTAGATCGTGTGGAACGCCTCGGGGATCGACCTTCCGCCCACCAGCAGCCCGTGGTTGCGCAGGATCATCGCCTTGTGCTGCCCGAGGTCGCGCACCAGGCGCTCGCGTTCGTCAAGGTCCAGCGCGATGCCCTCATATCCGTGATACGCCAGCCGCCCGTAGAACTTCAGCGCGTGTTGCGACAGCGGCAGCAGCCCCTCCTGCATGCAGGAGACGGCGATGCCGGCCTGGGTGTGGGTGTGCACGACGCAGGTAAGGTCCTCGCGCGCCAAGTGCACCGCGGAGTGGATGGTGAAGCCGGCGGCGTTGACGCGGCGGGAGGACGTGTCGCCTTCCTCCACCACGTTGCCGTACATGTCGATCTTCACCAGGTCGGAGGCGCGCATCTCGTGGAACAGCACGCCGTATTTGTTGATCAGGAAGTGGTGGTCGGGCCCGGGCACGCGGGCGCTGATATGGGTGTAGACGAAGTCGGTCCAGCGATGATGCGCGACCAGGCGATACAGCGCGGCAAGGTCGCAGCGGACCTGCCATTCCTCGGGCGAGCAGCCGACGCGCGCGGCAGGCATGGTGGCAACGTTCATCGCGGCGGTCCTTGGTTCTGGGGTTACGCGGATGATCGGGCGTGGGGATGGGCTGCGTCAAGCACCGCCGGGCGTGGTGCGTCCTCAACCGCAGAGGCCCGGCTTGAGTGCAACGCCGGCCGCCCGCACTATCGCCGACATCATGCCAACCCGATCCGATCCCGACAGAGTTCGCCGGCTGATGCTGTTCTTTGCCGTGGTCTACACCGTCGAGGGCATCGGCCAGGCCAAGGTCGGCATCGTCTGGCAGCCGCTGACGTATTTCCTCAAGACGCAATATGGCTGGACCGCGTTGCAGATCGCCGCGTCGCTGGCTGTGCTCGACCTGCCATGGGTGGTCAAGCCGCTCTACGGCTTGGTCTCCGATTTCCTGCCACTGTTCGGCTACCGGAGGCGCAGCTACCTGCTGCTGTCCAACCTCGCGGCGGTCGTTGCGTTCGCCTGGGTGACGCAGGTTGTCGCACCGGCGGCCATCGTGTTTGCGCTGGTGCTGACCTCGATCGCCATGGCGGTGTCCAGCACCCTGTGCGGCGCGCTGCTGGTGGAGAACGGCCAGCGCCACAACGTCAGCGGCGCCTTCGTCAACCAGCAATGGATGTGGTTCAGCGGCGCGGCGGCGGCGACCTCGCTGGCAGGTGGCGGGCTGATCGAGGTGTTCTCGCCAACCGGCGCGCTGCACGTTGCGGCATTGATTGCGGCGATTGCGCCACTCGCGGTGCTGCTCTGCCTGCACCTTGTGGAAGAAGCGCGCGCCGGTATCGACCGCGCGGCGGTGCGCGGGCGACTGGACGGATTGTTGAACACGTTCCGCTCCCGCACACTATGGCTGATCGCGGCATTCCTGTTCTGCTATTACTACAGCCCGGGCTTCGGCACTCCGTTGTATTTTCATATGACCGACCGGCTGCATTTCTCGCAGGGTTTCATCGGCGCGCTGTCGGCGGTCAGCGGCGTCGGCTGGGTGGCAGGTGGGTTGCTGTACCGGTGGGCGTTGGCGAAGATGCGTACGCGCGCACTGCTGCAAGTGTCGATCGTGCTCGGCACGCTGGGCACGCTGGCCTTCCTGCTCATGGTCGGTCCGGTCAGCGCGGTGGTGGTGTATTTCCTGTTCGGCGTCGCAGGCATGATCGCCAATGTCGCAACGTTGACCCTGGCGGCGAAGCATTGTCCCGCGCGTGCCGAGGGGTTCGCCTTCGCGGCGCTGATGTCGGTGATGAACCTGGCGACGCCACTGGCGGATACCAGCGGAGCGTATTTGTACGACCATGTGTTCGCCGGCCAGCTAGCGCCGTTGATCGTTGTGTCGGCCGCGTTCACCGCATTTGTTCTGGTGCTGATCCCGCTGTTCCGGATCGAGCGAGCGTGAATTTCCCCCGGAGACGCATTCCGGGCTGCAGCCGGTGCGCCGCGCAAGCGAACCGATCATGCCGAGCCAGCGTCAAGCACCGCGGTGACGTCGGTCGTGCGGGAGTCGTCGCCAACAAAGAGCAACGGCGCCGCGCGCGCCTTCGCGAGCGCGTAGGCAAATGCGTCGCCGAAGTTGCGCACGCCATCATGGCCCATGCCGCTGCCGGCGACTACGCCGCGTCCCCGGCAGCAGCATCCCACTCCGCCCGGCTGACGGGCCGTGTGTCGTAGGCACCGCGTAGTCGCACGGACAACGCCGCCAGCCGTGCCGGCAGATCATTGACCGCCGCGTGCCGGGTTTCCTCACGGGACAGGCGCTCACGCAAGGCCAGGGTCACTGCCTCGGTCATGCTCTCTCCGGTCAGCCGTGCCAGGCGGCGCGCCAACGCGTCCGCCTCGGCAGTCTTGATGCTCAGCGCCATGGCAGGCCTGCTTCTAGACACCCCGTCCAGATAGGACCGGCGCCTGGTCAGGTCACGCGGTGCGTCGGCCGGCCGGACCGGCTTGCTTTCCGGCCGTCACTTCGTCGAGCCGGCGGCACTGGTTCCGCGTCAAGTTCGGCGCCAACCGCTTCCGGCTGTTCTTCCGTGCCGATTCGGCATCGCGGATCGTGGTCCATGCCTGGGTCAACGACCGCGACACGCTGCGCAAGGTCGGCGCCGCGTCAGAGGCGGTTGCGGGACTGGCCAGGACCGAACACCAGGAGCACCCGCACGTCACCTGCGGTTCGCGGCCGGTGTCGGGGGTCACGCGATACAGCGCCCGGTAGCCGCTGTCGCAGGGCAGCTCTCGCACGTGCCGATGCTGGCCAACCGGGTAGAGGCAACCGGGTAGAGGCAGGGGTGCTCGCGCAGCCGTTCGATCGCGACCCAGACCGCCGTCAGCCGGCGCCGTGCCGTCGGCCCCGCGCCTGGGTGGGTCAGCCAGCTTGTGATCGCGTCGAGGTCGGCAAGCGCCTTGTCGGTGTAGCGCAGCTCTCGCGGCACGTCGCCGCCCATTGGGCCGCCGGATCAACGGCCGGAGTAAGGGACCGGCATCTCGCGGTCGGTGCCGATGCTGTCGATCCAGGCCTTCACCTTGGCCGAGTCGACCAGCCGACCGGCGGCGATATCGGCGTCGGCCTCGGCAATCATCTCGGCTTTCCAGGCGAGCCGGCGCTGCCTCTCCGCCTCGGTTTCGAGGCGGGCGGTGGGGGCGTTGTCGCCGGGAAGCGGGGCGTTGTCCATGCCGCGCAATTTAGTCGTGATCGCGGGCAATCGCCAGCGCGACACGCCGTACCGCGCCATACAGCCGATCGAGCAGGATATTGCCGTTGCTGTCATAGCCCGGCTCGGTTTCGGCCAGGCGGCCGGACATGATGCCGAGATGGCACGCCAGCCCCAGCTTCGCGCAGGCCGCTGCGACCCGGCGCGCGGTGTTGGACTGCACCACGCCGCCGCAGACGATGCAGTCGGCACCTGCATCGCGCGCCGCCGCCAGGTTGAACTCCAGTTTTCTAATTTTGTTGCCGCCGAGGCCCAGCCCGGTGCAGTCGTCGCGCTTCACCCACAGCGACGCCAGCCCCAGCCGCGCGCCCAGGCGGGGCAACTTCTCCAGCGGCGTCGGCAGATGCGCCAGCCGGAGCCGCGGCAGCGTCCGCAGCCCGGCCAGCTTGTCCATCACACCTTGTCCATCACCCCGGGCCGGCCAGTCACACTGGGCCGGTCAGTCACACTGGGCCGGTCAGTCACACTAGGGGCCGCTCAGTGAATTTCGCCGGACCGCTTCAGCGCCTCGCGCAGCTTGGCGGGGGAAAAATCGGGCGCGTGGCAGACATCCAGGATCACCTTTTCGCGGCGCGAGACCAGGTCGATCGCCGCCGGCAGCTTGCGCACCGCGTCGGCCGGAATCACCACCGCGCCGTGCAGGTCGGCATGGATCACGTCGTCATGCCCCGCCTGCATGCCGAAGATGTTCACCGGCTGGCCGAACGTTACCATATGCACATGAGCGTGACTCGGCCCGACGCGTCCGCCGATCATCTGATAGCCCGGCGCCCACATATCCAGGTCGCGGAACGATCCGCTGGTGACACAGCCGATCGACCCCAGCGCCTTGTGGATGGTGGACTGCACCTCGCCCCAATAGGCGCCGTAGCCCATCCGTCCGTCGATGTCCTGGATCACCGCGATGGTGGGAAAATCCGTTGCGTGGACGTAGTCGTACCAGTCGGCCCGGTCGGTGACCTTGCCGCGCGGCGCCTCGGTCGCGCGGATCATGCCGACGCGCGCCAGACCGACGATCGGCTTGGCCTTGGGGTAGAGGCACACCATCGGCTCGACGGTATAGCCGAAAGCGCGACGCTCCGGCGCGACTATTTCGAGTCCGTTACAGATGGTCGGCGTGTCCCATTGCGCCAGGACATCGAGGTCGGATTGGTTGAACGGCCGGTCGGCCATGACGGCGTCTCCTGTGTTGGCAACGCCAGTTCTGGCGTTCGCTGCACCCACTCTGGCCCGACCCGGCGGTTTCCGGCAAGATGGCGGCACGAGGTGGCGTCCGCAGGGATCGCGCAGGGGATCGCAAAATGAGCAACATCGCGAAGGGCGGCACGGCGCTGTACGGCGCCCCGCTCGGCATCCTGATGCTGGAGGCGCGGTTCGCGCGCATCCCGGGCGACATGGGCAACGCCACGACCTGGCCGTTCCCGGTGCTGTACCGCGTGGTGAAGGGCGCCAGCCCGGAGCGCGTGGTGCTGCATGGCGCGGCCGGGCTGCTGCCGGACTTCCTCGCCGCGGCCGAGGACCTGGTGGCGCAGGGTGCCGAGGCGCTGACCACCAATTGCGGTTTCCTGTCGCTGTTCCAGCGCGAGCTGGCCGCGCGAGTGCGGGTGCCGGTGGCGACCAGCTCGCTGATCCAGGTGCCCTGGGTGCAGGCGACGCTGCCGCCCGGCAGACGCGTCGGCGTGATCACCGTGGCGGCGAAGTCGCTGACGCCGCGGCATCTGGAGGCAGCCGGGGTGGCGCTCGATACGCCGGTCGTCGGCACCGAGGGTGGGCGCGAGTTCTACCGCGTGCTGATCCTGGGTGAGAAGGACGATCTTGATATTTCGCTTGCGGAACAGGACATCCTGGACGCCGGGCGGACGCTGCTGGCGCGGCACAACGATATTGGCGCCCTCGTGCTGGAATGCACCAACATGCCGCCCTACGCGGCCGCGTTGCGCGCGGCGCTGGGGCTGCCGGTATTCGACATCTATTCGATGATCACCTGGTTCCACGCCGGACTACGCCCGCGCGCGTTCGGGACGCCGTAGGGCGGAAAAGCGCAGCGCATTCCGCCGACGCGCTGCCGGTCCGCAGCTTCGCTCGCCAGCGCGTGGCGGAGAATGCGCGGCATGGAGACGGTTTCTCGACGGCGGAATGCGCTGCGCTCTTCCGCCCTACGATGGGCCCTACGGACCGCCGGTCAGTCGGTCGCACAGGGCGAGGAACTGGTCCACCCGGCTGTCCCAGCTCGCGCGCGCGGCGACGGCGTTCCCGGTTTGCACCAGACGTTCCCGCAGCGCATCGTCCTGGAACAGACGCAGAATAGCGGCGGAGATCTGCGCGGTTTGGTCGCCGTCCACCACCAGGCCGTTCACCCCATCGGTCACCGTGTCGACGCTGCCGCCCGCCTTGCCCGCGATCACCGGAATGCCGCAGGCGTTCGCCTCCAGGAACACCAGGCCGAACCCCTCGGTGTCGCCATCCGGCATCTCGCGATTGGCCATGATGAAGGCATCGGCGAGCGCGTAGTGATCGATCAGCTCGGCATCGGGCACCGCGCCGGCGAACACCACCGCGTCGCGCACGTCGCACGCGACCGCAAGCTGCTCCAGCACCGCGCGATAGGTCCCGTCGCCCACCAGCAGGTAGCGCACATCGGGCAGCACCCGCAGCACCGCGGGCAGGCTCTCGATCACCCGGTCCATGCCCTTGCGCGCATACAGCCGCCCGACCGTCAGCAGCACGCGCCGCCCGGCCAGGCCGTAGCGCGCCATCAGATCCTGCCGGCGCGGCCGCGCGACGAAGCGCTGCAGGTCGACGCCGTTGGAGATCAGCGCGATCTTCTCCGGCGGCACGCCCATGGCGGTTTCGAGCGCCTCGCGGGTGAATCGGCTGACCGCCACGATCGCATCCGCCTCGGCCAGGGCGCGGCGGCGGCGGCGGCCGTCGACGTCGTATTCCATGCGGCTGCTGATCTCCTCGCCGTGCACGTAGATGATGCTGCGCAGCCCGAACAGGCGCCGGGAGATCGACGCAAGCCAGCCGCTCGCCACCAGCTCGCCGATGCAGACGACGCCGATATCCTCGGCCCTGGCGATGCGGCGGATCGCGCGCAGCAGATCGATGCGGATGGCGACATCGCGCAGCGCCGCGACGATACGGCGTGGCAACGAGGGCACGTCGTCGAGCAGGCCGGTGCGCAGCAGATGGATGCGATGCACGCGGAACGGTGCCGCGCGGTCGAATTCGCGCCAGAAGCGGATCGGCCAGCCGAAGCGATAATCCTCGCGCGGCGCCAGGACGGAGACGCGGCCGTGGCCGAAGCGCGCCAGGCTGTCATAGACCACCGCCGAGCCGCCGTGCACCGGGGGGAAGGTGTTGGCGACCACCAGGCAGCGCTTGCCGGACGAGACGTCCGCGGACGGCGCTGGCGAGCGGCACGGCGCCGGTTCAAATGCGGGCGATTCGTGCGCCGGCGATCGGGGTGCGGGCGATTCGTGCGCAGCCGATCCGGGCGCAGTGGTCCGGGTCGATACCGGAACGGCCACGGACGAGTCGCCGGACAGACGTTGGCGCAGTTCGCGAACGGTGAGGAACTCGCCGCCGATCTCGTCGCGGAAGAATCTGAGAAAGCCCGAGAGATGATCGAGGAAGATCGCGAGATCGCGTTCGTTGCGCACATACGGCGTGTGGCCCGGCTCGAGCGACGGGCTATGATAGCTCAGCGTCAGCACGCTTGTGCCGCGCGCGAGAAGCACGCGGGTCAGGCGGCACATCGCGGCGAGATCGGAACTTTCCGGTGACAGCATGATCCGCTCGATCAGCCGGGCGCGCGCCAGCAGGCCGCCGGCATGCAGCGAGCGCCAGGGCCGCCGCTCGGCGCGCTGATGCAGCCAGGGCCAGCGTTGCGACAACGCACCGGTCAGCGCCCTGGTGACCGGCAGCTCCAGCAGCCGCCGGTGCTGGCCGAACCAGAACGGGTTGTAGTCGTAGCCGCTGAACTCGGGGCCGCCCGAGTCGGCGTACGAGGTGCGGGGGATCAGGCTGGTATCGACTTCGAAACCTGTTTCCTCGAGCAGGGCGGCGGTGTTCGGGCCGAAACCGTAACGCCCGGCCTTGTAGGCGGTGGGCCGCAGCGCGAACGCCGTCTCGATCGCACCGACCAATCGCGACAGCTTCTCGCGCTCGATCGCGACGGGCAGATTGCCTGGATAGGACTGCGTCTCACGGGCACCCGGAGCGAAAGGCGGCGTCACCCAGGGATGCAACTGCGCGCCGATCTCGCACAGTCCGTCGGCGAGGTATTCGCGCAGCACGCCGATCGCGCTGTCCTCAGCGGCCAGTGGGTAGTCACCAGATAGGTCGGCTTGATCCCCTAATGGGCGAACAGCGTGTGCGCGCTGCGCTGGGCGCGGATCGAGACGGTGCCGCGATGCTGCGGCGCGAGCGGTTCGGCCCACTCGAATTCTTCCTCGGCGTCGACGACGACGGCGAGCAGCGGTGGCCCGCGATACGCCGCGACCGGTTCGGCCAGCGGGAAGGGTGAGCCGGCGGGCGCGGCGTCAGATGGCGGCAAGAGTGGGACGATGGCATCCATGCGCCGCAGCCTAGCCCGAGCTTCTCGCACTGTCGCGGGTGGCGGCTCGATGTTGGGTTGGTCCTTGAAGGGCGCACCGGTAGGTGTGGCCTTAGAAACCGCCGATATGCGGACGGAGCGGTCAAGGCTTTGGCAAGCCTTGGCTGCCGGAAGGGTGGCGAAAAAGGAACACAATGAAACCGCAGATGAATGCAGATGCGACCACGCCGAACTGACCGACCAAGCCTCGCCTGGAAATCAAACGCATCGTTCCGTGTCTTTGATGTCGCCCAGTCTCATGCTCGCGCCTCACCACACGCAGCAGTCTACTTCAGCGCCGCCTCTTAGCCGTGTTCATCTGTGTTCATCCGTGGTTCCAAACCCTCTTTCACCAGCGCCGCGGAAACGTCGGTGATGAACCGTCGAGATCGAGCCGTCGGTATCACCGTGCACAGGCGTTAGCGGAAACGCCGCGCCGCGTACGGAGCCGGATCGATCCCAGGCGCCCGCCCGGCGATCAGATCAGCCACCAGCCTGCCGGTTGCCGGGCCGGCGGTCAGGCCGACATGGCCATGGCCGAAGGCGTGCAGCACGTCGGCGCAGCCGGAGGCCGGACCGATGCACGGCAGCCCGTCCGGCGTCGACGGGCGATGACCCATCCAGACTTTCACCCGGTCGGCCGGCAGGTCGCGCGGCAGGCCCGGCCAGGTGCGCAATGCAAAGTCGCGCAGGATCTCGGCGCGCTTCCAGTTCGGCGTCGCATCGAGCCCGGCCAGTTCGACCTGTCCGGCCAGACGCAGTCCTTGCGGCGTCATCACGTTCGACATCTTGCCGTCGCTCGGCATCACCGGCAGGCGCAGCTCGATGCCGGGGTCCTTGATCAGGGCGTGATAGCCGCGTTCGGTCTCCAGCGGCACGGCATCCCCGGCCTCGGCCGCCAGCGTCTTCGACCACGCGCCCGCGGCGATCACCGCCTTGTCGCAGACAAGCTCGCCCGCATCGGAGCGCACCGCGCGCAGCCGCCCGGCCTCGATGTGCAGGCCGGTGACGCGGGCGCGGTGCAGGCGCGCGCCGAGCGCCTGGGCGTGGCGCACCAACGCCGCAACCAGGGCGCCGGGATCGACGCACTGGCCGTTCTGCTCGATCAGCAGGGCGAATTTATAGCGCCGATCCAGCGCCGGTTCGCGCTGGCGCAGTTCGTCCTCGTTCAGTTCGAGCCAGCGCGTGCCGTTGTCGTGCCGGATGCGCCACGATGTCGCCTCCGCCGCGAAGTCCGCGCGTGAGGGGAACACGCACAGCACCCCGTTGCGGCGGATCAGATCGCCCACGCCCGCCTCCTCGGCCAGCTTGCGATGCAGCGCGGGCGCGTCGGCGAGCAGCGGGGCCAGCGCGCGGGCCGTCGCCTCCACCTTGGCGACGGTCGCGCCGGCGCGGATGAAGCGCCACAGCCAGGGCAGCAGGTGCGGCAGGTAGCGCCATCGTATCGCCAGCGGTCCGAGCGGATCAACGAGGTAGCCCGGCACCTTCTTCCACAACCCGGGCGCCGATATCGGAATGACCGAGCTCGGGTTGAGCAGCGTGCCGTTGCCGTAGCTGGCGGCCTGCTCGCCACCGGGATCGCCGGGCTCGACGATGGTCACCGTGTGGCCGTCGCGCAGCAATTCGACCGCGGTGGCGGCGCCGACGATGCCAGCGCCGATGACGACGATGTGATGGGGCATGCGCTGGTCGTTACACCATCTGCCGCACGGCGTAAAATCGATCCTGACCGTCTGGCTCGGCCTGCGAGGAAGCAAGGTTCACCGCAGAGCAGGCAGAGGAAGAAGTATTGCGCTGCGCGCGAAGCGCCAATCAACACCCTCTGTGTGCTCTGCGCGCTCTGCAGCGAACCTTGCCTGCCGAAGGCCCCGGAACCACGATCAGAGTGCCGCTACCGCGCCGCCACCCCGCAACGCGCGATCGGCGCGGCGGCGGCAGGTCGATGCGGCCGTCAGGCGCGCTTGACACGGTAGAATTGTGGGAAGCCTTCCGGGATGTCCTTCAGATAGGAATAGAAGGCGGTGGGCGCGAAAAACATGCCGAGCGGTGCGTAGAGCGGATTTTTGAAGAATTCCACTTGCATTGCGCGACTTGCTGCCTGCTGTTGCGCCAGGTCAGCTGCGGCGAACCACGACAGCCGCGCCTGTTCCATGGCCGGATCCGTCGGCCAGCCGAACCAGCCGTTGCCGTCCGATTTCAACGCGATCGCGGCCGCCGGCGTGACATTGCCGGTGCCGCCGAGGTAGGTGAAGAAAATGTTCCAGCCACCCTTGTCGATCGGCTGCTTGCTGGCGCGCCGCTGCACCACCGTGCCCCAGTCGAGCGCCTGGTAGTCCACGTTGAAGCCGAGCTTCTTCAGCAGATCGCCCGCCACCTCGGCCTCGGCATTGATGATGGGGAAATTCGACGCCGCCAGTACCACGATCTTCTCGCCTTTATAGCCCGCGGCGATCAGTTCTTTCTTTAGCGCATCGAGGTCTTTCGGCCCCTTCATCGTCTCGACGTCGACGGTGCTCGCCATCGGCGTGCCGGGCACGAACAGTCCGACCCCAGTCTTGATCAGTTCGGGCGCCGCGCCGGCCACCGCCTGCATGAAGTCGTTCTGATCGATCGCCGAAACAACCACGCGCCGGATCGCCGGGTTGTCGAACGGAGGGAACAGTTGGTTGAAGCGCATGCAGCCGATCTCACCAGTGTGGTCCTTGACCACCACGACCAGCTTGTTGTCGCGTTTGAGCTGCGGTACCAGATCGATCGTCGGGTTTTCCCACCAGTCGAACTCGCCCGAGGTCAGCGCCGCAGAGGCGGTGGCCGGATCGGGCTGCACCGTCCATTCGACGCGGTCGAAATTCGCCGTCTTCGGCCCCGCGGAAAACTCGGCCGGCCCGTCTGTGCGCGGCACGTAACCGGCGAACTTCTCGTAGACCACCTTCGAGCCCGGGATGCGTTCGGCGGCAACGAATTTGAACGGGCCGCTGCCCACCATCTCGGTCACCTGCTGGAACGCGTCGGTCTTGGCCAGCCGCTCCGGCATGACGCTACACATCACCGCGAGCGCGTCGGGCAGCAGCGCGAAGGGCTTCTTCAGCCGGAAGCGGATCACCTTGTCCGACTGGGCAGAGACCTCGTCGGTGGCGGACGCGAGCGCCGCGCCGAACACGTCGCGTTTCCACCAGCGCTGGATGGAGGCAACGCAGTCCTTCGCCAGCACCGGCGTGTTGTCGTGGAATTTCAGCCCGTCGCGCAGCGTGAGGTCCCACTGCGTCTTGTCGGCGTTGAGCGTATGGCCTTCCACCATCTGCGGATGCGGCCGGTAGAGGTTGTCGAGGCCGTAAAGCCCATCGAAGACCAGATACGCATGATTGCGCGTGATATCCGCCGTAGTCCACACCGGATCGAGCGAGGCCAGGTCGGCTTGCGGAATGAATTTCAGGAACGATGGCGCCGCCGCCCGGGCGATGCGCGGGGCGGCGAGCGCGGTTGCGCCGGCCAGCGCCGACTTCAGGATTTCACGACGTTGCATAGTTGCTGATCTCTCCATGGTCGCTGTTCCGGGTTGTTCAAGTCTAGCGGGAAACATGGTGTTCGGTAATGCCCAGGCGTCGCGGCTGCGGATTGGTGCGTCGGGCGGTCGCGCACAATGTGGTCGTGCCCCAGGCGATTGTGCCCCAGACGATCGTGATCGTCAGTACCGCTGGTCGTGCAGCGCGGCGGCGATGATCGGCGCGGCGGCGGCGGACATGCGTTCGCCGTCATGGCCGACGCCGGGCACGTCGATCACCGTCCAGGCACAGTGCGTGCCCAGTGTCGCCGCCGCTGCGTGCCCGGTGCGAACATATTCGTGGGCGCGGGCGTGGCGCGTCGGGCCCTGCCGCATGGATCGCGGCCCCTTGGGGAAGAAGCGGCCGGTGGTCTTGGTGTCATGCGTCCCGGCCATCACGGTGATGGGGAAGCCGAGCAGGGAACGAAGCGCATCCGGATCGACCTCGGTGTCGCCAAGGCCGAACGGCCACGCAATGTCGAGAGCCGGCATCGCATAGGTGCCCGCGTTGGCGCTGACCGCGACGGCGACGCGCTCGCGGAAGCCGAACGACAGCATGCGGTGCACGAACTGGCCACCCGCGGAATGACCGAACAGCCCGTAGCGCTCGCGCGTAGTGACGCCTTGGGCGCGCAGCAGGTTGAACAGGCGGGCGTCGATGCAGTAGGTCCATTGCTCGCGCGGATTGGCGCTGCCGTCTTCCTTGTGCAGGTTACCGAAGTGGTAGCGGAGGTAATCCGGGAAGGCGGCCTCGGAGAATTCAACGGCGATGGCGAGGATATCGACTGCGTCGACCAGCGTCATCCAGTAGTCGCGGTAGGCGGCACCGTTGCGGCCGACGCCATGATGCACCAGCAGCACTTGGCTGTTGGGCGTGAAGCCGTGTGGACAGGCGGCATGCAGCGTCAGCGTGCAGTCGGGAAACGCCGGGTCGGTGTAGGTCAGGGAATGCGCGCCCGGCGCCTGCACCAGGCGCGACAGGTCGGTCATCATCCACGTCCGCCGTTAGGGTACCGAAGGCTACGCCGCTCCGGCACCAAAGGCTATTACGATGCGACCCGCCCTGGAAGCGGCGGGCAGGAACGCTCGACGCCCCCTGGCCACTTGGCCGGTTCCGACCGCCGATGCATTGCGTCACAGTTGGGCGAATAGGCAGCATGGACACGTGGACGCACCATGAACATCGGCATCATCGGCGCCGGCAATGTCGGCGCGAGTTTGGCGACAGGATGGCTACGCGCAGGCCATGCCATCACCTGTGGCGTGCGTGACCCGCGGCGCCAAGCGGGCGCCGGGCCGGCTGGGGTACGCGCCGCTGCCAGCGGTGATGTACGTCGCCGGCGACGATGCGGATGCCAAGCGTGTCGTCCTGGGACTGGTGTCGGAGCTTGGATTTCAGGCGATCGACGCCGGCAAGCTGGCGATCGCGCGCCTGCTGGAGCCGATGGCGATGCTGTGGATCCACATGACGATGAACCGCGATCAGGACCTAGCGACGGCGTACGCGCTGACCCACCGGCCGTAAACGTCGCGCATCACAGATGGACGCCGCGCTCCAGGATCTCCAGCGTGTATTCGCGATAGGTCATGCCGAGTTCCTCCGCGCGCGCCAGCCGGCGCAGCGCGATTTCGCGTGCCGGCGTCTTCCACGCCCGTTTGACCGCGCGCTTCCAGCACCAGTGGCGCCAGGATTCGCCGGGATCGACCGGCTCCCGATCGAGTGGCGGGCCGCCGTTGTGACCGACGCGCGCGATCGTCGCGATCAGATCATGTGCGGTCCATTCGGCGTCGTTCATGCCGGGCGCCGAACGGTGGTTCGACTCGCCTTCGCCAGGGCGCGTTTGGCCATGACGCCGACCAGATGCGCGCGATACTCGGCGCTGGCGTGGATGTCGCCGTTCAGGTCAGCGGATGGCGTCGTGATCGCGGCGATCGCATCGGCGGAGAAGTTGGCAGACAACACCTGCTCCATCGCGGTGTGGCGGAACACGCCGCCCTGCCCTGCCCCGGTCACCGCGACGCGCACACCGCCCGCGGTTTTGGCAACGAACACGCCGACGATGGCGTAACGCGAGGCGGGGTTGGGGAACTTCTCGTAGGCCGCCTTTTCCGGCACCGGGAACTCGATCGCGGTGATGATCTCGTCCTGCGCCAGCGCGGTGGTAAACATGCCCTGGAAGAACTCGTCGGCCTTGATCGAGCGCTTGTTGGTCTTGATCGTGGCCCCCAGCGCCAGCGCGCCGGCGGGATAATCCGCTGACGGGTCGTTGTTGGCGAGCGAGCCGCCGATCGTGCCGCGATGGCGCACCTGCTGGTCGCCGATATGCGCAGCGAGATGCGCCAGCGCGGGGATCTTCGCCTTCACCTCGGCACTGCCGGCGACCGCGGCGTGCGTGGTCATCGCGCCGATCGTTACGGTATTGCCAGATACGGTGATGCCGGTGAGCCCGGTCTTCGCCAGGTCCACCACCACGGAGGGTTTGTTCAGGCGCTGCTTCAGAACCGGAATGAGCGTCATCCCGCCGGCCATCGCCTTGGCGTCGGCATCGGCGGCGAGCATGGCGGCCGCGTCGGCGACGCTGCCGGGCTTCTGATAGGTGAAATCGTACATTGCTTGACCCCCTCGCTCTATTCCGCTGCCGTCCCCCGGGTCGAGTGCCCGGGGGCATGAGTTGGCCGGCCCGCCTGCATGATCGACCAAATCTTCGGCGCGCTCGCCGGCATGTTGATATGCCGTACGCCGTACTCCTTCAGCGCGTCGATCACCGCGTTGATGATCGCCGGCGGCGAGCCGATCGCGCCGACCTCGCCACAGCCCTTCACGCCCAGCGGGTTGTGCGTGCAGAGCGTGATCTCCGTTCCCACCTTAATGTTCGGCAAGTTGTCGGCGCGCGGCATGGTGTAGTCCATCATCGAGCCGGACAGTAGCTGCCCGGCGCTGTCGTAGACCGCGTTCTCCAGCAGTGCCTGGCCGATGCCCTGGGCGACCCCGCCCTGCACCTGGCCCTCGACGATCATCGGGTTGATGACGCGCCCCACATCGTCGACCGCAACGAAATTCTCCACCGAGATTACACCGGTGTCGGGATCGATTTCGACCTCGGCGACGTGGCAGCCACCAGGAAAAGTGAAGTTCTTCGGGTCGTAGAACGAGGTCTCGTCGAGGCCGGGTTCCAGCTCTTCGATCGGGTAGTTGTGCGGCACGTAGGCGGCAAGCGAAATGTCGGTCAGGGTCTTCACCTTGTCGGTGCCGGCGACGGTGAACTTGTTGTCCTTGAACTCGATGTCGTCGACCGAGGCTTCCATCAGGTGGGCGGCGATCTTCTTGCCCTTGGCGATGATCTTGTCCATCGCCTTGACCATCGCCGAGCCGCCGACCGCCAGGCTGCGGCTGCCGTACGTTCCCATGCCGAACGGGATCTTCGCGGTGTCGCCGTGCACGATGTCGACATGGTCCATCGGCACGCCGAGCTGCGCGGCGACAAGCTGCGCGAAGGTCGTCTCGTGGCCCTGGCCGTGGCTGTGCGAGCCGGTATAGACCGTGACGCTGCCGGTCGGATGCACTTTGATGTTCGCCACTTCATACAGACCGGCGCGGGCGCCAAGCGAGCCCACCACCGCCGACGGCGCGATGCCGCAGGCCTCCAGGTAGGTCGATACGCCGATGCCGCGCAGCTTGCCCTTGCCGGAAGCCGTCTTGCGCCGCGCCTCGAACCCGGCGTAGTCGGCCGCCTTCAGCGCGCCATCCAGGGTCGCCGTGTAATTGCCGCTGTCGTACTGCAGCGCCACCGGCGTCTGGTACGGGAATGCATCGTTCGGAATGAAGTTGCGCCGCCGCAGGTCAACCCGGTCGATGCCGGTGTCGTGCGCGACCGCGTCCACCAGCCGCTCCAGCAGGAATGTCGCCTCCGGCCTTCCGGCGCCGCGATAGGCGTCCACCGGCACGGTGTTGGTGAAGATCGCCTTTACCTCGGCGTAGATCACCGGCGTTTTGTAGACCCCAGCCAGCAGCGTGGCGTACAGATAGGTCGGCACGCAGGGCGCGAAGGTGGACAGGTAGGCGCCCATGTTGGCCAGCGTGTGCACGCGCAGCGCCAGGAAATGGCCGCCCTGGTCGATCGCCATCTCGGCGGTCGAGACGTGGTCGCGTCCGTGCGCATCCGACATGAAGCTTTCGTTGCGCTCGGCGGTCCACTTCACCGGCTTGCGCAGCTTGCCGGCGGCCCAGGTGACGATCGCCTCCTCGGCGTAATGATAGATCTTCGATCCGAAGCCGCCGCCCACGTCGGGCGCCACCACGCGCAGCTTGTTCTCCGGGATGTGCAGCACGAAGGCGCCCATCAGCAGGCGGATCACGTGCGGGTTCTGGCTAGTGGTGTACAGCGTGTAGTCGCCGTTGCTGGTGTCGAAGTCGCCGAGCGCGGCGCGCGGCTCCATCGCGTTAGGGATCAGCCGATTATTCTCCAGTTCCAGCTTGACGACTTTCGCCGCGCCGGCGAATGCCGCGTCCACCGCCGCCTTGTCGCCGATGTGCCAGTCGTAGCAGACATTGCCGGCCGCATCGTCGTGCACCAGCGCGGCCCCCGCCTTCACCGCGTCGCCCAGCGAGACGACGGCCGGCAGGTCCTGGTAGTCGATCACCAGCGCCTCGGCCGCATCCTTCGCCGCCTGCTTCGTCGTCGCGATCACCACCGCGACCGGATCGCCGACGTGGCGCACCTTGCCGACCGCCAGCACGGGATGCGGCGGCTCGGCCATCGGCGATCCGTCCTTGTTGTGGATCTGCCAGCCGCAGGGCAGCCCGCCCACGTTGTCCGCCGCCATGTCGGCGCCGGTGAAGACCGCGACCACGCCGGGCGCCTTCGCTGCCACCTTAGTGTCGATGCCGCCGAGCTTCGCATGCGGCCGGTCGGACCGCTTGATGTAGGCGTGAAGCTGGCCATGCCGGTTGATGTCGTCGGTGTAGGTGCCGCGGCCGCTGAGGAAACGATAATCCTCCTTGCGACGGACCGATGCGCCGATACCCTCGAAGCCCATGGATGTCATTCCCGGTTTTTGTTGTTGGGCGCTACGCCGCGGCGGCCTTGTCGTGCATCAACGGCCACGCCGCAGCGATCGCCTTGACGATGTTATGATACCCGGTACAACGACAGAGATTGCCCTCGAGCCCCTCGCGGATCTGCCGCTCGGTCAGGCCTTCGGGGTGGCTTTGCACAAGGTCGATCGCGCTCATGACCATGCCGGGCGTGCAAAAGCCGCATTGCAGCGCGTGGTGCTCGCGGAACATCTCCTGCATCGGGTGCAGGGTGCCGTCGGCCGCCGCCAGGCCCTCGATCGTGGCGACTGCGGTGCCCTCGGCCTGCAACGCCAGCATGGTGCAGGATTTCACCGAGGTGCCGTCCAGGTGCACCACGCAGGCGCCGCACTGGCTGGTATCGCAGCCGACATGCGTGCCGGTGAGGCCGAGCTTCTCACGCAGCAGTTCGACCAGGAGGGTGCGACCCTCCACGTCAACCGTATGCGGTGTACCATTCACCGTCAGTGTTACCTGAGGCATTCGCGCGCTCCCCTTTGATTCTTCCCGCGGTCGATACTCCGAGTGTTGCCGTGCCACGTGGACGCGGTCAAGCGAGGAAAGGTCTGGGCGGGGCATTGTATTCTCCCCCTCCCCTTGAGGGAGGAGGATGGGGGGAGGGGCTGGTGCGGCACGAACTTGAAGAGTGACCCTGGCAACAACCCCTCCCCCAACCCCCTCCCGCAAGGGGAGTGAGAGAGTGCTTCGCCCCCGGTGGCCAAGCGACCGCCAAGGGCCTAAGGATTGCGTGAACGGCCACAGGCGGAGGTCCGGATGGCGGCGGTCGATCTGCCCCTGGGTACGAAGGCCATACTCTCGCGCGACGGCCTGCAGGCGCTGATCGACGCCCTGGCGGCGCGCGGTTACCAGGTGCTGGGGCCGACGGTGCGCGATGGCGCGATCGTCTATGACAACGTTGCCGGCGTGGCCGACCTGCCTGACGGTTGGACCGATAAGCAGGACGCCGGCCGGTATCGCCTGGAGCGGCGGGACGACAACGCGCTGTTCGGCTATGCCGTCGGTCCTCAATCGTGGAAGCGCTTCCTGCATCCGCCGATCGAGCGGCTGTGGCAGGCGCAGCGCACGGACGACGGGTTCACCGTCACCGCCGCCGAGGCGGCAGCACCAAAATTTGCCTTTCTCGGCGTGCGCGCCTGCGAGCTTCATGCGATCGCCATCCAGGATAAGGTGTTCGTCGACGGGCCATACCCCAATACCGGTTATCAGCGGCGCCGGCAGAATAGTTTCTTCATCGCCGTGAACTGCGGCGAGGCCGGTGGGACCTGCTTCTGCGTCTCGATGAACACCGGTCCGAAAGCGGAGGCCGGGTTCGACCTTGCCCTCACCGAACTGCTGGACGGCGACAATCACCGCTTTCTGGTCGAGGTCGGCAGCGCGGCAGGCGGCGAGGTGCTGGCGGGGCTGGCGCACGGTGCGGCCTCGGTGGACGAGTGCACCGCGGCGGACGCGGTCGTGGCGCGGACGGCCGGGCGGATGGGACGCACGCTGGACACCAGCGGGATCAAGGAGCTGTTGCAGAGCAATCCGACCCATCCGCGCTGGGATGACGTCGCGAAACGTTGCCTGACGTGTGGCAACTGCACCATGGTCTGCCCGACCTGCTTCTGCACCACGGTCGAAGACCATAGCGACCTTGCCGGCCAGACCGCCGAACGGGTGCGTCGCTGGGATTCGTGCTTCACACTGGACTTTTCCTATATCCACGGCGGCAGTGTGCGAACCGAAGGCAGTTCCCGCTATCGCCAATGGATCACCCACAAGCTCGCAAGCTGGATCGACCAGTTCGGCAGTTCGGGCTGCGTCGGCTGCGGGCGTTGCATCACCTGGTGCCCGGTCGGCATCGACATCACGGTGGAGGCGGCCGCGATCAGGGCGACCTCGAGCGGTTCCAAGACGGCAGATCCCAAGGAGACAGACCATGGAGGGGCTTGAACGCATCGTCCTGGCGCATCCGTTCTTCGCCGGGTTGGAGACGGAGCTGGGACAGTTGATTTCCGGCTGCGCGCGCAATCATCGCTTCGATCCGGGCCACTACCTCGGGCACGAGGGCGATCCCGCCAACGAGTTCTATCTGATCCGGCATGGCAAGGTGGCGCTGGAAATCACGCCGCCGGGGCAGCCGGCCATCGTGTTCGCCACCGAGGACGAGGGCGATATCGTCGGCGCCTCCTGGCTGGTGCCGCCGTATCGCTGGCGGTTCGATGCCCGCGCGGTGGAGCTGACCAGGGCGATCGGAATCGATGCGAAATGCCTGCGCGACAAATGCGAGGCCGACCATCATCTGGGGTACGCGATGATGAAGCGGTTTCTCCCGGTGATCATGCAGCAGCTCGACGAAACCCGCCTGCAGATCCTCGATATATACGGGCAAAGCGGACGGTGAGTGCACCGCCGATGGTCGATCCGTTCGTTCCGCAGCCCTATCGCGTCGAGCGGGTGCGGCGCGAATTGCGCGACGTCGTGACACTGGAGCTTACCCCGCTTGGCGGGGAGCGACCGGACTACCAGCCCGGCCAGTTCAACATGCTGTACGCGTTCGGCGTCGGCGAGGTGGCGATCAGCATGAGCGGTGACCCGGCGGCCGGCGGCGGCTACGTGCACTCCGTGCGCAATGTCGGCGCGGTCAGTGGGGCGATCGCCAAACTTCAAGCCGGGGCGATGGTGGGCGTGCGCGGTCCGTACGGCACGGCGTGGCCGTGCGAGGCCGCGGTGGGCAGCGACGTGGTGTTCGTGGCCGGCGGGCTCGGCCTCGCGCCGCTGCGGCCGGCGATCTACCATGTGCTGGCACATCGCGCGCGGTACGGTCGGGTGATCCTGCTGTATGGCACACGCAGTCCGGCCGATATCCTGTATCGGCACGAGCTGGAGCGGTGGCGGTATCGTCTCGATGTCGATATATCTATTACGGTCGACCGGGCCGATACCAGTTGGCGCGGCAATGTCGGGGTGGTGCCCAAGCTGATTGCGCGCGCGGGTTTCGATCCGCACAACGCCGTGGCGATGGTTTGTGGGCCGGAGGTGATGATGCGGTTCAGCGCCGTTGCCCTGACCGCGGCCGGACTGGCGCCGGAACACATCTACCTGTCGATGGAACGCAACATGAAATGCGCCATCGGCCTGTGCGGGCATTGCCAGTTCGGTCCCGATTTCATCTGCAAGGACGGCCCGGTGATGCGCTACGATCGCATCGCGCGGATCCTCGCCGTACGGGAGATCTGAGATGCGTGCGGGAGATCTGCGATGGGCGTGACGCATCGGCCTCGGCTTGCGGTGTGGAAGTTCGCTTCCTGCGACGGTTGCCAGCTCTCGCTGCTGGATTGCGAGGACGAGCTTCTGGCGGTGGCCGGCGCGGTGGAGATCGCCTATTTCCCCGAAGCGTCCAGCGCGATGGCGAAGGGTCCCTATGATCTGTCGCTGGTCGAGGGGTCGATCACGACGGCGCATGACGCGGAACGCATCCACAAGGTGCGCCGGCAGTCGAAGGTCCTGGTGACGATCGGCGCATGCGCCACCGCCGGCGGCATCCAGGCGTTGCGGAATTTCGCCGATGTGCAGGATTTTGTTGCGGCCGTCTATGCCTCGCCGCAGTACATCAAGACGCTGGCGACCTCGACGGCGATCTCGGCGCACGTGAAGGTGGATTTCGAACTGCACGGCTGTCCCATCGACAAGGGGCAGTTGCTGGAGGTGATGTCGGCGTTCCTGGCCGGGCGCAAGCCGGTGATCGGCGGTCACAGCGTGTGCGTCGAGTGCAAACTGCGTGGCAATGTCTGCGTCATGGTGCAGGGCACGCCCTGCCTGGGACCGGTCACGCATGCCGGGTGCGGGGCGATCTGCCCGGCGTATCATCGCGGGTGCTATGGTTGTTTCGGCCCGATGGAGCGACCGAACACCGCGGCGCTGGCTGCCGAATGGCTGAAGCTGGGCGCCACGCCGAGAGATCTTCGGCGCGTGTTCCGAACTTACAACGCCGGCGCCGAACCGTTCCGCAAGGAAAGCGACGCGCATGGCGAATAAGACCGCGAACAGGACGATCCTGGTCGACTATATCGCGCGCGTCGAAGGCGAGAGCGCACTCGATCTGCGCATCCGGGACGGGCGCGTGACCTCGGCGAAGCTGAAGATCTTCGAGCCGCCGCGGCTGTTCGAGGCGTTGCTGCGCGGGCGCGACTTTGCCGAGGCGCCGGACATCACTGCGCGGATCTGCGGCATTTGCCCGGTTGCGTATCAGATGAGCGCGGTGCATGCGATGGAGGATGCGCTCGGTGTGAAGGTCGAGGGGCAGTTGCGGGCGCTGCGGCGGCTGCTGTACTGCGGCGAGTGGATCGAGAGCCACGCGCTGCATGTGGTGATGCTGCATGCGCCGGATTTCCTGGGCTACCAGGACGGGATTCAGATGGCGCGCGAGCATGGCGATGCGGTGCGCCGCGGGCTGGCGCTGAAGAAGGCCGGCAATGACCTGATGCGGGTGATTGGCGGGCGGGAGATCCATCCGGTGAACGTGCGCGTGGGCGGCTTCTACCGCGCGCCGACTCGCGATAAGTTCGCGCCGGTGGTCGAGGCGTTGAAACGGGCGCGCGATCTCGCGGTGCAAACTGCACACTGGGTGAAGCAATTCCCCTTCCCGGACTACGAGCGCGACTATGAGTTCGTGGCACTGCGCCATCCCGACGAATATCCCTTCAACGAAGGCCGCATCGTTTCGAATCGCGGCCTGGATATCGCCGTCGCGGAGTACGCCAGCGAATTCGAAGAGCGGCACGTCGCGCATTCGACGGCACTGCAATCGGTGCTGAAACGGCGGGGCAGCTATCTGGTCGGGCCGCTGGCGCGGTACAATCTCAACTTCGACCGTTTGCCGGCGGACGCGCAGGCATTGGCGCGCGAATGCGGGCTTGAACCGGTGTGCCGCAATCCGTTTCAGAGTATTATCGTGCGCGCGGTCGAGCTGGTCTACGCCTGCGACGAGGCATTGCGGATTATCGCGGCGTACGAGGCACCGGAGGTAGCCAGCGTGCCGCTTGCACTGCGCGCCGGTGTCGGTCATGCGTGCACCGAAGCGCCGCGCGGGATCCTGTATCATCGTTACGAGATTGCCGAGGACGGCAGCATCGTCACGGCGCGCATCGTGCCGCCGACCTCGCAGAACCAGCTCAGCATCGAGGAAGATTTGTGCGAAGTGGCGACACGCGCGCTGGATCTGTCCGACGATGCGTTGCGGGACCGCTGTGAGCAGACGATCCGGAATTACGATCCCTGCATTTCCTGCTCCTGCCATTTTCTCAGGCTGGCGGTGCATCGCGAGTGACGGCGACTGGCACGGCGGCGGGCTTGCAGGGGGCAAGTTGAGCACGATCGCGAACGAGGCCGGGATTGGGAACGGGGACGGATCGATGGCCCGGCTGCTGGTCATCGGCATCGGCAATCCGGACCGCGGCGATGACGGGATTGGTCCGCTTGTGGGTCGGCGACTTGCCGGGCACGTGCCGCCTTGCGTAACAATCGTCGAGCGGAGCGGCGATGCACTGGCGCTGATCGACGACTGGGCCGGGCGGGATGCGGTCATCCTGGTGGATGCGGCGGCGTCGGGTGGGGAGCCGGGGCGCGTGCATCGCATCGACCTGACGCGGGATACGCTGCCAACCGGGCTGTCGCTGGCCTCGACGCATGCGTTCGGGGTTGCGCAGGCGGTCGGCCTGGCGCGCACGCTTGGCCTGCTGCCCCGGCGTCTCGTTGCGTATGCGGTCGAAGGCGCCGGATTTGATCCGGGTGCGCCGATCAGCCCGCAGGTCGCCGCCGTCGTCGATGACGTGGTCGTGCGCGTCGCTGCCGAGGTTTGTCGGTTGCAGCGTGAACTGGCGGAAGGGACGCGGCAGGCGTGAGACGGATTGACGGCGCGCCGGCCGTACACCGCTCCTGCCCATCCGCGCGGTTGGACCGCATGCGGACCGAATCTTGAACGTAACGACGCCAATGAGCGTCGTGGCGCGGGCGGCACCCTCACCCGTCTTGCCTCGCTCGCCGCCCCCCGGGTCAAGCCCGCGGGGGCGAGCCTTGGTCCGCTCTTCGCGGCCCAACCCCGCAAGCGGAACAGATGCACGAAGCGCCCGCCTTCGTTGCGCTCAAATGTCGGCATTGCGCGCATGGTGTGACAGGAGCCGCTTGGGTGCGGTCAGTTGGTAGCTGCGTCGCACGAGGTCGGAAACCTCGTGCCAGTCGACCTCGGCCCCGAGGCGGACTCCGATCCAGCCTTTGTGGCCGACATAGGGGGGACGGAAGAAGCGTGCGGGGGCGGCCTCGATCAGGATGGTTTGCGCACCGGGCGGGGCTTTGCACCACAGCGACGGTGCGCCGTTGTCGGTGGTGGCCATGACGAAAATCTTGTTGCGCACACGGAAGGTGGGAATGTCCCAGGTCTCGCGCTCGATCGCCTCGGGCAGGGCGAGGCAGATGGCGCGCAGGCGGGTCAGGGGCGCGGCTTGGCGCTTCATGCGGTCGATTTCGCCAGTTGGTCGAAGGCCTTCAGCCGGGCGATCAGGGCCGGCATCTCGCGCAGCGGGATCATGTTGGGGCCGTCGCTGGGGGCGCGGTCGGGGTCGGGGTGCGTCTCGATGAACACCGCGGCCACGCCGACCGCCAGCGCGGCGCGGGCCAACACCGGGGCGAACTCGCGCTGGCCGCCGGAGGAGGTCCCCTGCCCGCCTGGTTGCTGCACCGAGTGCGTCGCGTCGAACACCACCGGGTAGCCGGTGCGCGCCATGATCGGCAGCGCCCGAAAATCGCTGACCAGCGTGTTGTAGCCGAAGCTGACGCCGCGCTCGCACAGCAGGATGTTGTGGTTGCCGGTGGAGGCGATTTTCGCGGCCACGTTCGCCATGTCCCATGGGGCGAGGAACTGGCCCTTCTTGACGTTGATGGCGCGGCCGGTGCGGCCGGCGGCGAGCAGCAGGTCGGTCTGGCGGCAGAGGAAGGCGGGGATCTGCAGCACGTCGACGGCCTGCGCGGCGGGGGCGCATTGGTCTTCGGCATGGACGTCGGTGAGCGTGGGCAGGCCGGTCCGGTCGCGGACTTCGGCGAGGATGGCGAGGCCTTCGGTCATGCCGACGCCGCGCGCGGCGGTGGTGCTGGTGCGGTTGGCCTTGTCGTAGCTGGATTTGTAGATAACGGGCACGCCGGTGGTGTCGGATAGCTCGCGGAGCGCGGCGGCGACCTCCAGGGCGTGGGCGCGGGATTCGATCTGGCAGGGGCCGGCGATCAGGGTGAACGGCAGGTGGTTGGCGATGGCGATCTGGCCCACGTGGACCACGTGTTCCCCGGGGCGTTCCCCGGAGCGTTCCCCGGAGCGTTGCTGGGTGTCCTGCATCGTTTGGTCCCTGTTGCCGCGCCGACGTATACCGCGGTTGCCGGTCACCGCCCATCGCGCCGCTCGGTTCTCCCGATTCCCCTGCGCCGGCCCTGGCGAGGGCGCGCCAGCCGGCCTATGTGCGGCGGTATGCCGGATGGGGCACCCAGCGATGCGCGAACCTTGCGGACGGCCGATGCACTGGTTGCGGCCGGCCTGATCGCGCCTGCCGCGCGCGCCGCCGCGGCTGACGTGGCGCGGCGCTATGCCGTGGCGATCACGCCGGCGATGCGGGCGCTGATTGCCCCTGGCGTGGCCGCTGGGAGCGCGCCTCCCGACGATCCGATCGGGCTTCAGTTCCTGCCCGACCCGGCGGAGCTGGTCACCGCGCCGCACGAGAGCCTCGACCCGATCGGCGACGAGGCGCTGTCGCCGATCAAGGGCGTGGTGCACCGCTATGCGGACCGTGCCCTGCTGAAGCCGCTGCTGGCCTGTCCGGTCTACTGCCGCTTCTGCTTTCGTCGCGCGCAGGTCGGGCCGGATGGCGGGCTTCTGAGCGCGGCCGAGCTGGATGCCGCGTATGACTGGCTGCGCGCGCGCCCGGCAATCCGCGAGGTGATCCTGACCGGGGGCGATCCGCTGATGCTGTCGCCGCGCCGGCTGGGCGAGATCGTGGCGGCGCTGTCGGCAATTCCGCACGTCGAGCTCCTGCGCGTGCACACCCGCGTGCCGGTGGCCGATCCGGGGCTGCTGACCGAGGCGCTGGCCGACGCGCTGGCGACAGAGAAGCCGTTGTGGCTGGTGGTGCACGCCAACCACGCGCGCGAGTTCACGCGGGCCGCCCGCGCGGCATTGCGCAGGGTGCTGGCGCGCGGCATTCCGCTGCTCGGCCAGTCGGTGCTGCTGCGCGGGGTGAACGACAGCGAGGCGGCGCTGGAGGCACTGTTCCGCGCCATGCTGGGCGCGCGGGTGAAGCCTTACTACCTCCACCAGCTCGACCCGGCCCCTGGCACGGCGCGGTTCCACGTGCCGATCGAGGAGGGGCGGCGGTTGCTGGCGGCGCTGCGCGGGCGGGTGACCGGGTTGGCGTGGCCGACCTATGTGCTGGATATCCCGGGCGGGCACGGGAAAGTGCCGATCGGGCCGGTGTATCTGGAGGCCGATGGTCAGGTGCGCGATCCGGCGGGGCGGCGGCACGCCGTGCCGGTGCCGCTGGCCTGAGCGCGGGCCGTGCGGCGCCGCTCGACGCCAGGTGCCGCTCCGCATCACCGCGGGACACGCCTGGTGGCCGGCTCGGCATGCAGTCGTTACTGCGCCGCCGCGCATTCCCACCCAACCATCACGGCCAGGCCAGATCCGGCACCGGCTCGTAGCCCCACCGGCGGCTCTCACCACCGGGTCATAGCCCGGTGGCAGGCTATGCATGGCATTGGCGCGCGATTTGTCGGACCGCCTGGGCGAGCACCCGTCGCCCGCCCCCCACCCGCGGCTGCATCCGCAACCCGGCGCCACCGACCGTTCTCACGTTGCAGGGCATTGCTGCGCGATTTGTCGGACCGCCCCCCCGGGCGAGTGTCCGTCGGCGCCCCCACCCGCGGCTGCATCCGCAACCCGGCTCCACCGATGGTTCTCACGTTGCATGGCATTGCTGCGCGATTTGTCGGACCGCCCCCGGGCGAGTGTCCGTCGGCGCCCCCCACCCGCGGCTGCATCCGCAACCCGGCCCCACCGGCGGTTCTCATGTTGCATAGCGTTGCTGCGCGATTTGTCGGACCGCCCCTCGGGCGAGTGTCCGTCGGCGCCCCCACCCCCGGCTGCATCCGCACCCCGGCTCCGCCGATGGTTCTCACGTTGCATGGCATTGCTGCGCGATTTGTCGGACCGCCGGGACGAGTGTCCGTCGGCGCCCCCCACCCGCGGCTGCATCCGCAGCCCGGCCCCACCGGCGGTTCTCACGTCGCATGGCATTGCTGCGCGATTTGTCGGACCGCCGCGGGACGAGTGTCCGTCGGCGCCCCCCCGCCCGCGGCTGCATCCGCAGCCCGGCCCCACCGGCGGTTCTCACGTTGCATGGCATTGCTATTCGTCAACGTCCCGGAAGACCTGCGCCAGCCCGGCAGGCCGAGGCGTTGACGAGCTTGTCGGCGCGGAGGTCGAGGAGCTTGGCTCGTAGTCGTCATTCATCGCCCAGACCGCCATACTGATTTCGTTTTCAGTCCGCTTCATTACCGACGAATAATCAGCGCGATCTGACAATGCCTCGACAAACAGACCGATGGACTCACGGAACGACTCGAAATGGTCCTCTGGAGGATAATCCTTCGACCACCCGTCCCGCAGGCTGCCGACGTAGCGGTCCGGATGCTGCAGCACACGAACTTCGACGTCCGTCAGGATCAAGGCCTTCTCTTCGTCTGTCAGTACTGCACCCAGATCGGGATCATTGAGGAAGCTGGCGTCAGCGTCGGCGATGGCCGCGCGGCGGACCGGCTGGACGAAATTCAGGCGCACCTGTTCTGGCAGCAAGCCCTGCTCGTGAAGCGTCGCCAGCAGGCTCGCATCCGTGTCGTCCTTCATCGGGGTGGCGATGGCAACCGTCGAATGATGGGACACAACGCACGCAGCTCCGCAAGAAAATCCGCCTCCGGGGCTCCAGTCGGAAATCAATGGCGCAGGATCTTGCCGATGAATTCTTGCGCTCGGGCTGTTTGTGGGCGCTCGAACAAATCCGCTGGCGCGCCTTCCTCGACGACTAACCCATCCGCCATCAGCACGATCTTGGTCGACAACTCGCGCACGAACGACATCTCATGCGAGACGATCAGCATGGTCATGCCGTCAGCCGCGAGCAGGCGGATCGTGTCCAGCACGTCGTTGACCAGTTCGGGGTCGAGCGCTGAGGTGACTTCGTCAAGGAGCAGGAATTCGGGGCGCAGCGCGAGTGCCCGGGCGATGGCGACCCGCTGCTGCTGGCCGCCGGACAGCTCGTCCGGATAGGCACGCAGCTTGTCGGCGAGGCCGACTTTGCGGAGCAGCGCCTGCGCCTCCTCCTCGACCTCCTGCCGCTTCCGGCCTTTTATTTTCACAGGGGCAATGGTTACATTGTCCAATACGGTCATGTTCTGGAACAGGTTATATTGCTGGAAAACTATGGCGCAACGATTTCGCAGGACGTGAATATCGCGCTTGCTCGCGTAGTCGATCCGGCGCCCTTCCACTACCACCTCGCCGCTATCCGGGCGCAGCAGCCCCACCAGCACACGCAACAGCGTGCTCTTGCCCGAGCCGGACGGGCCGATCACGCTTACGATCTCTGCGGTGCCTACAGAGAGCGTGATCCCCTTCAGCACGGGACGGCTAGCGTAGGAAGCCCTTAGGTCAGTGATGGCGAGGGCGGGCAAGGCTCACCTCCATGCGCTGCCCGAGCCGCATGAGCGGGTAGGATAGCGCGAAATACAGCACCAGGATCGTGCCGAAGGACAGCACTGGGGAGAAGCCTCGGTTGTTGAGCACCTTGCCAGCATAGGTCAGTTCCACGACGCCGATCTGGGACGCAAGGGCGGAGTCCTTCAGGAACAACAGAAAAAAGGCGAAGGCGGGCGGCAGCATAACCAGCCATGCTTGCGGCACCACCACCAGCCGCAGCGTCTGCAGCAAGGTGAAATTGGAGACCGCGGCACTGTCCCACTGGTTTGGATGAACGGAATCCAATCCCGCCCGCACAATCTCCGAGATATAGGCGGTGGCGATCAGGCAGACGCTGGTGCTTGCAATCGCGAACAACGAAACGTTCAGCCCGGCAACCTGGGCGCCGTAGAACACGAGCAGCAATGTTACCAGGAACGGGATGCGCCGGAACAGCTCGACCAGCACGATCAAAGACAGGCGAAGCGGGGCCGCAGCGCGCGCCTGTGTGCGGCGCAGCACGGCGATAACGAAGCCCAGGATCAGCCCAACGCCGCAGCCGATCGCGGTCAGCGCGAAGGTGCTGGCGAGCGCGCTCACCAGGAACAGGGCGTTATAGTAGGTGAAGAACGACGGAAGCTGGGCGAGCAGGTGTCCCATCTCAGATCACCTTCATCCGCACGCGGAAGAGGACACGACCCAGTACGGCCAGCAGTGCGCTCGCAAGCACGGTGATGGTGACATAGATCAGCCCAACCATTGAAAAGATCTCGATGGACCGGAAGGTCTCGGCATTCACGCTGTAGGCTCGTCCGGTCAGCTCCTCCACCCCAAACACCGCACCCATGGACGTGCCCAGCACCATCAGGATGTAATGGTTGGACAGCGGCGCAAACAGCGTGCGCATGACGTGCGGCAGGATCACGTAGCGCACCTGCTGCAGCATCGACATCCCGAGCGTCTCCGCCGCCTCGAGTTCACCCGGACGGACCGAAAGGAAGCCGGCGCGCTGGATCTCGGTGAGGTAGGCGCCGGCGTTGATCGTCATGCCGATCAGCATCGCCATGAACGGGGTGAGAATGATGCCCGCATCCGGCAACAAGAAGAACAGAAAGTACACCTGCACAAGCTGCGGCGTGTTGGTGAAGAACACAACGTATCCGCGCACCAAGCTGCGAAGCACCGGGCCGCCGAAGGTCTTGCCAATCGCCCCGAGCAGGCCCAGCACCATCCCGCCGCAGAAGGCCAGAAAGGCCAGTTCAAGACTGACCAAACCACCGCCCAGCAGATACGGGATGTAGCGGGTTACCTGGCTGAATTGGAATGTGTACTGCATGCTAGCCTGGCAGCATCCCCACGGCTGTTCAACGCTGCCGCATTGGCTGACCTAAGGCCGAAATGCAACAGGTTCGGGCCGAACCGTGGTGGCGGATGACAAAGGGGATTCCCGAAGTGCCAGAAGTGTGACTCCTGGAGTGGCAACCGGGTCGGAGGTTGCCGTGGCTGCATTCGCGCCGCTGTGGGGCTTGCTGGAACAGGTTCCCGATCCGCGCCGGGCGGAGGGCAAGCTCGCCGACAGTGAATGGAACTCTCATGTCGCCGCCATCCTCCGCGTCGAGCGCGACGTCCTCACCCGCAGCGCCAAGACCGGGCGGTGGCAGCGGTCCACTCATACCGCCTACTACTTGTCGAACATGCCCATCAACGCCGCCCGTGCTGGCGAGGCCATCCGCGCGCATTGAACGATCGAGAACGCCTCCCACTACGGCCGCGACGTCACCATGGGTGCAGACCGCTCGCGCATCCGGCCCAACCCCAGCAGCTTCGCGCGCCGGCGCAGCTTCGCCTACAATATTCTCAAGGCCAACCACACCGGCACGCTCAACCAAGACCGCTACCGCGCGGCTCTCGGGGGCTCAAACGGCTTCTCGACCCACCCGTCATCCGAGGGCGTTGAACAGCCGTGGCAGCATCCCCGACAGGATCGCGCTCAGAAATACGGCTGCGCCGGGATGGGCGCGGCCATATCGAAGCCGTACCACTTCTTGTAATCCTGCGCGACGAAGTCGCCCTCCTCGAGCGAGAATAGTGCAACGTTCAGCCAGCGCCTGAGCGTCACATCGGTTTTGGCGACGCCGATGCAGTCCCAGTCTACCTCATTCGCGTGGCCCTGCAGGGGCTGCCATTTCGCGTCGATGGATTTGGCGATCTGGCCAAGCGAGGCGAGGTCGTCCACTACGGCGTCCGCACGGCCTTGCGCGACCGCGCGCAGCACGTCCGGATGGTTGTCGAGTTGCACCACCTTGGCCAACGGCAGATTGGCGGCGATCCAGGGGATCGGCGTCGTCCCGCGCACCTCCGCAAGCGTCACCGTGGCCTTGTTCAGGTCCATGAGCGTCGTGAACGGGTGGCCGGCGACGGTGAGCGCGCCCAGTGTTTCCGTCATGATCGGCGTCGTGAAATCGATCAGCTTGGCGCGCTCCGGCAGCCGCGTCATGCCGCCCATCACCATGTCGATGCGTCCGCTCGTCAGGAACGGGATGCGGCTATTCGGATCGACGGTCACGAAGCTGACCTTCACGCCCAACATGCTGGCGAGCTTATTGGCGAGGTCGACGTCGAAGCCTACGAGCTGGTTCGTGCTGTCGTACATGGCCGTAGGCGGGTAGTTCGGGTTGACGCCGACGTGGAGCTCCCCCGCAGACATGATGGCGTCGAGCGAGCGGGCCGCGACGGGGCCGCCGGTGGCGAGCAGTGCGGTGACCGCGGCTGCGATGGCAAGGGCTTTCATGGTGAGTAACTCCCTGGTTATGGTGGTTTGCGGATTAGACGGTGGCCACCGGCGTCACCGGCGATCCCGCGGCGCCGGGCAGACGCAGGGGCGGAGCCGTGAGCAGGAAGCGGGTGCGGCGATGCGCCTTCAACCATGCGTTCAGTTCCGAGAGATGCCATAGCTCGCCAAGGTGGATGCCGAGCTTGAAGATGCAGTGCTCATGCAGCGGCTCGGCGACCGTGGCGGCGGGATCTGCGCGGGCCGGCACGGCTTCCACAGCGAAGTTGTCGGCGGCGAGGACGATCAGCCCGCTCTCCTCGATCCAACGCAGCAGGCGCGGATCGCGCCCGTCCAGCACGGCGTGGGAATTTTCCAGCGTCTCGCGGTCAGGGTCGGGCCCCAGCGGAAGAAGGGCGGCCGCGAGCCCCGTGTGCAGGCACACCATGTCGCCCGTCTCGACCACGACGCCCTCTGCGTCGCAGCAGCGCATCAGCGCGTCGTATCCGACCAGCACGCGCTCGCGCCCGCATAGTGGATAGAGGTCGATCATGACGCCTCGCCCTTGCACCGAGCGCGCTGCCATGTTCTCGATGCCAAGCGCCCGCGCGCTGACAGCGCCGGTTTGCGCATCGGGATCGGGGATGTCGGTGCCGGCCCGATAGCCGTTGTAATAGACGAGTTCGGCCCGGCCGCCGCCTTGGGCGTCAAAGGCCGAGCCGACGTGGCAGAGAGCGTCCCACTGCGTCGAGCGCTGCGTGGACAGCAGGGCAGTGTCGTCGCACCAGACATCCGTGCGCGCCGGGTCAGCGCGATAATTATAGACGTAGCCCTTCTTGCCCTGCACGGCGCGCAGCCGCGGCGGCGCCCGGTTGAGGGCGTGGTAGTCGCCGCCCGGCAGATCGAGCGGCAGGCTCAAGCAGAAGCTGCGACCCTCCCGCACCTCGGCGACGCCCTGCAACACCTTCTCGGGCGTCAGCAGGTTGAGCCGGCCGCATTGGTCGTCCGGGCCGAAATCGCCCCAATTCGAGCCAGGCGGTCGCTTCCGCCAGCGCGGCGTCGGGGTCATAACAACCCCGCCGCGGCCAGCGCGTCCCGCAGCCCCGCGATCTCCGTTGCCCCGAGCGAGCCTAAGGGCGGCCGCACGGCGTCGCACGGTAGCCGGCCCAGCAGCTTCAGGCATGCCTTCAGCCGCGCGGTCGCGTATCCGCCCGGCGGCGCGCCGTAGATCGCGTACGCCAAAGGTTGGATCACCCGGTGCACCGCAAGTGCCGCAGCGAGGTCGCCCTGGCGGACCGCCCGGTCCAGCTCCACGATCAGTTCCGGCACGATCACCGCCAAGCTCACCAAGCTGCCCTCGCTGCCCAGCACGAAGCAGGTCAGCAGGTGCTCGTCGCCGGACGCCATGACGGCGACATGCGGCGCCGCCTCGGCCACGAGGCGCCGGGTCATCTCGTAGGCCGAGGTCTCCCAACTGCCCTCCTTGATGCCCACCACGTTGGGCAGCCGCACCAGTGCGCGCAGCACGGCGGGCGTGTAGGGGATGCGGCCCGCGCGGACGGAGCCCTGGAACAGCATCATCGGCAGGTCCATGGCCGCACCAACGATGCGATGGTGCGTATGCGCCAGGTGCTCGTCCTGTGCGAGCGCCCAGGAATAGGGCGCGAACACCATGACCGCATCCGCTCCAGCCGCGGCGGCGTCCCGGGCCAGATCGGCGGCGGCCAGGCTGCTTTCGTGATTAATGCCGGCGACGACCAGCCGGCCTGCCCCTACCGCGTCGCGGCAGACCTCCACCACGCGGCGCTGCTCCGCCCTGTCGAGCCAGGCATTCTCGCCGGCGTGGCCGTTGCACAGCACGCCGGCAATGCCGGGGACCGCTGTGACGTCAGCGACATGGCGCGCCAGGGTTGCCTCGTCGACCGAGAAATCGGCCCGCAGGGGACAGAGGACGGAGGGGTAGATGCCATGGAAGCGCACACTGTCCGGTGAACTCATGCGGCAACCTCTCCCCTGGAAAATGACCCGGCCAGCAAACGATCGGGCGGAAACAACGGCAGCTCCGGTTCCTGTCCGAGCATCACCTGTGCCAATAACCGCCCCATGAACGGCCCGCTGGTATAGCCGGAATGCGCTGTCCCGATGACGAAAGCACCGGGATGGCCGGGAATCGGGCCGAGCATCGGCATGGCGTCCGCCACTTCCGATTCCAGGCCAAGCCAGATGCGGAGAATGCGCGCCTCCGCGAGCGCGGGGATCACCCATCGTGCCAGGCGCAGATTGCCGATCAGGTTCTCGGGGATTGCCGCCACACCGCCTCGCGTCCGGTCCCCGACCCCCTGCCAGCCGCCGCCGACCAGCACCGTGCCATTCGCGAACTGCTTCAGCGACAGCAGCCCGTTGGCGATGCTGAGCACGGTGCGCATCACCGGCCGCATCCGTTCGGTGACGATCAGCTGGTTGACCAGGACCTTGATCGGGATGGCCAAGTCGAGCCAACCCAGCATCTCCTCGATCCAGACGCCCCCGGCCAGCACGATGCGCCGGGCGAGCAGCGCATCCCCGCCGGCTCGCACCGCATAGCCGCCCGCAGCAGGCGCGAGGCCGCGCACCGGGCATTGCTCGCGGATCTCCACGCCCGCCTCCACCAGCGCGGCGCGAAACGCTCGGCCGGTGACATAAGCGGTGGCGTAGCCATCGATCGGGCAATGGGCCGCCAGACACACGGTCTCGGCCAGGCCCGGCTCGATCGCACGGGCCTGCGCCGGCGTGATCAGCGCAATCGGCGCGCCCGCCTGCTGCCGGGCCTGAGCCCGTGCTTCCAGCAGTGCCGCCTCGGCGTCGGTGAAGGCAAGCGACAACCCGTCCGTGACCAGGACGCCCGCGCTATGGCCCAGCCAGCCGGCCGCCTGCGTCCACATCTCCCAGCCTCGGAGCGCGTAGGGGATGAGGGCGGCGCGGGTCATGTTCATCGTCAGCGTGCCGGCATTCACGCCGGATGCCTCCCGGGACAACATGCCACGGTCGAGCAGCACCACCCGCATGCCGCCGCGCGCCAGGAACAGCGCGGTGCTGCAGCCCATCACCCCGGCGCCGATGACCGCGACGTCATAGCCGCTCATAATGGGGCACTCTGAGGAATCGGGATGTCACTGTAGCTGAACTCTCCCGTGAGCGCGCCGAGGCTGATCGGGCGCAACGGCGCGCGGCCGGTGAAGCTGCCGGCCGCCTCCCGCCCGCCGACATGTGCGGCGACCAGCTCCGCCACCACCTCGCCGCACATGCGGCCCTGGCACGGCCCCATGCCGCAGCGGGTCCAGGCCTTCACTTGGTTCATCTCGCGCGCACCGGCGGCCACCGCGGCTTCGATGTCCGCACGCGTCACGTCCTCGCAGCGACATACCACGGTTTCTGCCGGGATGCCGGCGACGTGGCCGGGGCGGAGCGCCATCATCGCGGCCACCGCACGCCCGGCCCGTACACTGCGGAAGAGGGCGCGCCGCAACGCCGCGCGCTCCCAGCGCAACGAAGCGGCCTCGGGCTGCCCCAGATCGCGTGCTGCAGCCAGCCCGGCAAGCCGCCCGTGCAGATAAGCCGGGACCGCCCCGGCAATGCCAGCACCGTCGCCTGCCACATAAAGATGCGGGATAGACGCCCGGCCCTCGGCGTCGCACTCAGGCACCCAGCCGCCCCACGCCGGACGAAACACGTGGCGAGCGCGCAACAGACGCGTAACCTCGATGGCCGGCGTGAGGCCGTGACCGACTACGAGCCCATCCGCCGCGAACCGGCGCAGCGTCCCGCCCGTCATCCATCCCCGCGCCGCGCTGACCGGAGCCACCTCCACCTCCAACGCGCCCGCAGCGCCCCGAACGGCGTGGATGCCGTGGCGGAATAGCGTCGGCACCCCCGCCGAACGGACCGCGCGCGCCCAACCTAGTCCGCGGAGCGCAAGGCCGGGCCGGAGCGCGAGGCCCGGCAACGCCGCCAGCCAGTCGGCAGGGCCGCTTAGATCGATCACGGCGGCGACGTTACCGCCAGCCTTGAGAATGTTGAACGCCACCGCCACCAGGAGCGGGCCACACCCCGCCACTACCGTCCGCTCTCCCGGCAGTACCTGCTGCGACTTCAGCAGGATCGTGGCCGCCGCCAGGCCGATCACGCCAGGCAGGGTCCAGCCCGGGAAGGGCACAATCCGTTCGGTGGTTCCGGTCGCCACGACGAGGGCGTGCGGGCGCCACGTCTCGGGTCCGTCGCGCCCCATCGCATCCACCCGCAACGCCGCATCGACCGACCAGACCCGGCGGCCGAAGGCGCGTCGCACCGGGTTCTCCGCCAGCCAGCGCCGCTGAACATCCCCGACCCGCGCATCCGGCCCGAGGTCAGCGCCGGAGCGGAGCCTGAGGCCGGGGTGCAGGGACCGGTAAATCTGCCCGCCACTCTCGGCCGCCTCGTCCACGATCAGCGTGTCGAGCCCGCACGCGGCGCCCGCGAGCGCCGCGCCCACGCCGGCTGGGCCAGCGCCCAGCACGAGAAGGTCGGGCTCCGCGCTCAGTCGCTCCATCCGCCGCCCGTTTCCACGACCATGCCCGCGCGGACCGGCTCGGTGCAGGCGGTGGTGCGGCAGCCATCCACGCGGACAGCGCATTCCTGGCACACCCCCATCAGGCAGAACATGCCGCGCGGCTCGCCGCGCTCAGGGCTCATTCGCAGCGTGGTGATGCCGCTGATCGCGAGCGCCACGGCAAGACTCTCCCCAGGTTCCGCCGCCACCCTCCGCCCGTCGACGTCGATGAACACAGGCGATGCCCGCTGCACCAAGGTCTCCACGCGCCGAAGCATTGCTCCTCCCTGCCACACTCGCCTCTCCAGCTTGGCAGCTGGTGCACGGGACGGCGAGCGCATATTTTTTCAATGTCCGCTGACCCGTGCTCAACGGGGATGGCCTGATCAGCTGCGCGCCGCCCCTGGCCGCTCCACCATCGCTGAGCCATCAGGCACCCTCTCCGATCAGGTGATCATTTCCCAGATAGCGGGCGGGAGCACGGGGCCGACCGCGCTCATTGCGGCGCTTCCTGCAACAGCGCGGCGGCGCGGCTCAGGCGGCCGTGGCCCGCTCGAAGCTCTTGAGGAGAGCCGCGAGGCTCGCCCGCTCGTCCCGCGTCATCGAAGCGAGGGGCGCGCGCGGATAGCCGCCAGGTCGCCCCCGCAGCCGCATGCCTTCCTTCAGCACCACGTAAGGGTTGATGCCGGCCCCGTACATACGGTCGTAAAGAAGATCGATCTTGCGCTGGAGTGCCACCGCTTCATTCCAACGGCCCGCCGCGACGTGATGATAGAGCGCCACAGCCTCGCTGCCCATGACGTTCGGCGCCATCGCGACGACACCGACGCCGCCGCGCTGAACGCTGGGTATGATATAGGTCTCGAGGCCGGTGAAGATGGCCAGTTCGTCGCCGTGGGCGCGCAGCGTGGCGCTGATCTGATGCAGGTCCTTGACGCTGTCCTTGAGGGCCACGATGTTCTTGAAACGCAATAATTTGTCCAGCAGCTTAGCGTCGAGATTGACGGCCGTGCGAGGCGGATTGTTGTAGATCATGATCGGAAGTCCAACCTCGTCGAGCGCCTCGAAGTAAGCCAGAAGTTCGCGTTCGGTAGGCAGGATGTAGGGCGGCGGCAGGATCAGCGTTCCGTCGAGCCCGAGTTCTTTTGCGGCCCGCGTCAGCTGCACTGCGGTTGGTGTCGCGATTGCCGTAGTTCCAGCAAGGAGCTTCACCCGCCCCTTGTTCTGGTCGGCCGCAATGCGGAACAGTTCTATACGCTCTTTGTCCGACATCGCGAACCACTCGCCGGTGCTGCCGGCCAAGATGATGCCGTCAACACCGTCCGCGACCAACGTATCCACCAGCTGGCGTATCTGAGGCTCGTCGAATTTCCCCGCCTCAGTGAACGGGGTCACGCAGACCACATAGACACCGCTCCACGACGTTCGCTTCATCTGCTGGCTCCAGAGTTTGACCTAACCGACGTTAGGCAGGCGTGGTCGCTCACTCCAATGAAATGCATTCATCAAGATGATGATGGTGCCGCCAAACTCCCCGGCGGCCCGACGCGAAACCTTAGGCCGCGCGCGACACAAGGCGTGAGCGCGGGCACCCTACTCGCCCGACCGGCGGATCGGCCAATCATCGCGGCGATGAAAAGCGTTTGCTTGCACGCTTGCCCCATCTGGTTACGTTAGATGGCGATTATGCTGTCCGGCGGCCCCTGCACCGAGCTCATCGGGCGAGAAAGCGCGTTCCAAGCAGTTGCGGCCATGAGGCGTTGGGTTAAAGTGGCACGGAAACCAGCGGAGCAGCCGTCGTTATTCGCGCTGTTGTGAAAGCCCTTGATCCTCAGCGACAACCGCGCCCTACGGCTCCTGCGGACAACTAGGGCGCGCCCGGTCAAGCATCCGAACCTACGATAGATCCCCTCGCGAGGAGTCTCCAATCCATGCGCTTCAGCCGGATGATCACGACCGTCAGCATGCATGCTGAAGGTGCTCACAACGAGGTCATCATCGGAGGCGTCATAAACGTCCCCGGCAAGACCATGTTCGACAAAGCTCAGTTCCTGGAAAAGAGCCAAGACGAATTGCGTCAATTTCTTCTTCACGAGCCCCGAGGCAAGGTCATTCAGTGCGTCAATCTTGTCTTGCCTTCTTCCATGCCGGGGGTCGATGCGGGCTACATCATTATGGAGTCTGCCTCGTACCCACCGATGTCCGGAACGAACACCATTTCGACGGTCACGGCCTTGCTGGAAACCGGCACACTGAAGATGGAGGAGCCATACACCAGCCTGACGCTCGAGGCGCCGGGGGGCCTCGTCAAAGTGCATGCCGAATGCCAGGATGGCTGCTGCACGCGGGTGACTTTCGAGAATGTCCCCTGCCTTGTCTTCGGGCTGGACCTGGCGCTCGATGTGCCCGGCCTGGGGACGATCCGTGTTGATGTCGCCTACGGCGGGATGATCTACGTCATCGTTGATGCCGAGCAGGCGGGGTTGCCGCTGGAGCCTTCGCGCGCGCGGGCGTTGGTGGAGGTCGGCGAACGAATAAAAGCTGCGGCTGCGGCACAGATTCCGGCTGTCCATCCCGAGAATCCGCTGATCCATACGGTCAATCAGACGCTGTTCGCAGGCCCGTTGATGCGCGACGACCAAGGAAGGCTGACGGCACGCAATACCGTTATCGTCTCACCGGGCAGGCTCGACCGCTCGCCTTGCGGCACCGGGACGAGCGCTCGGCTGGCAGTCATGCACGCACGCGGGCAGATCGGCCTCGGAGAGCCGTTCGTTCACGAATCAATCATCGGAACGCGGTTCACTGGCGAGATCCGGAAGACCGTCTCGATCGGTGGACGATCCGGCATCGTCCCGATCATCAGCGGACGCGCCTGGGTCACCGGGTTTCATAACCACGTTCTCGATCCAACCGACCCTCTCCCGACGGGGTACCGGCTGGGCGACACATGGCCGATGAACGGAGCGGCTTAGTTTTCGAGTTGTTTGGGAAAATTGACTGCGTGATCAATAGGTTGCTTGCGTGAGCCTGCGGAGCATCAGGCGGATCATACGCCGCTGGGCCGATAGTGGATAAGCGGGTAAGGCTTGGCCCTCAGGAAACCGGTTCGCCGCGTGGCAGGTGCGGATCGTCGGGCAAATGTGGCGGCGGCGAGTCCTCTTGCAGCAGATCCCCGATCAGCACCGGCCGCAGCGGCGGGCGGACGCGCGGCATTGGAACGGATTCGACCGGAACGGAGCCCTCCCGGGCCAGCAGCTCTGCGAGCGTGGCCAGGCAATTCCGTCCTTGGCATCGTCCCATACCAATCCGCGTGGCCGCTTTGAGCGCGGTCCCCGTAGCGAGTCCGCGGCTGCGCCAGGTCTCGATATCGTCGAAAGAGACCTCCTCGCACCGGCAGATCGTGGTCTTGGGTGTCACCAGGTCCAAGTAGCTGCATGGTGGCCTGTATAGCCGTTCGAGCCCGGTGCGGAAGCGATCCATGCGCGTGAGGCTCGCGCGAAGCTTGCGTTCGGTCCCCCCATCTCCGCCCGCCCGGCCGAGCCGCCTGGCGGCGAGCATGCCGACTAGGCGGCCTTCGGCCAGCGCCCTCTCCACGCCGCCGATACCGGCACCATCGCCGGCCGCGAACACGTTCGGTCGCGAGGTCTCCAGATCGACGTTTCGCACGGGTAGCCACCCGCCCGACATCCGATCGAAGCGAAGCGCGCAGCCCAGAAGCTGAAACAGCTCGATCGAGGGGCGCAGCCCAAATCCGACCACGAGCGTGTCGACTGGCACGGTCCGCCTCCGCGCCCGATTCACCTGTCCCCGCTCATCGATCGGCGCCAGCACCACCTCCTGCACAGCATCCTCGCCCAGCGCCTCAATCACGGTCTCCCCTGTGGTGAATCGCGTGCCGTGCCGCACCATCAGCGCGCCATACTCGATGGCTTGACGCATGATCTTCGGTGCCGCGGCGAGGCGCCAAAGCTGGGAAGGCAACCGTCGGAGCACTGGTGCCGCCTCGACCACCTCGGGTACGATCGCCCCGCCGCGCAATAGCGTCGCGGTCGCGACCAGTAGGAGCGGTCCGTTCCCCGCCACCACGGCCCGACGACCGGGAATCATGCGTTGCCCCTTGAGCAAATTCTGCAGACCGCCGCAGGTGACGACGCCCGGCAGAGTCCAGCCTGGAAACGGCACGGGGCGATCATAGGCTCCAGCGGAGACAAGTACCATCTCCGCCTGCAGTAGGCCCGCGCCATGCGGACCGGAATAGGCCAGCCTGTGCTCGTCCGGAATATCCCAAACCACCGTCTCCGAGAGGAATTCGACGCCGGGTTGCTGGAGTACCTCGAACAGGGCCGCGGCTCGCTTCCGGTCCTTGTCGGACGAGGTCGCCGTGGTGTGGCGGAAGGTGCGCGGCATCTGGCGGAAATACTGGCCGCCCGGCAGCGCGTTGTCGTCGATGATCGTCACGCCAATGCCGTACCGTGCCGCCTCGGATGCAGCCGCAAGTCCCGCCGGTCCGGCGCCGAGGATCGCCAGCGATGTAGATTTCATCACGTCGTCCTCGCGTGCTGCACGATGGCCGTGTAGCGGCCGGGATCGAACGCACTGATCGGCAGCGACGCCGCTCCATCCCGGATCAACTCGCTCAGCAGCAGTCCCTGCACGGGCGCGAGATGATAACCTCCGCGGGCCCCCGCAGCGACATAGGCATTCTTGTCTCCGGGCAACCGCCCGAGATACGGCAGCGCATCCGGTGCCACCGCCTCAAAGCCAGCCCAGGCGCGGACGATGCGCAAGCGACGGAGTTCCGGCACGGTCTCGGTGGCAACCCGCAGATTTTGGACGAAACGGTCATGGTCGATGTCCTTGCGACCGGACCGATAGCCACCGCGCCCTTGCCAGCCGCCGCCAATAAGGATCGTACCGTTGGGATGCTGCTTGAGCGACAACACGCCACCGATATGCGTGACGACGCGATCCAGCAGCGGCGGCGCGGGCTCCGTCACCGAGAGCATGTCCACATCAGCGTAGAGCGGCAGATTCACCCCGAGCATCTGCCCGATCCGCGTCGTGCCCGGCCCCGCCGCGATCACCAGGATCTTGCATGCGATCGCGCCATCTGTCGTGACGAGACGGAATCCGTCCGCCTGCCGCTCGACGGCGTCAACCGCAGCGTTGCTTACAAGCTTCGCCCCGGCACGGCGCACTGCGTCGATCAGCGCCGGTCCCGCGAGCAATGGACTGGAGAAGCCGTCATCATGGCACAGCGTCGCTGCCTGAACCGAAGGACCCAACCAGGGGGCCAGCTCGTGCGCCGCATCGCGGTCCAGCCATTGCGTGTCGCAGCCTTCCTCCCGCTGGCGGTCCGCAGAGCGCCGCAGCGCATCGGCTAACGCATCGCTGGTCGCGACCCGAAGGCCGCCCGGCCGCGCAAAACCGACGCTCGTTCCCATGGTGGCCTCAAACTCTTCCCACAGCAACAGAGCCCGATGTGCCAGCGCAAGCACGGGACGTATCTTCACCTGCAGCGACAGAGTTCCCGCATTGGCCCCGGACGCCTCGCCCCAGGGTTCCGCCCGCTCGACGATGGTCACTTGGTGCTCGGCGCGCGCGAGGAACCAAGCCGCGCAAAGACCCGCAACACCGCCGCCGATGATGGCGATCTCGGTGTTGGTCGGCATCGTGTCCCAGTCAGTTGCCATGGGAATGGAACCGACTGGCACGGAAGGGCGACGTATCGATCGTGGGCGGTCGGCCGGAGATCATATCGGCAATCAGGCGTCCCGTCATCGGCGCGCCGCTGATGCCGGTGTGACCGTGTCCGAAAGCGAGATAGGCGTTCGGCACACCCTTCGCGCGGTCGATTACCGGCAGGCTGTCGGGGAAGGATGGGCGAAATCCCATCCAAAGCGCGGCACCGTGGCTGTTCAATCCCGGCACCATCCGGGCCGCCTGCGTGATCAAGATGCGCGCGCGCGCGTAGTCGGGGGGCGCCGTCAGCCCGCCGATCTCAACGGTTCCGGCAAGGCGCATTCCCAGCTCCATCGGCGTCAGGACGAAGGTGCGCTCCGCATTCGAAACCGGTACGCGAAGTTGGATTTCCGGCGATGGCAGCATGGCGTGGTAGCCGCGCTCGGTCTCCAGTGGCAGGTTGGTGCCGAGCTTCGCTGCCAGCCCGCGCGACCAAGCTCCCGCCGCAAGGACGGCGATGTCGCAGGGAAGTCGCTCGGCGTCCGTGAGAACTGCGCGAACACCCTCCGGGCCGCAGTCAAAGCCAGTAACCGTCCGACGCTGCAGTACTCCGCCAGCCGCAACGTAGTGCTCGGCCAGAGTCTGGACGAGGCGCTGGGGATTGACCGTGTGACCATTGTCCGGAAAGTAGAGCCCGCGCTGGAAGATCGGCGCCAGGGCGGGCTCGATATCGCGGATGGCGGCGGAGTCCAGTACCACAGACCGGATGCCGTTCGCTTCCCGCAGCGCCTCGGACAGCAGGTCAAGCGCGCTGCGTTCAGTGCTCTCCCACACATACAAATGGCCGGCGAAGCGCAACAGGTCCGCCGTTCCCTCGGTGCCGAGCCACTGACGGTAGAGGTCGATGCAGTTCGCGTGAAGCGCACGCAAGGTGACTGCGTAGCCCGGAACGCGGTCCCGAAGGCCGGCGCGGATCCAACGAATGAGCCAAGGGAGAGCCTTTGGCAAGTAATGCCACCTGACCGCCAGCGGTCCGGTCGGATCCATGAGCCAGCGAGGCACCTGGAAGAGCATGCCTGGCATGGAGATCGGCAGAGAGGACCCGACATTGAACTGACCCGCATTACCGGACGAACACCCCTCTCCGGGTCCGTTTTGATCGACCATCAGGACGTCGTGCCCATCCTCCCGCAACGCGAGCGCGCAGCAGACCCCTGCGATCCCGGCCCCGATCACAATAATCGTCTTCGTGCCTGAAGCGGCCATGTGTCTCCCTAACGCCGATCCATCAATGCCCGCCTTGTTAGCCCAAGCACGATGTTTAGAAACAGCGAAGAATTTAGTACGGCACGATGAACTGCGCGCGATAACGCCGTCCGCGGAGCTCGGCTATACCGGCCCGGCTTTCCCTTCAGGCCCTTACTCCTCCCGCGGTGGCATAAGGTTGAAGTGAAAAATCTTCATATGCCGGATGACTATTCGTCACTTTCAATCGCACATGGTCGTGTTACTAACAGGCTGGACTCTTCACCCAATCGGAACGACTGAAAAACCAATGCCATAGCCACTGCCGACGAAAGCCACTGTAGGAAAAAGACGGCTAGGTGTCTGATCGGGAAGATATTTGTTCACACGAATGTGCACACGATACAGTGGAGGACGACATGGCAGATCTGCTTGACGGAGCGGAACATCGGGACGCGGTTGCCGCATCGCGCCGCAGCATCTTCGGCCTCGCGGCGGCGTTGCCGGCTGGGTTGGCTCTCGCGGCGAGCGTTCCCACCGCAGCCGCGGCCCAGACCACAGGATCCACCTGGGACCGCATTATGAGCACCCGGACGCTCAGGGTGGACGGCATCATCGGCGAAGAGCCCAACTTCCACAAGGATATGCAAACCGGCGAATGGAGCGGGTTCGCTATCGATATGGGGCGCAACATCGCCAAAACGCTCGATGTCAAACTGGAAATCGTCGAGTCGACATGGGGCGGCTCGGTGCTGGACCTGCAGACTAATAAGATCGACATCGCCTTCACCCTGCAGGCAACACCACAGCGCGCAATGGCGATCGGGTTTACCCAGCCGATCTACGCCATCAGCATGATTATCGTGCCGCGCAAGGGGTTCACGGCAAACACCTGGGCCGATCTGGACAATCCGAACGTTCGGCTCGCCGTTGATGTGGGATCCGTGCACGAGGCGATCGCTCGGCGCTATGCACCCAAGGCGCAGATCATCAGCTTCAAGACGCGCGACGAAGCGATCCTGGCGGTGGTAAGCGGGCGCGCGGACGCGAACGTTGCGACGACGATGCTCGGCATCCTGTCGCATCAGAAGAACCCGCAGCAGCTCGGCGAGATGATCACGCCGACGCCGGTTCTGACGCTGAGCAGCTTCTTCGGCGTCCGGACGGGCGACACGCGTTGGGCTGAATTCCTCAGCGTCTGGGGCACTTACAACCGCCAACTCGGCCAGACTCGCGAATGGATCCTCGACAACCTCAAGCTCGCCGGCATCTCGCGCGAGGACGTGCCATCGACCGTACAGTTCTAGTGTGCCATTAATAACTGAGGATCCACGGGTCGGCAGATAAAGTAAGGGATCTGCGGGAATGAAGACGCCGATGACGCTGCCAAGATCGAAGCTGCGTTCTAGGAATATGTCTATCACCACAATGCCGACCCAAAATCTTTGGTTCCTCGGCGGAATCTGTGGGTGGTTGCCGGCTCGGGCAGATTCCCAAGTGTATGATATCAGGCGATTTCTGCGACGTGGAAGGTCCGAAACCCGTAGCATTTTCTCATGGTCAGTTTCGCCTTGTTGTTCAGGCCACGGTGCGCGCGGCGGCTACAAGGCTGTGGACATGTGGACAACGCAAGCGCGTTGCCCACATGCTCACAGCCACAACAACAGACGCAGAAGCCTTTCAATGCTGGATCTCGAAACAAGCGATCACTGCCGCACCCATACCCGGAAAACACGTCAAACCACCCACAGATTTCGCCGAGGAGGCAAATCTCTTTATCTGGACTGCTTCGACCGCTGCAATCCTGAAAAAGGCGGCACGCGGGTGGCAAGTGTTAGGATCAGCGCACTAATCTTTGCGGCAGCCGGGCGCCCGGCTGCCGCGCAACAGGACATTTTGCGTGACCTATGAATGGAATTTTCATGCCCTGATCCAGTATCGTTCCCTACTGCTCCAGGGACTGGGCGTCACGCTCGGCTACACCGTCGGCACCGTTGCTGTTGGCATGCTCATCGGCCTGTTGACCGGCATCGCGTGCATCTCGCGGCATCGTGCCATTACAATTCCCGTTACCGCCTATGTCGAGGCCTTCCGCTGCACACCGCTGCTGGTGCAGTTGATTTGGTTCTACTACGCGATGCCAGTGCTCCTGAACATCAATATGCCGGCCTATATGGCCGGGTTCATCGCGCTGACGCTCTATGTCGGCTCGTTCTATTCGGAAATCTTTCGAGCCGGAGTCGTCTCGATCGAACGGAGCCAATGGGACGCCGCGCGGGCGCTCGGCATGACGCGGAACAAATGCTTGCGTCGGGTGATCCTGCCGCAGGCTTTCAGACGTATGATCCCACCCTTCATCAGCCAGTCCGTGATCCAGCTCAAGAACACGTCCCTGCTGTCGGTCATTGCTGTGGGAGACCTGCTGTACGAAGCCAGCGCGGTGACCAGCATCACCTATCGGCCACTTGAGCTGTACAGTGGAGTTGCAGTGCTGTATTTTCTCGTTCTCTACCCGCTCACACTTGTGGCCGCCGGTCTCGAGCGGCGCCTTGCCAGGGCCGATTGAAGTGAGCATAGCGCCGTTCGCGATCGAGGTAACGGATATCTGCAAGTCCTTCGGATCGATGCAAGTCGTGAAGGGCGTCTCCCTGAAAGTCCCGCGAGGCGCCGTCGTCGCACTTATCGGACCGAGCGGCGCCGGCAAATCCACGCTGCTGCGCTGCATTAACCTGCTGGAGCAGCCGGACAGCGGCTCCATCCGCGTCGGGGACCGGACCATGAGCTTCACCGCGGGGCAACGCGGCTTTCCCGCAGATCGTGTGCTCGCGGCCTTTCGGGCGGAAACCGGCATGGTGTTCCAGCACTTCAACCTATTCCCGCATATGACGGCGCTGCAGAATGTGATGGAAGGCCCCGTCACGGTGAAGGGCACGGCAAAGCGGGAAGCCGCAGAGCTGGCGCGGGATCTACTTGCCAGAGTTGGACTCAGCGACAAGACCGATGCCTATCCGTTGCGGCTGTCGGGCGGCCAGCGTCAGCGCGTCGCCATCGCGCGAGCTCTGGCGATGCGTCCGCAAGCAATGCTGTTCGACGAGGTGACGTCGGCGCTCGACCCGCAACTCGTCGGTGAGGTCCTGGAGGTGATCCAGCAGTTGGCGACGGACGGCATGACCATGATCATCGTCACGCACGAGATCGCCTTCGCGCATGAGGTCGCCGATACAATTGGCTTCATGGCGGACGGCATGCTCGTCGAATATGGAACGCCGGTCGAGGTCCTCGAAAGGCCGACGGACCCGCGCACGAAGGCGTTCCTCGATCGGTATCACCGGTTCCTGGGGGCGTACCCACACGCGAGGAGCCGAGGCGGTAAGAATGCCTGACATACATCGGCTAGACACGGGGCTGGATCGGGGCGAGGCGTTCGAGTTCCTGGCAGATGGCGTGTCGGTGCGGGCGTTCGCGGGGGAGACGATCGCCGCCGCCCTACTCGCGCATGGCCGCCGCACGCTGCGCCTGACCGCCAAAGCCGGTGCCCCGCGCGGATACTATTGCGGCATGGGGGTGTGCTGGGATTGCGCCATGTGGGTCGAGGGCGAAGGCACGGTCCAAGCATGCCGAACGCCTGCCACGCCCGGCATGAAGGTGTCGACGCTGCAAGGCGCCAAGGCCTGACGACGCTGCCTCGTCTGCTGCCTCACTACGGCGCCCCATGCTACCTCATATCCGACGCTGCTTGGCAGGCTGCCTGGCAGTACTGGACACTGGCGCATGCTGATGCGATACACTTGGTTGGCTCGGACAGCATGCTCAACGGTCGGCAATGGCCCTATCCATACCCAGCCTCAGCCAGTTGCGCTGCTTCGAGTTGGCGGCGCGCAAAGAGAGCTTCACCGGCGCGGCGGACGTGCTTTGCCTCACTCCGTCCGCGGTGAGCCACCAGATCCGAAGCCTCGAAGCCAGCCTGGGCGTCGACCTCTTCGTTCGGCTCGGCCAAAAGATGCATCTCTCGGAGCAAGGTCGACGCTTTCTGGACGACATCCAGCCGGCCTTCGCGTTGATTGAAGCCGGAATCGGCCGGCTGAAGACCGTGCCACCCCGGGATGTTCTGACGATCTTGGTCGCCGCAAGTTTCGCCGAGATGTGGCTCATGCCGAATCTCACGCGTTTCATGGCGCTGCACCCTGCCATCGAAATCCGGCTCGTCACGCTCGCCGCGACGAGCGAATATGACGTCGACTGCGAGATACGCTACGGTCACGGAAAATGGATGGGCTTGACCGTCGAGAAGATCGCCGATGACCGCGTCATTCCGTTGATTAGTTCCGACCTGTTCCGCCGAGGGGGGGGCGTGGAGGCGGCAGGGAGCTTGATGCGGTATCCGCTGATTTACACCGAAAGTCGGCAACAAAATTGGGATCAGTGGTTCCGCAGCCAAGGTCTTGCGTCGCCAGACTCTCCGGTGCGGTTGCGCGTAGACCGGTCCCCGTTGGCAATCAAGGCAGCGGTCTGCGGGCTTGGGGTCGCCCTCGAGAGCCGGATTCTTGCGGCGCGAGAGATCAAGGACGGACTTCTGATCCCGTTAGACCGGCTCACCAAAATTAACCATACCGTCGCGGCGACATATTTCCTGGTCTCTTCGCACACGCGGGGCACATCGAACCGCGTGAATGCCTTCACCGACTGGCTGCGAACGGAGTTGGCCGAGACGCTCGCCGTCGACGCTGCGGACGAGCAGGTCGGCAGCTGCTCGCCTCGACGGAGTGCTACCAAATTGACTGTCAACGCTGGAGCAAAAGTGCATCGGCGGGCTGGAGTAAGAATGCATTACGGATGATGACAAGAGGGCCCCCGCGGGGGCCTGCCTGCCTCCTGGGTCATTCCTCCCCGGGTGGGTTGTCCGGCAGCAGGTTGGCGGCTCGGTCACTGCGCTGCCGGCGCTTGCTCTGCTTGAGCCGATAACTGTCGCCGTTCATCTCCAGGATGTGGACGTGATGTAACCGATGCGAGTGGGCCACCTGGCGGCGCGTGAGGCGGGCGGGCTGTAGGCGTTTGGGCGGGCTCGCGGGTGTTGGGATGGGTAGTGCCAGTGATCGTGCCATGCATCAGCACAGGCACGAAGGCGACGAGTATCGTAAGCCTCTGGTGAGGATCGCCTTGTTTCGGTAGGCGGACGCCGCTCATTTACGGCGCATGAGCAACGGCAAGCATGAGGCTGCCACAGTGGCAGCTATGTTCGGCGTCCAAATCTGACCCCACCCCGTTTTGTAAGAGGGGCAAAAGTCCGGGCACGCCGGAGCCGCATGCTGCGAACGCCAACGATCGAAGGGGTAACGGGAACAATGGTATTGGTACGGGTGCCAATCAGGCGGGGCGGAGCCGCGCTCTGACGTAATGGTCGAGCGGTTGAATGATCGCGTGCCCCACTACCTTGAACCTGCTACCAAAATAATCCCACACCGCGATGCCGAGCTTGTCGCAGGTCTTGGCGAGACTGAGGAAAGCATCGCGGCAGTCACGCCCGGTCTCGCTCCGCGTTCCCGCGCTGACTTTCCGCCTTGTGACGTAACAGCGGATGTCGTTCTCCGAGCCGTTGGTGTGGAGCGGGATTTCTGGCCGGTCCAGCACCATTAGCAACTCGGCCTTGTTGGTGTGCAGCCGCGCCAGCAGGCGGTCCAGCGTGGCGAATCCGGTGCGGCGAAGGAAGATGCGGTCGAAGCGTGTGCGCAACGCCTGAGCCCGCCGCTTGCCGGGTTTCAGTTGATAAGCCTCGAGGTCCGCGTAAAAGTCCCAAATCAGGCCACGAACCCGCGTCTGCGCTGCGCGATGCCGGTCGTTGAACGTGTCCAGCTTATGCACCAGCCGTTCCGCGTGAACCCAACACAGCGCGTGCTGGCCGATGTTGAACTGCCCGGCGTCATCACTCAGAACCACGGCATCGCACAGGAATTCGTGCGCCTGAACGCTGCCCCACAACGCACCTTCGGTGGCGACCCTGACCGGCTCGAGCGTGACCTTCAACGCGTTGAAGCCCCGCCGGTCGAGATGCGCCATCCACGTGGCCTGATCAGCGAACCGCGTCTGTGGCCCCGCCGCCAGAAGGGCGATCGACGCGGCCGGCAGGCTATGCTCGCGCATGTAGACGTAAGCCGCGTCATTGAGCACGTAGTCGGTATGTCCGGCGCGGAGCAGATCGAGGAAGTTCACTCGGCTCTTCGAGGACCGCGTGCGGAACCAGGGGAACCACTCGTTGCCGATCTGCGTACAAAATCCATCTTTCCCGGCATGGCGCGCACCGGTGTCGTCCACCGTGACCCAGGACGATGTTGCCAGACCCGCGCGCAGGACATCCTGGGCTTCGGCGATGAACCCCTCGTGGTTGTCGTTCAACAGGCGAACCAACTGCCGCTTCGAGATCGAAACTCCCACCGAGCGTAACAACACCAGCAGCCGGGGCAGTGTCGATTGACCCTGGTGGTATTGCATTAGCACGAAGCGGCGCAGTTCCGGACCAAAATGGCCTTCGATCCCCTCTGGCAATGGGGCCAGGATCGTGCGGCCATCGGGCGTAACCCAGCGTTCGCGCTGGTAACAGGTTGCGCGCGCCGAAATCACCAGGTCCTGCACCAGAAAGGATTCATACCCCTTGAAGTGGCATCCAGGCGGGATCTCGGCTTTGATCACTTTCTCCTCAACGCTGACCCGAGGCATCACCCTGCCACGGCCGCGCCGCTTCTCTTTGTCGGCGGGTTTCGACGGTTCTGTCGCCTTGTCCATGGCGCTCGGTTTGATATCAGGACGGCCCTTCAAACCTTTCAGCCGGGCAATCTCCTCGCGAAGCTCGCTGATAATCTGTTTCAGGGTCGCGACTTCGCCAAACAGCTCAACCACCAGAGCCTCAAGCTTCGGACGGCTCAGCTCGGAAAGAGTGGGGGATGGTGGCACATCTGCAAAGAATCGGACCCCATCGAGCCGGTGCAAGAAATTATAGGTTGATAGTTCTGACAGAATACTCTATTAGCCCATCTTATTCACCGAACCAGCCGGTCGCAATTCCATTGCTAATAAACAACTATCATGTGCGCACCTCGCCGTCGGCTGGCTTGACCGCGTTTCAGACCGTATCTCAAGGCGTTGGAGGTTGATCAGACGGGGCTCTACTGGGGCGCTTGCCCCACCGCTTACGTTGGGCGTGGGATCAGCGCGCCAATCAATCCATGGAACAGTGCAGCGTCGGGGCAGTTCGCGGCAAACGCCAGTCGGACCCGGCTCGCGGTCTCTTTGATCCGCACTACAATCTTTAGCAACCGCAGCCGGATGGTCGAGAACTCGCCGCTGGCCAACGGTTGTGGCCTGGGGATTTCATCGCGCACTGTCAGCATCAGCCAGTAGGCGGCGGTGTGCAGGATCAGTCGCATCTGATTGGCAAGCGGCGAGCGGCAACTGGTCCGATCAGAGGCCAGTT
>PLXO01000187.1 GCA_003151425.1 Acetobacteraceae bacterium
GCAGCGACGGAGCAATCCCCCACGGCAGGGGATTGCTTCGTCGCTACGGTCCTCGCAATGACAGGGTACGTTTCCGGTCAGAGTGAAAATGCTCTAGCGGATGCAAGAGGGGGGCAGATCATCGCCCACTTGCGTCCCTCTTGCGCGCCCCCTCTTGCATCCGCCCCCGTCATCCCAAAATGTCTGCCTGCCGGGATGCCGTCACGGGTCCCGGGAACCGCTTCGCTCGTCAGGAGGGAGCCATGTCGACTAGGGTGTTCACATCGCCGCTGTTCCTCGGCTTCGATCACCTCGAACAGATGCTTGAGCGTGCCTCGAAGGCCTCGAACGACGGCTATCCGCCATACAACATCGAACAGATCGGGCCGAACGGCCTTCGCATCACACTTGCCGTCGCGGGATTCACGATGGACGAGCTGCAGCTCACCCAGGAGGACAACCAACTGGTGATCCGCGGTCGCCAGGCCGATGACAGCCAAGGTCGCGTGTTCCTGCATCGCGGCATCGCCGCGCGGCAGTTCCAGCGAGCCTTCGTGCTGGCCGAAGGGATCGAGGTGAAGGGTGCCTGGCTCGACAACGGTCTGCTGCACATCGACTTGGCACGGCCGCAGCCGGAGACGCGGGTGCGCAATATCGAGATCGGCCGACCGGAGCAGGCCTCGGATCGCGCTCCAGGGCGCAGCAGTGCCGCGCGGGTGCGGACGGTCGACGGCAGCGCCCAGTAGCGAATCTCGGCTTGACGAACGCAATATTAACCAAAACCCGCTAACGTCGGTGCCGCAGCAGTGGGCCGGGTGCGGGTAGGGACTCAGACGATGAACATGGACACACAGAACACAACAGACGATTCGACCGAACAGCTTGCCATCCCGCTTGGGTTCGACATTCGCCGCATCTCGGCAGAGCAACTTGCCGAGCTTGGCGTTGCGCGCATCGCCTATGTAAAGCCGGTCCAGGTCGATGGCACCGACGGCTTCGCCATCCACGCCGCGAATGGCGCGCCGATGGCGCTGACCGCCGAGCGTGATGTGGCGATCGCGCTGATCCTGCAGCACGAGATGGTGCCGGCGCTGGTGCATTAGACCGGCTTCCGGCTGGCTGCGACGGAGTCGGTGGGGATGACCAGGTTTGATCACCGGGTCGAGCGCCCGGGGACGGACATGACGTGTTGGGTCAGATACCGGCTACGTCATCCTGTCCGCCGGCTGGCATAAGACCTTAGAGCTCGGTCCGCGGCAGGAAGGCTGCATAGCAGAAAGGCTTCACCACAGAGGCACGGAGACGCCGAGGAGCGCAGGAATGGCGCTTCGCACGCAGCGCATACGCTGCTTCTTCGCGTCTCTGTGCCTCTCTGGTGGATCTTGCTTGCCTGCGGATGTCCCCGAAGCCCCGGCTGACCACTACGTCTCGGAATCGATCCAGCCGATCGTCCCGTCCGCGCGGCGATACACCACGTTCATCTTGCCACTGTCGCGATGGCGGAACATCAGGACCGGCTCCTCCTCCAGATCCATTTGCATCAGCGCCTCGTCGAGGGTTAGCCGCAGGATCTCCGCCGGTTGCTCGGCGATTACCCTGCCGAGAGCACCGGCCGCGGCGCCGTTCACCTTCTTGTCCGAGTCGGCGTCGGTCTCCTGGCGCAGCACGTATTGCCGCGCCGCTTCCCCGCGCTCCCGGTTGGTCAGGTCGCGCGCATGCTCGTTTACCCGGCGGCGGTAGCGGCGCAGCCGCTTGGCGATGTGCTCCGCCGCGGCGTCGAACGCACCGTTTGCATCCCCCGCCTCACCCTCGCCGCGCATCGTCAGGCCGCGTCCGGCATGCAGGTTGATGTCGCAGGTAAAGAAACTGCGCGCCCGGCTGAACGTCACCTGCGCCTCCACCGCATGGCCGAAATATTTGCGGGCGACGTCGTCGAGCTGAGTGGTCACGCGCGTTTGCAGCGCATCGGACAGCTCAACCTGCTTGCCGGAAACCCTGATCTGCATCGCTCATCTCCCGCGTTCACGGGCCGGGAGGCCGTCTCGGGCCGGTCTTTGTCTCAGGCCGGTCTTTGCCTCAGGCCAGTCTTCACCTCAGGCAAGTCTTTGCCTCAGGCCAATCTTCGCCTCAGTTCAGTCTTGCACTCGGCGATCTGGTAGCAGGCGCATCTTGTATCAAGCGCCCCGGATCAACCGTCCTGGATCAAGCGCCCCGGATCAAACGCAAGCGGATCAAGCCGGCACGGCCTTCTCGCGCTTGCGCTGCGCGGAGTTGGGGATATGCAGCGCCTCGCGATACTTGGCCACGGTCCGCCGGGCGATGTCCACGCCTTCCCCGCGCAGTGCCACGACAATCGCGTCATCCGACAGCGCCGCGTCCGGCAGCTCGTCACCGATCATCGTGCGAATGCGATGGCGCACCGACTCGGCCGAGTGCGCGTCGCCGCCCTCGGTCGCCGCGATCGCCGTGGTGAAGAAATACTTCAGTTCGAACGTGCCGCGCGGCGTCGCCATGTACTTGTTCGCGGTGACGCGGCTGACGGTGCTTTCGTGCATCTCCACCAGGGCGGCGATGTCGCGCAGGATCAGCGGGCGCAGATAGACCACGCCGCGGCGGAAGAACGCGTCCTGCTGGCGCACGATCTCCACCGCCACCTTCAGGATGGTCTGGCTGCGCTGCTGCAGCGACTTCACCAGCCAGTTGGCGCTGGCCAGGTGTTCGGTCAGGAATGCCTTGTCCGCCTTGCCCGCCCGCGGCACCACGCGCGCGTAGAACCGCTGGTTCACCAGCACGCGCGGCAAGGTCTCCGGGTTCAGGTCGATGAACCAGGTGCCGTCCGGCAACGCGCGCATCAGCAGGTCCGGCACCACCGTCTGCGCCGGCATCGCGTCGAAGCTGGCGCCGGGCTTCGGGTCCAGTGCCCGGATCTCGGCGATCATCTGCACGAGGTCCTCGGCATCCACGCCGCACAGCGTCATCAACCGTCGCGTGTCGCGTTTTGCCAGCAGTTCGAGGTTGTCCAGCAGCGTTGCCATCGCCGGGTCCAGGCGGTTGCGCTCGGCGAGCTGTGCCGCCAGACACTCGTGCAGATCGACCGCGAACATGCCCACCGGATCGAACTGCAGCATTTGGGCGCGCACCGCCTCGACCCGCTCCAGCGGCAGCGCCATCGCGTCGGCGATGTCCTCCGGCCGCGCCGTCAGCCGCCCGGCCGGGGACAGCAGCGCGATCAGGTGCGCCCCGATCATCTGGTCGACCGGATCGCGGATGTTCAGCCGAAGCTGCTCGCCGAGATTATCGCGCAGGCTGCGGCGCGGCTCCGCCAGATCGTCGATGCCGCGATCGTCGTCGCTGAACTCGGTGCTGCCGCCGTGCCGGTCCTGCGCGAAGCTGCTGGGCGCGCCGTCCGCCGCGCCGTCCGCGACGCCGCCGGCGTCGTAGGTTTCCGCATCGCCCATATCCAGCGGCGAGGCGGCCTCGGTCGGCAGGATTTCCGAGGATGCCATCTCGGCGCTATCCGCGGTGTGCCCGTTGGCCACCTCCACCTGGTCGGGCGCCGCGCGCTCGGGCGGCCCGCTGTCGTCACGCTCGGCGCGTTCCAGCAGCGGATTGCGCTCCAGCTCTTCCTCGACGAACGCGCCGACCTCGATATTGGAGAATTGCAGCAGCTTGATCGCCTGGCGAAGCTGCGGCGTCATCACCAGCGTCTGCGACTGGCGCAGATCCAGGCGCGGACCTATCGTCATCTGGTGGACCTTGAGGAAGCGGGGCCGAGGGCAGGAAGCAGGACGCTCATGGCGGCATGCTAGAGGCTGAACCTTTCCCCAAGGTACACGCGGCGCACATCCTGGTGCGCCACCACCTCGGCGGGGCGACCCTCCATCAGCACCTTGCCGTCGTGCATGATGTAGGCACGATCGATGATTTCCAGCGTCTCGCGCACATTGTGGTCGGTGATCAGCACGCCGATGCCGCGATGTTTCAGGTGGGCGACCAGCTCGCGGATCTCGCTGACTGCGATCGGGTCGATGCCCGCCAGCGGCTCGTCGAGCAGGATGTAGGCCGGCTGCGTCGCCAACGCGCGGGCGATCTCGACCCGCCGCCGCTCGCCGCCCGATAGCGCCAGCGCGCCGGTCCGCCGCAGATGGCTGATGCCGAACTCCGCCAGCAGCTCGTCCAGCATCTGGTGGCGGCGGTCCCGGTCGGGTTCGGCCACCTCCAGCGCGGCCATGACGTTCTGCTCGACCGTCAGGCCGCGAAACACGCTGGCTTCCTGCGGCAGGTAGCCGATGCCCAGGCGGGCGCGGCGGTACATCGGCTGGGTGGTGATGTCGGTGCCGTCCAGGCTGATCCAGCCGGTGTCGGGGTGCACCAGGCCGATGATCATGTAGAAGGTCGTGGTCTTGCCGGCGCCGTTCGGGCCCAGCAGGCCGACCGCCTCGCCGCGATGCACGTGGATCGAGACGTTCCGCACCACCGGCCGGCGCTTGTAGGTCTTGCCGACGCCATGCGCCATCAGCCCGGCGGTGCCGGCCACCACGCGCAGTTCGGCGTCACCCGCTTGTGGGCGCGATTGGCCGGGGTCGCCCACGGGTGGGCGCGATTGGGTGGCGTCGCTCGCGGGTGAGCGCGGTCGGGTGGCGTCGCTCACGAGTGGCCTCCGGCGGGTTTGGCGGCGCCTGGCGCGCCGCCGCCGGGTTTGCCCGTGGCAGGGCCGGAAGCGCCGCCGGTTGGATTGGCACCCCCGCTCGGCTGCGTCAGGGCCGGCACGTCGCGGTTCGTCGCGTCGTTCGGCACCACCAATCCCGTCACCCGATCGGTCTCGCCGCGCAGCAGGCGGGCGATGCCGGTCTTCATGTTCACCTCCGCCTCCTGCCCATCCAACTGGTTCTGGCCGCGGGTGATGCGCACATTGCCCGCCAGCCGCGCGATGCCGGTATCGGGCACATAGACGGCGCGCTCGCCGATCGCGGTGTCGGTCGGGGTGCGAACCGAGACGTGGCCGAACGCCTCCACCTTCTCCAGCTTGCCGGACGCGGTGAGATCATCGCCGGAGCCGGCGCCGGGCGGCGTGGCGGCAGCTTGGGGTTTCACCGCAGGTTTGGCTGCTGACGCCTGCCCGGGCGAGGTCGGCGCTGGCGTATCGGTGGTGTAGGCGACCAGCACATCCGCGGCGACCCGGCGGGCGTCCTTGGTGACGACGACGGCGTTGCCGCGCGCGACCGCCATATGCTTCTGCGGCCAGTATTCCATCGTGTCGCGCGAGGTCAGGATATCGTTCGGCGTGGTCAGCCGCAGATCATGCCCCGTCATTACCATCACCGCCTGGTCGATGTCGTAGACGGCGACATCGCCCTGCGCGTGATCGGTGGCGGTGAAGATCTGCACATTCCCCTCGGCGCGCAGTCGATAGATCTCGGTGCCGGAGGTATCGGTATCGTCCGCGATGCCCGATTGTCCCGCCGCCGGCTGCGCTGCCACGGGCTGGGCGGTGAGGGCGCCTTGCGCCGATGCCACCGGCTTTGATGCCCCTGGCGTCGATGTGCCAGGCGTCGATGCCCCAGGCTCGGCCTTCTTGCGGTAATAGGCGATCAGCCGGTCGGCGGCGACGGTCACGTTCTGTCGCACCGCGCGTGCATCGCCGAGCGCGATCACCTCCTGCTGCGCCTGGTGCCATTCGAGACCGTCGCGTGCGGTGACCGTGATGGGTCCGCCTTGCGACAGATCGAGCGGCTGCGCCACCGCCGCGCCGATGCCCCCGCTCAGCGGTGGGACCAGCAGCAACCCGGCCCAGGCGGCCAGCCGCCTCATTTCGGCGCGCTTGGCGTCGCACCGTTCAGCACGAGTTTCGCCGGGCCGGCGAATACGATCGACGTGCCCTTGTCGGTGGCGGTGAAGCCCCCCTGTGCGTCGAGCGTGCCGAACGGGCCTTCGGCATGCACCGGCTCGGCGCCGGCCGCGGCCCCGCGCGCTAGATCAAGCGACGCGCTGGCGGTCAGCAGCGTCGTGCCGTCGTCGCGGTACAGCGTCACGTCGTGCGACAGGTCGAGCAGGTTGGTGTGCTGAATGAATACGCCCTGCTTCGCCTTCACCATCATCCAGGTGCCGTTCTCCAGCGTGATGTCGCCCTTTGGCGTGGTGAGGTTGATGCGTTCGGGGCCGTCCTGCTGGGCAATGGCGGCGGTCAGCGTGTAGGGCCGGCCGTGTTGATCGACGCTGTGGTACTGCGCCTCGGTCACCCGGGCGGCGGTCACATCGCCGCTGAAATCGGTGGCCGCGGTGCGGGTGCCGGATTCGATGCGCTTGACCTCGGGCCACAGCACGAGGGTGCACAGCAAAGCCAGCGCCGCGGCGGGCAGAAGCCATTTCGCCAGCAGGATCATCTGGCGCCGCCGCGCCAGATCCGCCGTGCGCGCCCGGCGGCGCGGTCCGCCCACCCCGGCGATCAGCTCTCGCCCGGCGCGGGCCGAGGCGACAGAACGCAGTGGGATTGGAAGGTTCGCCATGGGGTGATCGCTTTCCGGACTCAGGCGATCCCGGCACGCAGCAGGTCGTGCACGTGCAGGATGCCGACGGGCCGGCCGGCGCTGTCGACCACAAACAGCGTGGTGATCGGTCGTTCGCGGGCGTTCATCAGGTGCAGCGCCGCCGCCGCCAGAGCCTCCGGGCCGATGGTCCGCGGTGAGGTGGTCATCACCTCGCCCGCAGGGCGCACCAGCAGATCCGGCCCCATGGCGCGGCGCAGGTCGCCGTCGGTGATGACGCCGGCCAGGCGCCCGCCTGCATCGGTGATCCCCAGGCAGCCGAACCGCTTCTCGGTCATCAGCAGCAGCGCGCGGTCCATCTTCGTGTCGGGTGGCGCCAGCGGCACCGCTTCGCCGGTGTGCATCAGCTCGCGCACCCGCCGCAGCCGCGCGCCGAGCTTGCCGCCCGGGTGGAACTGGCGGAAGTCGCCGGCGGTGAAGCCGCGCCGCGTCAGCAGCGCCACGGCCAGCGCGTCGCCCAGCGCCATCTGCATGGTGGTCGAGGTGGTGGGCGCCAGACCCATCGGGCAGGCCTCGGCCGCCGCCGGCAGCAGCAACGCCACATCGGCAGCGCTCGCCAGGGTGGAGCCGTCGCGCGCGGTGATCCCGATCAGCTTCAGGCCGAAGCGGCGCGTGTGCGCGACCAAGTCGGCCAGTTCGGCGGTCTCGCCCGAGTTCGACAGCGCCAGCACCACGTCGCCGGTCACGATCATCCCGAGATCGCCGTGCGAGGCCTCGGCGGGGTGCACGAACAGCGCGGGCGTGCCGGTGGACGCCAAGGTTGCCGCGATCTTGCGCGCCACATGGCCGGACTTGCCCATGCCGCTGACCACGACCCGCCCTGCGGCACCGTCCAGCAGGTCCACGGCACGGGTGAAACGCTCGTCCAGCCCGGCCGCCAGCGCGCGCAATCCCGCTGCCTCGGTCCCGAGCACGGCGCGCGCGACATCAAGATCGGCGCGGGCGATTGCGACGGCGGCGGTCATGATGTGGCACGTCTCCTTGCTGCGGTGCAGCACCCTGTACGGCGATCCGAGCACCGCGGTCAATGACAGCATACCTGTATTCGTGGCGCGCCGGACAAAAATCGTGCCAACTGTTTCCGAACCGCCGCCTTATTTCGTGCCAACCGCCGCCGGCGAGCGCGCCGGACGGTTCGACGGCGGCGTGGCTCGCCCCCTGGGCCGGGATCGATTCGTACCGGCGGCCGTTGACCGGTGCTTACCGCTTACCACTTAGCGTCCGTCCGGGAAGTTCGTGAACCATTACAAAGTCTCCGCGGCATCGAGAGAGCGATGCGAGGCGGCCGACGTCATGCTGCACGACCGGAGGAACACAAAGTGCGCTTTGCGCGGCAGAGTCGCGGCGCTGTCATCCGGGTTGATGCGGCGTTTCCCGGTTGTCCCCATACGGCACCTGGCAAACCGGGCGCCAGGGACGGCGCCAGGGATAGACTCGTCGGCAACCCAATGCGCTCAAACCGGCACGCACGAGCAAGTCAAAAGACTCAAAAACCTTCCGAACGGACACTGAGGACGACGAGGAAAGCCCGCCATAGCCATTTGAGAATTGTTGGCACCACTGATCACCATCGGCCGGCCCACAGAACTTATGGCGAATCTAGCCGATCGCCCACAAGATATTGTGGCACTTAGTCAAGTATGTTGGTGCCCTCCGTAGGCCTTGCCCCACTAGGGCCTGTCGTCAATTAAGC
>PLXO01000183.1 GCA_003151425.1 Acetobacteraceae bacterium
GTGGGCGCAACGACGATGGGTCAATCTTTCGGGCGGTTGGTGTTAGAGCACGTTCACGCTGACTGGAATCGCCGATCCCACCTGTCATAGCCCCCACCTGTCATTGCGAGGAGCGCAGCGACGAAGCAATCCCCCACAGCAGGGGATTGCTTCGTCGCTGCGCTCCTCGCAATGACAGGGTACGTTTCCGGTCAGGGTGAAAATGCTCTAGGTATCGGACCGGGGGGATATGTCAGCGTCAAAGGTATCGGACCGGTCGGTCCTTGCACAACCGAAGCGGGCCCAACGCCTGATCGAGCGACGCGTCGACGCGGCCCCTCCGCGGGCGACAGGCTGATTGCAGCGCACTCGATCGAGGGCGTGTATGGCGCAGCCACCTCCGGCCCGGCGGATCAGGCCGCAGCGCGCGCTGACACCCGCAGTGCGCGCTGACAAGACCATGCTCAGGTGACCGGGATAGCGGAATGCTGCCAACCGGCGGAAGCGGTGACGTTCAACGCTTCCGCCGGTTGGTATCGCGCACGGGGGGTTGGTATCGCGCACGGGATTGCCCGGCGAAACAGCCTGCGGCCACGCCCGCTTCGGCAGCGCGGACCGGTCTGCGCCGCAAGACCTTACGGGTCTGCTGCGCAGGGCCTACGGGTCTACCGCGCCGGACCTGCGGGTGCGGGTTCCGGCCGAACCTTACGCGGCGGACAGCACCGGATGCTCGACGGGCGCCGGTATCCGCAGCAGCGCTGGTGGCGGCAAGTCGTCATGCGCGGCGACGGGCTCGCGGATCATGTAACCGCGCCCCCAGATCGTGCCGATCATGTTGCCGGCGCCGGCCTGTGCCAGCTTCTTGCGCAGCTTGCAGACGAAGACGTCGATGATCTTCATCTCCGGTTCATCCATGCCGCCGTAGAGGTGGTTGAGGAACGCCTCCTTGGTCAGCACCATGCCCTTGCGCAGCACCAACAGCTCGAGAATGGAATATTCCTTGCCCGTCAAGGGCACCATCCGGCCGTCGACCGTGACCTCCCGGCTGTCCATGTTGAGCCGCAGCGGCCCGATATACAGAGTGGATTGGCTGAACCCCTTGCTGCGCCGGACAATGGCCTGGATGCGGGCGAGCAGTTCGGCGCGATCGAACGGCTTGGTGATGAAATCGTCGGCGCCGAGACTAAGGCCCTTGACCTTGGCGGCCGGCCGGGTGAGGCCGGACAGGATCAGGATCGGGGTGTCGTTGCGGCTGATGCGCAGGCGACGAACCACCTCGAAGCCCTCGATGTCGGGCAGCATCAGGTCGAGGATGACAATGTCGTAGTCGTAATGCCGGGCGAGTTCGAGGGCTTCCTCACCGGTGTCGACGTGGTTGACCACGGCGCCGCTCGACTTCAGCATCAGGGCGACGCCTCGCGCCGCAGTGATGTCGTCTTCCACGAGTAGAACACGCATTGACGGTTCTCCGTTTCAACGCGACTGAATACCACCATTGCGTGTAATCGTCAATGGTTCTTTCACCATATACGTGTATTCTCCGACAAATTTCTGAATAATTTGCGTCCATATCAAGAACAATTTGCGTCGGCTCGGCCAAGTTCTGTAGGAAATCTCAGTGCACGAAACAACTGTTGAAGAAAAACTCCAAACCTGCTGGGCGGCCCTGAGCGATATCGTCCCTGCGCGCGTGGAAGGCGTGCTCACCGGCGTCGGTGGCCTCGTGGTCGAAATCGCCGGTCTCACCGGGTTGACGTCGGTGGGCGATCGCATTGCCCTGTCCGCCCGCGGCCGCCAGGATATCCTGGCCGAGATCGTCGGCTTCCACGGCGGCGTGGCGCAGGCGCTGCCGTTCGAGGCGGCCGACGGCCTGGGCCCCGGCGACAAGGCCGTCCTGCTGAGCCATGGGGGCAACCTCGCCGTCGCCGACACCTGGCTCGGCCGCGTGATCGATCCACTCGGCAATCCGCTGGACCGCCGTGGGCGACTGCCGCCCGGCCCGATCCGGCACCCGGTTCGCGCCTCGCCCCCCGCGGCGACCACGCGCGCGCGCCTCGGGCCGCGGATCGAGCTTGGCGTCCGCGCGCTCGATCTGTTCGTGACCTGCCGCCAGGGCCAGCGCATTGGCCTGTTCGCCGGCTCCGGCCTCGGCAAGTCGACCCTGCTGGGCATGCTGGCCCGCCACACCGCCTGCGATGTCGCCGTCGTCGCCCTGGTTGGCGAGCGCGGGCGCGAGGTGCGCGAGTTTCTCGAGGACGACCTTGGCGCGGACGGATTGGCGCGTTCGGTGGTGGTGGTCGCCACGTCCGACTCGTCACCGCTGATGCGCCGGCAGGCGGCCTATGCCGCGTTGACCGTCGCCGAGCATTTCCGCGACCAGGGCAAATCCGTCCTGCTGATGATGGACAGCGTGACCCGCTTCTGCCTCGCCCTGCGCGAGATCGGACTGGCCGCGGGGGAGCCTCCGGCCACGCGAGGCTACCCGCCAAGCACGTTCGCCGAACTGCCGCGGCTGCTGGAACGTGCCGGGCCCGGACCGGAACGCGCGGATGGCGGCGCTCCCGGGCAGATCACCGCGATGTTCAACGTGCTGGTCGAGGGCGACGATCATAATGAGCCGGTGGCAGATGCGGTGCGCGGCACGCTGGACGGACATCTGGTGCTCGATCGGCGCATTGCCGAGGCCGGCCGCTACCCGGCGGTGGACGTGCTGCGCTCGTTGTCGCGCACCGTGCCCGGCTGCAACAGCCCCGAGGAGAACGTGCTGACCCGCCGGGCCCGCGCCATTCTGGCGACCTGGGCCGATATGGCGGATCTCGTCCGGCTCGGGGCCTATCGGGCGGGCACCGATCCGGTGGTCGACGAGGCGGTGAAGCTGGCGCCGCGTATCGAGGCGATGCTGCGCCAGGAGAAGAATGAGCGCAGCACCCTGGAAGCAAGTTTCGCCGGTCTGCGCGCCGCGCTGACGCCGGCCTGACATGGGGACCGGCTGACATGGCGCGCGACAAGCTGGATATGCTGCTGCGCTTGCGCCGGCTGGCGGTGCAGGACCGGATGCGCGAATTGGCGCTGGCACTGCGGACCGAGGACGAGGCCGGCCGGACCAAGGCCGCCTGCGCGCAAACTCTCGTGCAGGAAACGGCACAGGCGCGATCCCTGGCTGAACGCGACGCCGCGCTGGCCGGGTTCGTGCCGTGGCGCGCGCGCGCCACGCAGGCAGTGCTGGACGCCGACGCGCAACTGACTGCCGCCGGCGAGGCGAGCCGAACCGCGCAGGCCATGCTCGGCGAGGCGCGTGGCGCGGTGCGTGCGATGGAGCTGGCAATCGAGCGGCGCAATGAAGCTGCCGAGCTGGGGGTGCAGCGGTCGGCGCAGCATGCGCTGGATGATGCCACGCGGCGGCCCGGCGGCACCCATCGCTGAGCCGCACCTGCCGCGTGGCATTGGTGACGGAATAAGGCAACGCCCAACAATTGCCGCTTCGAGGCGCGCCGCGGACAGGCGCGGGATCATGCCATTCCGGGTGTCATACCAGGCGCCGAAAAGAATGACTCTCGGTTCGTTCGCACGGGCCGCTCAATCCGTCATGGCCGGGCTTGTCCCGGCCATCCCCGCCCGCACCGAACTTGCGAAAGTCGCAGTTGCGCGCGGCGTCGAGAGTGTGGGGATGGCCGGGACAAGCCCGGCCATGACGGATTGAGCGGCCCGTGCCGTACGTCAATCTTTTGGGCCGCTGGCATTACAATCGTGACGCTGGCCAGGGGGAATCACGTGGGACGGGGACGCGGAATAAAGCAAGCAAGTCATCAAGCGGGACACAGAGTTGCACCGAGTATCCGCAGAGTTTCACAGAGGTAGATTTTATTGGCGCTTCGCGTTGCTGACAGATGCACCGGTCAAAACGCCTTGCGCGCAGCGCCATTTGCTTCCTCTGTGAAACTCTGTGGATTCTCTGTGTAACTCTGTGTCCGCTTGATTATTTTATTACTTAGTTTCTTGATTGCGTGCGGCGACGGCGAGTCGCGATCTGGACCAGATGTGCCGACCGGCTCAGCGGGCGCACCAACCTGCCGAACCGCGGTCGCTCCGTTCATTGTTGGGCGTCGCCTAAGTATCAGCGCGCGTTTCGCGGTGATCGCGTTTCGCGGTGATTGAACCTGCTTCAGTCCGCGCCGGCGGAGGGACCAACATGGCATTGCGCGAGATACGTCACGAAATGCTCGAGGTCAGGCGTCGCCAGATCCTTCACCTTTGCGGCGTCGTCGCAACGCCGCAACCGCACCGCGGCCTCCGCGTACGGTTCGGCACGGAACGCGGCGATTTCCGTCGCAGACATCGGACCGCCCTGCAACTTCAGGCTGAGCACGCTGTCGGGCGACAGTAGAGCAAAATAATCCGGCTCGGTCGCGCACAGATACCGCTTGGCGGCGACATGAAGGCGGACCGGATCGGTCACCTCGCGGCGGAAGTACCGCGTGAGAAATTCGTGCCCGAGGACCTCGTGCCGATCGTCCAGTCCCTGCTCGGCAGGGTTCTCGCCCAGGTCGTGCACCATGTGGCCGATATCGTGCAGCAGCGCCGCGGTGATCAGAGCCGGCGTGCCGCCTGACTGTTCGGCGAACATCGCCGACTGCAGCGCGTGCTGCAACTGGTTCACGTCGTGCAGCCCGTAGCGGCGCTGGCCCTTGTCCGCCATGAGCGATACCAACCACGCGATCGATCCAACCATGCTGTGCCTCGCCCGGTTCCGCCAGCGGAACGCCAGCGTAGCATCGGCCTCGCCGCCAGGGCAAAATGGATTGCCGGCTTCGCGGCGGGGCAAAATGGTGGCGGGTCAGTTTGGGCGGCACCGCTAGCCTTCCGTCATGGCCGGGCTTGACCCGGCCATCCGTCGCGGCACCGTGCTGGCGGGGATGACCGGGTCTGATCCCCGGACCGAGTACGGGGACGGCCATGACGGAAGGGTAACGGCGCCGCGCAAGCTGACCTACCACCGGCGAAACGGATAACTTGTGCCCGGGGTTGACGGTTGCCGATCATGCGGACGCCCTGAAACGGATCGGAGGACGATCAGATGCTTGACCAAACCCTCGCGTGCCTCGTGCAGGATGCCGACGCGACGCGACCGCTCTACGCGATCCGCCCACCGCAGCTCACGAGCTTTCTGGATGGACTTCCGCCGGCGCAGGCGAAGTTCGTGCGCGAGTGCGGATTCGTTGCGGCGGCGCGGGAGCTGACGCTGCTGCCGGGACCCGACGGGGTCGCCGGCGCGGTGCTCGGACTGGGCGAGGACCAGTCGCCCTATGCGTTCGGCAATCTGGCCTTCCGGCTGCCCGATCCTGTGCCATGGCGTCTCGAATGCGCCGAGGCGGAACACGCAGCCGCGGTGCTTGGCTTCTGCCTGGGGGCGTATCGTTTTGGCGGCCTGAAGCAGCCTTCCGATCGCAAGCCGGCACGACTGCTCATCCCCGCGCAACCCGGGCGCGCCGAGGCCGAGGCGCGCGCCATCTGGATGGTGCGCGACCTGATCAACACACCGGCCAACCTGCTCGGCCCGGTGGAGCTGGCGGACTGCATCGCCGCGCTCGGCCGACGCTACGGCGCTGCTGTCGCGATCCATGAAGGGACAGCGCTCGAGGCGGCCTATCCGACGGTTGCCGCGGTCGGCCGTGGCTCCGCCCGCCCGCCGCGTGTGGTCTGCGTGCAGTGGGCGGGCAGCGCCGCGCCGCCGGACGCGCCGCTGCTGTCGCTGTGCGGCAAGGGCGTCTGCTTCGACAGCGGTGGTTACGACCTGAAGCCGTCGGCCGGAATGCTCCGGATGAAGAAGGATATGGGCGGCGGCGCGACGATGCTGGGACTGGCCGCGCTGATCATGCAGGCCGATTTGCCGCTTCGCCTCGCGCTGCGCATTGGCTGCGTGGAAAACTCCGTGTCGGGAACAGCGATGCGGCCGCTCGACGTGATTCGCACCCGCAGCGGGCGCACGGTCGAGGTGGGCAACACCGACGCGGAAGGGCGGCTGGTGCTGTGCGATCTGCTCGACGATGCCTGCGCGGAGGCCCCGGCGCTGCTGATCGACGGCGCCACGCTGACCGGTGCCGCGCGGGTGGCACTCGGGCCGGACCTGCCGGCGCTGTTCTGCAACGACGACGACTGGGCCGTGCATTTGTTGCGTGCCGGTGAGACGACGCACGACCCGATGTGGCGACTGCCGCTGTGGTCCGGCTATGCCGCATGGCTGGACAGTCCGGTCGCCGATCTCAACAACGTATCCGCCAAGCCAGGCGCCGGCGCGATCGTCGCGGCGTTGTTCCTGCAACGGTTCGTTACAGCAGGCACGAAATGGGCGCATCTCGATCTCTATGCCTGGAACGATCAGACGCGGCCCGGGCGGCCCAAAGGCGGCGAAGCGCAGACGATTCGTGCATTGTTTGCCGCGATCTGCGAACGAATGGTGCCGGGGCATACTGGTTCCGTCACGCGCAGGTGACGGGTGGGAAGCCGGAATCCGTCCCCGCACCGAAATCCGATCCCGCGCGGTGTTTCCTGCTGCCGAAATGTCTTGCATTCTGTGATTGAAACGATGTAGGAGCCGATCCGGCTCTATCATATTCCGACTCGCGGACAAACCACGGGCGGGCGATGGGCATTCAGAAAGGGTTGACCATGGCAGTACCTCCCACGCCCGACCAGCTCGTGGCGATCTTGAAACACACGACGGTCACATTGGTGCGCCGCGACGGATCTGATCTGTCGGCGCGCCAACTCGCCGTCTTCCTGACCTGTTACCTGATCGACGCCGGACACACGGTCCGCGGCCTCGCAGCCGATCTCAAGGTGTCGAAGCCGGCGATCACGCGCGCGCTTGACCGGCTTGGCGAGCTCGACCTCGCGCGCCGCAAGACCGATCCGGCCGACCGCCGCAGCGTGCTGGTGCAACGTACCGTCAAGGGCGCGGCCTTCCTGCGCGATCTGCGCGCGATCCTGTCGGAAGCGTCCGCTACCGCCCGCAAGGGCCAGACCGCCACACAGGAACCTGCCAAGCGCGCCGCTCGCGCCTGACGATTGTGGATGGCCCCGGCGGGTCACGCGCCGGGCGTCCCCCCGACAGTCGTTCCTTCCGGCGCCGTCTCATACCAACCGCCCGAATGATCGACTCTTCGGCTGCACCCGCCCCGTCATGCCGGCGAATGCCGGTATCCACGACTTTGCTTGCTGCACAAAGGTTAAGTCGTGGATGCCGGCCCACCGGGTCAAGCGCCCGGTGGCAGGTTCCGCCTGCCCTTGGGCTTGACCCGTGGGCCGGCATGACGAGGTGGGTAGCGCCGAAGAGTCGTCAGTTCGGGCCGTTGGTCTCAGTCGGGGCCATCTCAGTCCGACCCCACTCTGTCGGGCGTCGGCGCGCTTGCGTGCAGCAGGCCAGCGGTCCGCAGGTCTTGCCAAAGCGCTGCTGGTATCTTGTGATTCATGAACCCCAGATTGGCGATGAATTCGGCCGCCGAGCGCGGCCCCGGAATGATCGCGGCAACCTGTGGGTGCGCCAGCGGAAACTGCAACGCCGCGGCGGCGAGAGGCACGTGGTGCCGCTTGCAGATCGCGTGGATCGCATCGACGCGGCTGATCACGTCCGGCGGCGCCGCCGCATAGTTCCAGGTGTCGCGGCCGGCCAGGATGCCGGAGTTCAGTGGTCCTCCCACCACGATCGAGGTGCCGCGCGCGGCGCATAGCGGCAGCAGGTCATCGAGCGGCGCCTGCTCCAGCAACGTGTAGCGGCCGGCAAGCAGAAACACGTCCCAGTCGGCGAATTCGAGCGCCTCGATCAGCACCCCGCGCTCGTTGACGCCAATGCCGATCGCACTGACCACGCCAGCACGTTTCAACTCATCCAGCGCACGATAACCGCCGTCCTTCAGCGTTCGCATATGAACGGCGTGCGTTTCGGGGCCGTGCTGGTAGGTGCCGATATCGTGCACGAACAGGATGTCGATCTTGGCGAGCCCGAGGCGCTGATAGCTGTCCTCCACCGAACGCATGATGCCATCGTAGCTGTAGTCGTAGACCGCTTCGAACGGCAGCGTCGCCATGCGACCATCGGTCGCCTCACCCAGCAGTCGGCGTGGATGCAGCAGACGGCCGACCTTGGTCGACAGCACCCACGCGTCGCGCGGCTGGTCGCGCAACGCATCGCCGACACGACGTTCGGCCGCGCCGACCCCGTAGTACGGCGCCGTATCGACGTAGCGCACCCCACCATCCCAGGCGGCACGCACCAGCGCCTCGGCCTCGGCCTGCGTCACCTTGACGCGGGTGCCGCCCATGGTCGCGGTTCCGAGGCCCAGCGCGCTGACCTCCAGGTTGGTTCTGCCGATCCGTCGTTTCTGCCACATGTGAGCTGTTTCCCCTTCAGAGATGAGTTGTGCAGCATACCGCATCGAACGCCACTCACAGACATGCCGGCGCCGCTGGCTGCCCCTTCAGCAGTCCTCATGTTGGTCGGGCCGTACTGACTCTCAACGCCATGACTGACTGTCAACGTCATGGCCGGACTTGTTCCGGCCATCCCCGCAGCACGGTGCCGCGACGGATGGCCGGAACAAGATTCCATGTAGGGGCGTGGATGGCGATCGCCTGCGGAGTCAGGATGCGTTGCTGATCCACACTGCAAGGGAAGCAACCAATGTCCATAACAGCCGAAGCCGCCCCCGCGACGACCGCCATCCGCGACGACGATAGCGCGATCCTCGTCTCGTTTGAACTGAGCCAGTCGAACTGGGTGCTGACGATCCGTCTTCCGGGCGAGGAGCGGATGTCCCGCCACAGCATCAAAGCCGGGAATACCGGCAGAGTGACGGAGTTGTTCGCCCGGTATCGCGCCAAAGCCGAGCGTGTGGCTGGCAAGCCCGTGCGCATCGTCACGATCTACGAAGCTGGCCTGGATGGGTTCTGGCTGCATCGCTGGCTGTGCGCGCAAGCGATTGAAAGCCACGTGGTGGACGCCGCCTCGATCGCCGCCCCTCGGCGCAAGCGGCGGGCAAAGAGTGATGGGATCGACGGCGAGACCCTGTTGCGCACGTTGGCCGCCTGGCGCCGCCGCGAACCACGGGTGTGCTCGATGGTGGTGCCGCCGACACCTGAAGAAGAAGACCGCCGGCGCATCGGCCGCGAGCGCGAGCGGTTGATGGAAGAACGCACCGCGCTGACCAATCGGATCAACGGCCTGCTGGTCAACCAGGGGATCACCGACTACGAGCCGCTGAAGCATGACCGCAACGCGCGCCTGGCGGAGCTGCGCACCGGCGACGACCGGCCGCTGCCGTCGAAGCTGAAGGGTGACATCACGCGCATGCTGGACCGGCTGGAGCTGTTGCTGCGCCAGATCAAGCAAGTGGAGGCCGGGCGGGATGCGCTGCTGGCCGAGGCGGTGGAGGATCCCGTGTCGCCGATCGCGTTGCTGCTGACGCTGCGCGGTATCGGGCCGGAGATCGCCGGTGGGCTGGGGGTGGAGTGCTTCTGCCGCTCGTTCGGCAACCGCGCCAAGTCGCGGCGTTTGTCGGCCTGGCGCCGACACCGTGGCGCAGCGGCAGCATCCAGCATGAACAGGGGATTGGCAAAGCCGGCCGTCCCCGTCTGCGCAAACTGATGATCGAAGCCGCCTGGCTGTGGTTGCGCCCTTGCCTATCCGGTTGTCGCACACAGCCGCAACATCTGGTGTGAGGAATCTCTAGAGATGGGTGGCAGTCCACCACCAATAGTGGTCGTCTGTGTCAACCGGATAGGCAAGGTTGCGCCATCAGCCTGGCAGCGCACTCAGCGCGTGGTTTCGCGCCAAGGTGGGCAACGCCAAAGGGCGGGTCAAGCGGATCGCCGCCGCCGCTCTGGCGCGGAAGCTTTTGGTCGCGCTGTGGCGCTTCGTCACCCAGGGCGTGCTGCCCGACGGTGCCAGGCTGAAGGCTGCGTGACGTCAAGGAGACACCGCGCATGAAACGCTTCAACCCAATCACGAGGTTCGGCCGGCCCTGATCAGCCCCGCCGGAGCCCAGGGCGCGAGACCGCATGGCCGGATGGCTGCAATATGCCGGTTTACAAGATTGGCTCTCGCTCGCCAGGCCCGATGCCCCGAGTACGGGGATGATGGTGCAGCCGTTCCGACGGCGACCGGATATGAGGATCTGTGGCCTCCGTGCCGCAGCCAGGACAGGGTCAGGACCAGGCGCATACGGCTGGATCGGCGAGGCGGGGCTCGGCGCCCCGATAGTCACGGATTGGCTGATCGATGCCACGCGGCCACTTCGATTGTGTCGGTTGTGGGTATCCGCATCAAGTCCTGCGCTACGCGCACCCGCAAGCGGGCTACGGGACTTGACCCGGATACCCACAACCGACGGGGCTCCGCGGTGCCGCTTAAGGACACTTGATGTGCCAGCTGATATGCCAGCAAAAAAATCGCAGGGTCCTCCAAATGAGCACTTGACGAAGACCCTCATATGAGCCCGGCCATGACGATGTGGCAACCAGATGGGCCAAAACGAGAATTGCCGCTACCCCTTGGCATACAGCCCCATCTCCGCGAAACATGGCACAGGATCAGGATCAAACCCCCGGGGAGGAGCGCCACATGCGGATCACCGCCGTCCGTGTCCTTGAAGTAAGCGGAACGATGCAGACCGACGGCCCGTTCTGGGAGGATCGGCTAGTGCGTCCGATCGATATCTATCCGGAATACCGCCTGCGCAATGATTTCGAGGGCGGCGTTCAGATCGATCCCGGACATTTCAGCCTGGTGCAATACTTCACCCGCATCGAAACCGACGCCGGCATCATCGGCATTGCCGGCCCGCTGCCGGAGCTGGTGGCGGGCTTCGTTGCCAAACGGCTGCGGCCGATCCTGCTCGGCCAGGACCCGATCGCGCACGAGAAGCTGTGGGATCAGATGCACCGCATCATGGTGCACGGCAGGCAGGGCGACGCGATGCTGGCGATCAGCGCCGTCGATTGCGCGCTGTGGGATCTCAAGGGGCGCTGGCTCAATCAGCCGGTGTATCGGCTGATCGGCGGCCCGACGCGCGACCAGGTGCCCTGCTACGCATCGATGCTGGGCTTCGCCGTGCGCGATCTCGGCCGCGTCCGGGCGCGCGCCGCGGAGTACCAGGCGCTCGGCTACCGGGCGCAGAAATGGTTCTTCCGCCATGGGCCGATGAGCGGGACAGCGGGCATGCGCGACAACGTCGCCCTGGTCCGCACGTTGCGCGAGACGCTCGGCGAGGACGCCGACATCATGCTGGATTGCTGGCAGTCCTTCGACCCGATCTATGCGATCGAGCTGGCCGAGCGCATCGCGGAATACCGCCCGCGCTGGCTGGAGGAATGCGTGATGCCCGACCGCATCGACAGCTATTGCCGGGTCAAGCAGGGCACGCGGATTCCGTTGTCCGGCGCCGAGCACGAGTACACGCGCTGGGGCTTCAAGCGGTTCATCGAGGCCGGCGCGCTGGATATCCTGCAGCCCGACATCTACTGGGCCGGCGGGCTGAGCGAGACATTGAAGATCGCCGCCTATGCCTCGGTGCACGACCTGATGGTGATCCCGCACGGCCACTCGACGCCGGTCAACCTGCATTTCTCGCTGGCGCAATCGCCCCTGCTGACGCCGCTGCAGGAGTACCTGGTGAAGTGGAACAGCATCAACCAGCACTTCCTGGCGCACCCGGTGGTGCCGCAGGGCGGGATGCTGCGGCCGCCCGGCCAGCCGGGGCTGGGGATGGACCTCGATCCCGGCAAGATCGAGCGGCAGACCGAGGTGCTGGCCTGACTCCGTAGGCGGCGCGCCCAGCATTTTCCACCACGCAAGCTGGCAGGCGAGGTCGCGGCGCGCAGCGGCGCCGGTGAGGGCGTGCCGCGCGCAAGGCCCCGAGAGGGTGCCGCCCCCACCGGGCCGGGCCGCAGCCTCGCCCCAGCCCGCGCCCTTCCCCCCGTCGCCCAGTGTGGTAAAGCCGCCCCCCCATGCGCCATTTCCTCGACTTCGAAAAGCCGATCGCCGAGCTGGAAGGCAAGATCGAGGAGCTCCGGCGCATGTCGGACCCCGACGGCATCAACATCGCCGAGGAAGTGTCGCGCCTGACCGACAAGGCCGACCGCCAGCTCCGCCTCACCTACGCCAAGCTGACCGCCTGGCAGAAGACCCAGGTGGCGCGGCATCCCGACCGCCCCAAGGCGCTGTCCTACATCGCCGCGCTGATCACCGAGTTCACCCCGCTGGCCGGCGACCGCGCGTTCGCCGACGACGCCGCAATCATCGGCGGCATGGGCCGGTTTCGCGGCCGCTCGGTGGTCGTCCTGGCCACCGAAAAAGGCGCCGACACCGACGCCCGCGTAAAACACAATTTCGGCATGGCGCGCCCCGAGGGCTACCGCAAGGCCCGCCGCCTGATCGACCTGGCCGGCCGCTTCGGCCTGCCGCTGCTGACCTTCGTCGACACCCCCGGCGCCTACCCGGGGATCGACGCCGAGGAGCGCGGCCAGGCCGAAGCGATCGCGCGCTCCATCGAGGCCTGCCTGGAAGCGCCGGTGCCGGTCATCGCCACCATCATCGGCGAGGGCGGATCCGGCGGGGCCATCGCCCTCGGCGCCGGGGACCGGGTGCTGATGCTGGAGCACGCGATCTATACGGTGATTTCCCCCGAAGGCTGCGCCTCGATCCTGTGGCGCGAGGCCGCGGCGGCGGCGACGGCGGCCGAGGCACTGCGGCTCACCGCCGACGACCTGAAGCGGATGCGCCTGATCGACACGGTGATCCCGGAACCATTGGGCGGGGCACAGCGCGACCCCGAGGCCGCGATCGCCGCGGTCGGCACTGCGGTGGCCGAGGCGCTGACCCCGCTTCTCGACCTGGACGGCGCGGTCCTGCGCGCGCACCGGCGGGAGAAGTTCCTGGACATGGGGCGGGAAGGGATCGGGTAAGGCCGGACCCGCCGTCGGCGCCAGGCTACCTGGCCGACGGATATCATACCAACGGTCATTCGTTATGACGGGTGGGATGATATCCGTCGGTCAGCGTGCCCAGGAAAGCCACGATATCGTCGATCTCCTGGTCGGTGAGCGCGGGCGGCTCCCCTTGGTGGCGGTCGAACGGCGGTTCGACATTGAGATTGCCCACATACCGCGAAGGCAGGTCGTCGAACTTGTGCACGCTGCCGTCCGGGTTGCGCGGATACCAGCGCTCCGGATCGGTATCGCGGGTGGCATAGAACGCCACCGCATCGCGCAGCGTATGAAACCGGCCATTGTGAAAGAACACCTGCCGCGTGGCGACGTTGCGCAGGGTTGGGGTCATGAACAGCCCGCAGTACTCCGGGTGGCTGGCGAGATCGGTCCGGTCCGGCCCGCACACACCAAGGTCGTGGAAGTTTGGATCGGCGTTGGCCGGGATGGCCGGGTTGCGTGGCGCGCCGACGGCGACAAGGCCGTAGTCGGTGAATTGCGGCGGTGTGCCGTCCAGGCCGCGATGGCTGATATGGCAGTGCTCGCAGTTGCCCCGCTTCGGGTCGTTGAACGCCTCGAGGCCGCGTTCTTCCTGCGCGCTCAGCGGTGCCTGGCCGGCCAGGTAGGCATCGTATCTGCTGTTGTACGGATAAAATGTCGGCGGGTCCTGCTCGAATACTTCGAGCGCCTTGAGGATGGCGGTGAAGGCCTTCGCCGGGTCGGCAAAGATGTTGGCGCCGAACGTGCGGCGCAGTTGCGGCGCATAGGCGGCGGCGCGGACCTTGGCGACCACGGCGGACGCCGAGGGATTGGCCATCTCGAACGGCGCCAGCAGCGGCAGGCGCGCCTGGGTGCTGCCTCGGTCCACCCGTCCGTCCCAGGTCAGGCCGCCGGTCGGGCCGTTGTCGATGCTTTCGTCGCCTTCGTCGTCCGAATCGAAGAAGTGTTCGGTGAACTGCGGCGCCGCCTGGAGATACTTCAACGAGGGCACGGCGCGATGCCCGGGTTGGTCCAGGTTGGGCCCGCCGAGCGGCACGGACAGGGCGCTGGGCGGTCCGAACGCGTGGGCCGGGTCATGGCAGTCGGCGCAGGACATCCTGCCGGAGGCCGACAGTGCCGGGTCGAAGAAGATGCGCCGACCCAGCTCGGTCATCTCGCGCACCTGGCGATAGACCTCCGTCCGCGACGGCGCGGGGGCCGGAGCAGCGGCAGCGGCAGCGACGAGCAATACGCCGAGCACAAGGGGAAAGGGAGCCGACCGCATGCCGCGATTTCTAGCAGTGCCGGGTGCGGTTCAGAATGCCTCGGCCCGCGCCCGGCCGGACTGCAACAATAATTAAACTTACGCTGCCGATTCAACCTGGGTCCCCGACGAAAGGCGCGATGCTACCCCACAAGCGCACACCAACCCGGGAGATCTCATGTTGAAACGGAGTCTGCTGCTGGCCGCCGTGGCCTCGGGGTCTTGGCTGATAGGGCCCGGTGCGATCGCACCGGCTTTCGCCCAGACGAAGCCGCCCGCCGGCATCGACACCCTCCAGACGATCGTTTTCATCTACGCGGAAAATCGCAGCTTCGACAATCTGTACGGCTATTTTCCCGGCGCCAACGGGCTGCACGCTGCGAAGCACACCGCTCAGGTCGATCGCGACGGCAAGACGCTCAAGGAGCTGCCCCCGGTGTGGGGTGGGTTGACCGCGAAGGGCGTCACGCCGGTGGTCACCCAGGCACAGACCGAGCACCTCGCCAACCGCCCGTTCGCGGTCGACGACGCGAAGGGGTTCAATGCCGGGCTGGCCGTCACCACGCACGATCTGTGGCACCGGTTCTATCAGAACCAGATGCAGATCAATGGCGGCCGCAATGACCGTTTCGTCGCCTGGGCCGACTCCGGTGGGCTGGTGATGGGCCACTACGACGGCCACAAGCTGCCGATGTGGGCGATCGCGAAGAAATACGTGCTGGCCGACAGTTTTTTCATGGGCGCGTTCGGCGGCTCGTTCCTGAATCACATGTATCTGGCCTGCGCCTGCGCGCCGGTCTATCCCGACGCGGACAAGAGCCCGTCGAAGCCGTCGATCAGCGTGGTGGACAAAGACGGCGTGACGCTGACGGTGGCAGCGAATTCGCCGAAATCCGCGCTCGACGGGGTGCCGAAATTTGTTGCCGACGGCAACATCACGCCCGACTTCTACGCGGTCAACACGATGCAGCCGCCGTACCAACCCAGCGACAACAAGCCAGCGCCAGGCGGCGATCCGGCCATGGCCGATCCCGGCAAGCCGAACACACTGCCGCCGCAGGCCGAGCAGACGATCGGTGACCTGCTGTCCGCCAAGGGTATCGGCTGGGCATGGTATGCCGGGGCATGGCAGGCCGCGCTGGACGGCAAGGGCGGCAGCGCCGTGCCGAACTTTCAGTTCCACCATCAGCCGTATAACTACTTCGCAGCCTACGCGCCGGGCACCAAGGCGCGCGCCGACCATCTGCTGGATGGCGGCATGAACGGCGACGCGTTCATCAAGGCGATCGATGCCGGCACGCTGGCGCCGGTCACGTTCTACAAGCCGCAGGGCAACCTGAACGAACATGCCGGCTACACCGACATCCTGTCGGGCGATCAGCATCTCGCCGACGTGGTCGCGCATCTCGAGAAGAGTCCGCAATGGGCGCATATGCTGGTGGTGATCACCTATGATGAGAATGGCGGCTGGTGGGATCACGTCGCGCCACCGAAGGGCGACCGCTGGGGGCCTGGGTCACGCATCCCCACTTTCATCATCTCGCCGTTTGCGAAGCGCGGCATCGTGGACCACACGCAGTATGACACCGACTCGATCCTGCGCCTCATCACCGAGCGGTTCGGCCTGCCGGAACTGGCCGGTCTGAAACTGCGCGACGATGCTCTGAAGGCGCACGGCAGCCGGCCGATGGGCGATCTGACCCAGGCGCTGAACCTGCCGCGGAAGTAGTTGGCCACGCCGGCCGGCCGTGACGGCAGGGCAATCGGGCGAACGAAGCAAGGTCCGGGGCAAAGCCCCGGCCTTGCTTCGTTCACTCGATTGCCCTGCCGTCACAGCGAAGGGGGTGTCTTTTGCGCCACACCGCTCTAACCTCGCGCCGATGGGTCCGCGTCCCAGGCCCGCCGGAGGTACGCACCCGATGAACGACAGCATCGCCGCCGACCGCCAGCACTTCTACGATCAGCTCGGCCCGCACAGCCTCGCCCCGCTGTGGGAGCGCCTGCACACGCTGGTCACCCGCGCGCCCACCACGCCGGCAGTCCCGGTGCTGTGGGACTACGACAACGTCGTCCGCCCCTACCTGATGCAGGCCGGCCGCCTGATCACCGCGAAGGAGGCCGAGCGCCGCGTGCTGATCCTGGAGAACCCCGGCCTGCAGGGACACACCTCGGTGACCCACGCGCTGTTCGCCGGCCTCCAGCTCATCCTGCCCGGCGAGGTCGCGCCGGCGCACCGCCACGCCCAGTCGGCCTTGCGCTTCGTCATCGAGGGCAGCGGCGCCTACACCGCGGTGGAAGGCGAGCGGGCGTTGATGGAACCCGGCGATTTCATCATCACCCCAAGCTGGACCTGGCACGACCACGGCAACGAGGCGGACGCCCCGGTGGTGTGGCTTGACGGGCTGGACATCCCGATCATCCGCCTGCTGGACGTCAGCTTCGCCGAGCCCGCCAACGCGGAGAGCCAGACCGAGGCGCGCCCGCAAGGCGACAGCCTGGCGCGATACGGGGCCAACATGCTGCCGGTGGATTGGAAGCCGACGGTGCTGAGCTCGCCGGTGTTCGCCTACCCCTACGCCCGCACGCGCGAGGCACTGACGACGCTGGCGCGCAACGGCGATCCCGACCCGTGCCACGGCCACAAGCTGCGTTACGTCAACCCGGCGACCGGCGATCACGCCATGCCGACGATCGGCGCCTGCATGCAGGTGCTGCCGGCGGGGTTCGATACGGCATCCTATCGATGCACCGACGGCACGGTGTTCGTCGCGGTGGAAGGCACCGGAGAAACGATCGTCGGCGACACCGTATTCCGATGGAAGCCCCGCGATGTGTTCGTCGTGCCGAGCTGGCACACGCATCGCCACCGCCCGGACGGCGAGGCCGTGCTGTTCAGCTTCTCCGACCGCCCGGTGCAGGAAAAGCTGGGGCTGTGGCGCGAGGCAAGGGCAGGCGCCTGATGCGCGAGAGGGGACACGCCTGATGCTGGAACTGCGTCCCGGCTGCGAGTGCTGCGACCGCGACCTGCCACCCGACAGCGCCGAGGCGCGTATCTGCTCGTTCGAATGCACCTTCTGCGCGGCCTGCGCCGACGGCGTGCTGGGCGGACGCTGCCCGAACTGCGGCGGCGAGCTGGTGCGCCGCCCGATGCGCCCTGCCGAGAAACTCGCGCGCTTCCCCGCCTCGGTGGTGCGCAAGGTCAAGCCGCAAGGCTGCGTCGGCCTCGGTGTCGCTTGAGCGAAGGACGCAGGAAAGATGCACCACGAAGCCACGAAGTCCACGAAGCGGGAAATCGATAACGCCACGCGCAAAGCGCATTCATTGCCTGCTTCGTGGTCTTCGCGTCTTCGTGGTTACTCTTGCTTTCTTGTCGCATGCAGCAGAGTCGTCATGGACGAGAGATCATAGAACCTCGCATGACGCAGGCGCTATCCAAAGCGTGGATACCGGCCGGAGCCTGTCCTCGGGCTTAACCCGGGGGCCGGCATGCCGTGTGCGCAGCGCGGGCGGGTCAACACTTAGGGCCGCTGGTATTAGGCCTCGGAGGTCGCTACAAGTCCTTGACCAGCCGCAACGCATCATAGATCGCGGCATGGATGTTGCGGCTGGCGACCGCGTCACCGATGCGGAACAACTGAAACTGCCCGGCCGGATTGCGCACCACTTCCTGCCGCCGGCCGGCCAGCAGCGCCGCGTGATCGACCTCGCCCAGGTTGCGCGAGAGCGGGCGCAGGACGTCATACAGCTCGGTCGGCGGCAGCGTGCCGTGCTCCACCACCACCTGATCGACAACCCGGAAAAATCGTTCCGGGCCGTGATCGGAACCGACCTCCGCCCGCAGTGCGTTGCCCTCGCGCCGCACCGACAGCAGGCGCGCGTTGATGGTGATGCGCGCGCCACGACGATGGAACGCGGCGGCGTACAGCGTGTGGTTCATCCCACCCATTTCGGGAGCGAAATACCGCTCCGGAGAAACGATTTCCACCGTGCTGCCGGAATCGGCGAGCAGCTCCGCGGTCTGCATCGCCTGATGCCCGCCGTTGTCGTCGAACACCAGCACGCGCGCGGCCGGCGCCACGGTGCCGGACAGGATGTCCCATGTGGAGACCACCAGGTCGTTGCCCGCGGCCAACACCGCGGTATTCGGCACGCCGCCGGTTGCCAGGATCACCACGTCCGGTGCCTCGGCCAGCACGTCGGCCTCGCCGGCATAGACCGAGAACCGCGGTCGCACGCCGGCACCCTCCAACCGCTGCATGCGCCAGTCGACGATGCCGATCAGCTCCTTGCGCCGCGCCAGGCGGCAGGCGAGCAGGATCTGCCCGCCGGGTTGCGCTGCCGCCTCGAACAGCACGACCTCGTGGCCGCGCGAAGCGGCGACGCGTGCCGCCTCCAGCCCGCCCGGCCCGGCGCCCACCACGACGATCTTGCGCGGCTTGCCCGCCGTGCGCGCGATGTGGTGTGGCATCGTCGCCTCGCGTCCCGTCGCGGGGTTGTGGACGCACAGCGCGTCGTTGCCTTCATAGATACGATCGAGGCAGTAGGTGGCGCCGACGCAGGGCCGGATTTCTGCTTCGCGCCCCTCGGTCAGCAAGCGCACGATGTGCGGCTCGGCGATGTGGGCGCGGGTCATGCCGACCATGTCGAGTTTTCCGGCGACGATCGCGTGCCGCGCCGTTGCGACGTCCTGAATGCGCGCCGCGTGGAACACCGGGAAACGCGTCGCCGCGCGCACCTCGCCGGCAAAGTCCAGATGCGGCGCGGCGCGCATGCCCATGATCGGGATCACCCTGGTCAGCGCTGCATCGGTGTCCAGATGGCCGCGGATCACGTTGAGGAAATCCACCTGCCCGGTTGCCACCAGGCGCCGGGCGATCTCAATGCCCTCCGCGCGCGTTAGGCCAATCTCCCAGTCCTCATCGGCCACCAGGCGCACGCCGACGATGAAGCGCGGATCGGTCGCCGCGCGAATGGCATCCAGCACCCGGCGGATGAAACGCAGCCGGTTGTCGAGGCTGCCGCCGTATTCGTCGTCGCGCTGGTTGGTGGCGGGCGACCAGAACTGGTCGGGCAGGTGCCCGTAGGCGTCGAGCTCGATCCCGTCCAGCCCAGCCGCCTCCATCCGCGCCGCGGCCGTCGCGTAATCGGCAACGATACGCGCGATGTCCCAGTCTTCCAGCGCCTTCGGGAACGCCCGATGCGCCGCCTCGCGCACCGGCGACGGCGCCAGCACCGGCAGCCAGTCGGCCTTGTTCCACACCGTCCGGCGGCCGAGATGGGTGATCTGGATCATGACCGCGGCGCCGTGCGTATGGCAGTCGTCGGCCAGGCGGCGCAGCCACGGCACGATCTCGTCCTTGTAGGCGAGCAGGTTGCCGAACACGGGCGGGGAGTCCGGGGAGACCACCGCGGAGCCGGCGGTCATCGTCAGGGCGATGCCGCCCTTGGCTTTTTCGACGTGGTAGAGGCGGTAGCGGTCCGTCGGCATGCCGTGCTCGCCGTAGTTCGGCTCGTGCGAGGTGCTCATCAGCCGGTTGCGCAGCGTCAGATGGCGAAGCTGGAAGGGCTGCAGCAGCGGGTCCGTGGGTGACGTGGCGCTCATCGATTGTCGTCCTGTCGGTTTAGCATGATGATAGCAGCCATGCTTGCCTGCCGCTGCAAGTGGGGTGTCCTTCCCAACGGGCGTTCGACATCTCGTTTTGGGCGCCCAAGATGATCGACGCGGCGGAGCCGTTCGTTCTGAGGGTCAGCCCGGCCCATCGCGCGAGGAGCCGGCCAGCACGACAAGCGTGGCTCCGCCACAATCGGCAGGCAAAGCAATTCCCGCTCCCGACCCGAAGCGGGCGTTCGCCAGTGTTCAACCTTTGGCACTTCGTGACCCGCAGCGGTCGTTCGCCATAGCTGCTCCGAGGCGACGCCGTGCATGTGGGTCCCCAAATCGAGATTTGGTAATGAACACCTACCCGTACCGCTCATGGAAGAGATCGTCGAAAATATGGTCCGCTCCCCAAGCCTGAGCAGAGGTGAACGCCAGTTTCCGCTTCTGGTCTGGTGTCAGCGGTTCTTCGCCCGGTTTGTATCCTAGATCATGTTCGGCCTCTGACCACGCGTGTTGAAACAGTGTTTTTATCTAGAGTTCAAAAAAACGCGGTATCATATTTGGATCCGTGCCGTCTTGCATTACATCTGTCGGCAACACAAGTACATAATGGCGGCCAAAGTAGCCAACTCCCATTCGGACTCCGGCACATGGTCCTTATGCTCGATCCATCTGAAATATTTCTTCACGATATCGTCCACACGATCCACATCAGATCGGAAAAAAGTAACAACACGGACGCCAAGTTGGTCCTGTATCTGGTTGAGAGGGTCGCCGTATTTCGACTTGCCCTTCTCCTTCTTCGCCGCCTTATCTAGAAAGCTCTTGACGTCTTTAGCCCGCGCGGTGATGCGATCAATGCGAGATACACCTGTGAAATATACTGACACGTGCGCCTGAAGCGCTATAGCCGTGATCTTCAGAGCCTCGTACCGTTTGCGATAGAGGTCTTCAAGTGATTCACCGAGCCGTTTTGAGTTTTTCATTTACGATCCTGCCCTGGGTCGAAAACTCCACTACGTCCTTCGCGTCATCAACGACTCTCTTGCGGAAGACATCCTCAAACTCTGAGGATTCTGCCGTTAACAAAGCACCATTGCTCAGTTCCACAGATTTATAGGCGATAAGGTTCTTGAATTCCGTGAGATCAAACTCAAAAATCTCTTGTGCCGAGCGAGGGTTCTTAAGTTCACGAACGACCGCATCTTTGGCGCGCTGAGTTAGATTAAATTGCCGTGCAAAGCTGTCGATACTCAGCCGTTGGCCGCCAAGTCCGCTCGCGAGCGTGGCTGCTGCAATGAGTTCCTGCTTGACGGGGAGCTCCGACTTCTTGGCAGCATCACGGAGCGCTAAGAGTCCGTCCGGAGACTTC
>PLXO01000168.1 GCA_003151425.1 Acetobacteraceae bacterium
GTAGATTTTGGGCGTCGCCTTAGCTACCTGTCCAGTTTCCGGGGTCCACCTCAGAGCGCGCATCGGCCTTCATCTCCGCGATGGCGCGGGCGAGCGCACTCGGGCCAGAACGGGGACGCAGGATACGGCTGACCAGACGGCCAATCGCCGCACGGTTACGGGCATCCGCCAGCGCTGCGGCCGCGTCCGGTTCGACCGGGATCGTCACGTCGATGGTGGAGTCCATGGGGGCCTCGTGGGCTTGCGGGCCGGATGCTATTCTGGCTCCGACAATGTGACACTACCAGCAGCCCAGGCTGAAACCGGCTTCAATGGCCGAGCACCTCGACCGACACGGCCTGTGCCGCACGCGTTAATGCCGCATCGCGCGTCGCCAGAGGCAGGTTACGGCGCTGCGCCAACTCCAAATACGCCGCGTCGTAGAGGCTCAGCGTGAATCGGTCGGCGAGCGCGGCGAGCGAGGTCCATGCGCGATCTGCGGCACCTTCGTCCAGTCGCACCGGAAGGTCGCGGAGGAAGCCGGCCATCTGCTCGCGCTGGGCGCGGGTGATCCGGCGGCGACGCTCGGCGACGTACAAACCATTCAGCGCCTCCAGCGGCCAGAGCGTCGGCGCGGTGCCGCCAGTCTCCGTGACGCGGTCGAGCAGTTCCATGACCGGAGGCGTCTGTTCATCGTGGAAACACCAGGCCATCGCCACCGAGTTGTCGAGCACGAAGCTCACGATCGGCCTTCGTTCACCAAATCCTTGATCTTGAGGCCACCCAACGTCACCTCGCGGCTGATCTTGCGCAGCCCGTCCGCGGCCCGGCGCGCCTTGTCGCGATCGAACGCCGGCTCGATCGGCGTCAGCCGGGCGACCGGTGTACCGCGTTTGGTGATGATGACCTCGGTGCCCTTGGCGACTTCCGCCAGCAGGGCGCTGAGGTGGTTCTTCGCCTCCAGGGTGGAAACTTGCATGGTTGCGTTCCTAGCTATCTGGCTAGATAGCTAGGATGCCGCGGGTGGCAACGCAAGCCCAATCGACATCTTGCTCTGTACGTGCCCACTCGTTGTTGGCAGTTCCCGTCGATGGGGTAGGGCATCAAAAGGACCTGCGCGGGATCATTCTACCCAACGCCAAGCCACTCTCCGACCATCCGTATGAGATTGTCGATTTGATTGTGAGCGTCACTGACCAAGCGCACAAAGGCGCCCGTAAGAACCAGCGCCGTCGCAGTGCCGGCGGCCCGGACGACGTTTTTTGCGAACTGATCACCGGCTATATCAGCGCGCTTCTTCAGCCAGAAGCCCGTCTTTCCCATCACCCCCGCGAACGTTGATCCTGCTTCCATCACGCGGGAACGGTCCGAAGAGCGGGTCTTCAACTCGGTCCGAAGGTTGTCTACCGCTTTGATCGCGCGTTGATGTTCGACAACTGTCAATGGGCTGATAGGGGACGGTTGATCCGGTGGATTATTGTGGCCAATCCCTCCGTGGTGAGGTTCGATCCTTGCCTATCCGGTTGTCGCACACAGCCGCAACATCTGGTGTGAGGAATCTCTAGAGATGGGTGGCAGTCCACCACCAATAGTGGTCGTCTGTGTCAACCGGATAGGCAAGGTTCGATCCTATGCAATGCGGCTTCGACCACATCCAACTGGCGAAGCAATTGCCTTTTGGTGGGGGCACGTCGCGGTGTGATCAACTCATACATCCGAGCCTGAGCGCGCAACCGTGCGAGCAGTTCGCTCAGTGGGAATGGGCTCACCATGTAGTCGTTGGCGCCTGAGTCAAGCGCGCGAACCATCTTTGCCTCGGTACGCGGCCCGAACATGATGATGGGCATCACCGCGCCGGCTAGGCGCAAGCTGATACAGAAATCAATGACACTGCCATCCGGTAGTGCGGCATCCAATAGTACTGCACCGTAACGTCTATTTTGAGCCGCAAACTTCTCTGCGGCATCAGCGGTGCTTCCAGACGCGACTGGCGCAAACTCTCCATCGACTTCCTATTGAGCAACCAGCCGGTTGCGCAGCCGTACGTCGTTCACGGCGATTAGAATGGGCCGCCCACTGGCCGCTTTGCCCCTTCTGCGCGCGGGACGACTGCTGGAAGCCTTCGTGGCAGGCGCAGGCGGCACCATCTACTGCCTTCTCATGAGAGCCGGGTTGGCACCATCTTCTTGCAGCAGCCTACCAGCCGCCGTCCTACTCCGCCGCCTGCGCCGTCTCCCCCAGCTTCACCCCGCGCACCGCATACTCCGCGGCCACCTTGATCGCCTCGATCATGCTGACGGCGCTCGCCTTGCCGGTTCCGGCGATATCGAACGCCGTGCCGTGATCCACGCTCGTGCGCAAAATCGGCAACCCCAACGTTACGCTGACGGTCTTCTCGAAATCCATCATCTTCGCCGCGATGTGCCCCTGGTCGTGATACAGCGACAGCACCGCGTCATACCGCCCGATCCGCGCCATGTGGAACACGCTGTCCGCCGGCACCGGCCCGCTCACCGTCATCCCGCGCGCCCGCGCCGCGGCGATCGCCGGCTTGATCGCCTCGATCTCTTCCCGCCCGAACAGCCCGTCCTCACCGCCGTGCGGATTCAGCGCCGCCACCGCCAGATGCGGCTGCGGAATACCCAACTGCCCCAGCGCCTTGACGCATTTGTCGATGCCCTTCGCCACCCGTTCCCGGGTGATCTGCCGGCACGCTTCGATCAGCGACAGGTGCCGGGTGAGGAAGAAGATTTTCAGCCCTGAGATGGTGAACATGGTCATCTCTTCGGCGGCACCGGTGAACTCGGCGAACATCTCGGTATGCCCAATGAACGGGATCTTCGCCGCCTTGAGCGACTCCTTGTTGATCGGCGTGGTCGCCACCCCATCGATCCGCCCCGCCATCGCCAGCGCGATCGCGGCCTTGATGGAAGCGAACGCCGCCTCCCCACCCAGCGCCTGCACCTCGCCCATGCGCAGCACCGCGGGATCGGCGGTCTCCTGGTGGATCACATCAATCACGCCCGCCTGATCGGCCAGCGCCTCCGGCCCCGCCACCTGGTTCAGCCGCGCCGCGTCCCTGCCACCCGCCAGCCCGCACACCGCCAGCGCCCGCTCGAACACGCGCGCGTCGCCGATCAGGAAGCAGCGCGAGGCAGCACGGACCTCCGCGTCCAGCAGCGCGCGCACCGCGATCTCCGGCCCGATCCCGGCGGGATCGCCCATCGTCACAGCCAGCACCGGCCTGCGTTCGGTCATCGCACCGCTCCCTTTGTCTCGCGCGGACTGTTCTGCGCGGAGCCATGCTAGCACCGAACGGCGGTTGCCACATCCGCGCAGCTTGCGGAACCGCCCGCATGCCCGTATGTGGGGCCGCCAAGGTCAGGGAAAGGTCCACCCCGCCCATGGCGTTCGACATCCCCAGCGACGTCTCCTCCCAGGTCGCCTTGCGAATCGAGGAGGCGCTGGCCTTCGATGACGTCCTGCTGGTTCCCGGCTACTCGCAGATCCTGCCGTCCGCCGCCCAAACGCGGACCAAGCTGACCCGCGAGATCTCGCTGAACATCCCGCTGGTCTCCGCGGCAATGGACACAGTCACCGAAAGCGCCATGGCGATCGGCATGGCCCAGCTCGGCGGCATCGGCGTGATCCACAAGAACCTGTCGCCCGAGGAGCAGGCCACCCAGGTCCGCCAGGTCAAGAAATTCGAATCGGGCATGGTGATCAACCCCATCACCATCAATCCCGACCAGACCCTGGCCGACGTGCGCGCCCTGAAGGCGCAGCACCACATCAGCGGCATCCCGGTGGTGGAGCCCGACACCGGCCGGCTGGTCGGCATCCTGACCAACCGCGACGTCCGCTTCGCCGTCGACCCTGCCTCCCGCGTTTACGAGCTGATGACGCGCGACGGCCTCGTCACCGTGCCGGCCGGCGTGGATCCGGAGGAGGCGCGCCGCCTGCTGCACCGCCACCGCATCGAGAGGCTGCTCGTGGTGGACGAGGCCTATCGCTGCATCGGCCTGATCACCGTCAAGGACATGGACAAAGCGCAGGCGCACCCGCTGGCCAACAAGGACGAGCTGGGTCGGCTGCGCGTCGCCGCCGCCACCGGGGTGGGGCCGGATGGCGAGCTCCGCGCCCGCGCCCTGGTCGCCGCCGAGGTCGACGTGATCGTGGTCGACACCGCGCACGGCCATTCTCGAGGTGTGCTCGACACGGTCAGCATCATCAAGAAGTTGTCGAACGCGGTGCAGGTGATTGCCGGCAACGTCGCCACGCCGGAGGGCGCGCTGGCGCTGATCGAGGCTGGGGCGGACGCAGTGAAGGTCGGCATCGGCCCGGGCAGCATCTGCACGACGCGCGTGGTCGCCGGCGTCGGCCTGCCGCAATTCACCGCCGTGCTGGAAACCGCCGCCGCGTGCCGGTCGCGCGGCGTGCCGGCAATCGCCGACGGCGGCATGCGCAACTCGGGCGACCTCGTCAAGGCGATCGCCGCCGGGGCGGACGCGGTGATGATCGGCAGCCTGCTCGCCGGCACCGATGAGGCGCCGGGGGAAGTGTTTCTTTATCAAGGACGTTCCTACAAATCCTATCGCGGGATGGGAAGTCTCGGCGCGATGGCCCGCGGTTCCGCCGACCGCTACTTCCAGCAGGACATCAAGGACCAGCTCAAGCTGGTGCCCGAAGGGGTGGAGGGCCGCGTCGGCTACAAAGGCCCGGTCAGCGACGTGGTGCACCAGCTCGTTGGTGGGCTGAAAGCCGGCATGGGCTACACCGGCAGCGCGACGATCGCCGACCTTCAGGAGAACGCCAGGTTCCGCCGCGTCACCTTCGCCGGCCTGCGGGAGAGCCACGTGCACGACGTCGCGATCACCCGCGAAGCGCCGAACTACCGCCAGGACTGAGGCTCGCCCATGCACCGGATCCGCGCGGTCATCTTCGACGCCTACGGCACCCTGCTGGACATCCACGCCGCGATGGCGCGCCACGCCGACCGGCTCGGCCCCAACTGGCGCCAGATCAGCGCCGACTGGCGTGCCAAGCAGGTCGAGTATGCCTGGGTGCGCACCATGGTGGGCCCGGCGCACCACCGCGACTTCTGGCGGCTGACGCAGGAGGCGCTGGAGGTGGTCTCCGAGGTGCACGGCATCACCGACGCGGCGCTGAAGGCCGACATCCTGGCCGCCTATCGCCGGCTGGACGCGTATCCGGAGGTGCCGGACATGCTGCGGGCGCTGAAGGCCAAGGGCCTCGCCTGCGCCATCCTGTCGAACGGCGAGCCGGAGATGCTGCACGACGCGGTGACCGCCGCCGGCATCGCGCCGCTGCTGGACGCGGTGCTGAGCGTCGAGTCGGTGCGCGTGTTCAAGCCCGATCCGCGGGTCTATCGCCTGGCGGGACGGCGCTTTCATCTGGCGCCGCGCGAGATGGCCTTCCTGTCATCCAACCCATGGGACGCGTTCGGCGCCCACGAGCTGGGTTTCCGGGTGATCCGGGTCAATCGCGACGGCGCGCCGGACGAGTACGGCCTGCGCGGCAACGTGGCGGAAGTCACGGATTTGGCAGCTCTTCCCGACCTTCTGGCGTGACGCCGGCGGCCCGCATCGCCGCTGCGATCGAGCTGCTGGCGGAGATCGAAGGCGCTCCCAAACGCCCGGCCGACGCGGTGGCCAACGACTTCTTCCGCGCCCGCCGCTTCATCGGCGCCGGCGACCGCCGCGCGGTGTCGGAGCGCGCCTGGAGGGTGCTGCGCGCCCGCCGCCGGCTGGGCTGGTGGCTCTCGAACGGCGTCGATGATGGCACGCCCCCGGATCATACGCCCCAGAGGACGACGGCCCAGAGTCCGACGCCCTGGAGTCCGACGCCCTGGAGTCCGACGCCCCGGAGTCCGACGCCCTGGAGTCCGACGCCCTGGAGTCCGACGCCCCGGAGTCCGACGCCCCGGAGTCCGACGCCCGGGACACCGGCGCCCCACAGACCGCCGCCCCATGGTACGACGCCGCGCACGCTGGTCGCCGCCGCGCTTATGTTCGACGGCTGGACCCCATCCGGCGTCGCCCAGGCCTTCTCCGGCGGGAAATTCGCCGCCGCGCCGCTGAGCGCCGCCGAGCAGGCCTCGCTGGCCCCGCTCGCCGGACACACGCTGGACCATCCGGCGATGCCGGACGCAGTCCGGCTGGAGGTGCCGGACTGGGTGCTGCCCCGCCTCGCCGCCCGCTTCGGCCCGGCGCTCGGCGCGGAGCTCGGCGCGCTGCTCGACCCGGCGCCGCTCGACCTGCGCGCCAACTTGCTGAAGGCCAGCCGCGAGGAGGTCCAGACGGCGCTGGCCGCGGAGGGGTTCGAGGCGACGCCGACGCCGTTCTCGCCCTGGGGTCTGCGGCTGCCCGGCCGCCGTCCGGTCACCGCCGGCCCGGCGTTCCAGTCCGGTCTGGTGGAGATCCAGGACGAGGGCAGCCAGCTCGTGGCCCTGCTGACCGACGCGCGGCCGGGCATGCGAGTCGCCGACCTGTGCGCCGGCGCGGGCGGCAAGACGCTCGCGCTGGCGGTGACCATGGGCAACCGCGGCCACATCGCCGCCTGCGACGTCTCCGCGCCGCGGTTGGACGCCGCCGTCCGCCGCTTCCGCCGCGCCGGCGCACACAACATCGAACGCCACCTGCTCGGCCCCGGCGACCGATGGTTGAAGCGCCACGCCGGCGGGTTCGACCGGGTCCTGGTGGATGCTCCGTGCACCGGCATCGGCACCTGGCGGCGCAACCCCGACGCCCGCGCGCGGCTGACCGAGACCGACCTGGCCGAGCTGGTGGTGCGCCAGGCGGAATTGCTGGATGACGCGGCCGGCCTGGTGCGCAAGGGTGGCCGTCTGGTCTACGCTACCTGTTCGTTGTTTCCGGAGGAGAACGAGGCTCAGGTGCAGTCGTTTCTCGGCCGTCATGCCGCGTTCGCGCTGGTCCCGCTCGCCCGGGCCTGGCCCCGGGGTGCGCCACATGGTGCTTCGCCCAGTGCCGGGTCGCCCAGTGCGGGGCCGCCCGATGTGGGCCCGCCCAGTGCGGGGTCGCCCAGTGTGGGGTCGCCCAGTGTGGGCCCGCCCCAGGTGGGATCGGCCAGTGTGGGCTCGTCGAGTGCGGGGCCGCCCTGCACGGGCGAGACGCTGACGCTGACCCCGCGCCAGCACGGCACCGACGGGTTCTTCGCCGCGGTGCTGGAGCGGACGGCATGATCAGCTTGCGGGTGGCAAGGCCGACGGACGCCGTGGCGATCGGCGCGGTGCATGTCGCGGCCTGGCGCAGCGCCTATCCCGGCATCCTGCCCGACGACTACCTGGCGCGGATGTCGGTCGCCCGCCAGGCGGCGCACTACGAGGGGGCGATCCGCGGGCCGGGCGGCGTGTTCGTCGCGGTCGCCTCCGGCACCGATGTGCCGCTCGGCAGCCCACCGCGCATTGTCGGCTTTACCAGCGCGGGACGCGGGCGCGGCCGCCTGATCATCGGCCGCGGGCTGGGTGAGGGCGAGGTCGAGACGCTGTATGTCCTGGACGACTGGCGTGATCGTGGTGTCGGCCGGCGCCTGTTGCGCACGGCGGCGGGGCACTTGGCGGAGGCCGGCTGCCGGTCGCTGTATTTGTGGGTGCTGCGCGACAACCCGGCGCGCTGGTTCTACCAGCGGTTGGGCGGCACGCAGGCGGCCGAGGCGCCGATCAAGGTCGCCGGGCAGTCGGTGATGCAGACCGCGTTCGTGTGGGATCCGATCCAACGGCTGCTGGCGTCGTCGCCGCAGGCGTCTTGAGGGTCACGATGCCGGTCAGCGTCCAGTCCATCAGCCGATCTGGCTGCCGGGCAACGAGCAGTCGACCTGTTGGCCGACGCCGGTAATGGGCGGTATGGCGGCCCCCCGTTACCGGACTCTTCATGATCTCGCGCTAGACGGGTCGGCCCCGCCCACAAATCCGGACCCAGCCCCTGAACGCGCGCACCGCCATCCCCGCCATCGCCCGCATCCAGTCCTTCGCCTTCGCCGGCATCGAGGCCGTGCCGGTCGAGGTCCAGGTGCAGATCTCTGCCGGCCTGCCCACCTTCCTGGTGGTTGGCCTGCCCGACAAGGCGGTCGGCGAGGCGCGCGAGCGGGTCCGCGCCGCGCTCAGCGCCATGGGCCTCGCGCTGCCGCCGCGCCGCGTGCTGGTGAACCTCGCCCCGGCCGACCTGCTGAAGGAGGGCAGCCATTTCGACCTGCCGATCGCGCTCGGCGTGCTGGCCGCGATGGACGTGCTGCCTCGCGACGAGCTTATGGGTTACGCCGCACTGGGGGAACTGTCGCTCGACGGCACGCTCAACCCCGTGGCCGGCGTGCTGCCCGCCGCGATCGGCGCCTCGACGCGCGACCTTGGCCTGATCTGCCCCGCTGCGCAGGGTGGTGAGGCGGCCTGGGCCGGGCGGGTCGACATCCTCGCCCCCACCGACCTGCTGTCGCTGATCAACCATTTCCGCGGCTCCCAGGTCCTCACGCCGCCGGAACCGGCCGGTCTGGCGGCCCGCGGCTTCGACCCGGAGCTGGCCGACGTGAAGGGCATGGAGACCGCCAAGCGCGCCCTGGAGATCGCCGCCGCCGGTGGCCACAACCTGCTGCTGATCGGCCCGCCCGGCGCCGGCAAGTCGATGCTCGCCGCCCGGCTGCCCGGCCTGCTGCCAGACCTCGCGCCCGCCGAGGCGCTGGAGGTCAGCATGGTGCACAGCGTCGCCGGCATGCTGGACGGCGGCCGCCTGCTGACCCGCCCGCCATTCCGCGAGCCGCACCACTCCGCCACCCAGGCCGCGCTGACCGGCGGCGGCCCGCGTGCCAAGCCCGGCGAGGTCAGCCTGGCGCATCGCGGCGTGCTGTTCCTGGACGAACTGCCGGAGTTCCCGAAGCACGCCCTGGAATCGTTGCGTCAGCCGATGGAATCCGGCCGCACCACGGTCGCCCGCGCCGCGGCCCACATCACCTACCCGGCGCGCTTCCAGTTGGTGGCGGCGATGAACCCATGCCGCTGCGGCTACCTCGGCGACGGCGCGCGCGAATGCGGCCGCGCGCCCCGCTGCGGCGAGGACTACCAGCACCGCATCAGCGGCCCGCTGCTCGATCGCGTGGACCTGACCGTCGAGGTGCAGCCCGCCTCCGCCTCCGAGCTTGCCCGCGCGCCGACCGGGGAGCCGACGGCCACGGTGGCGGCGCGGGTCGCGCGTGCGCGGATGACCCAGCGGGCGCGCCATGGCGAGGCCGGCCCGGTCAGCAATGCCGAGGTCGACACCAAGGACATCCACCTGGTGGCGGAGGCGCAGGCGCTTGCCGGCCAGGCGATGGATCGGCTGCGCCTGTCGCCGCGCGGCTACACCCGGGTGCTGCGGGTATCGCGCACGATCGCCGATCTCGCCGGCGCCGAAATTGTCGGGCGCATCCACGTCGCGGAGGCCCTGGCGTTCCGCCACCGGATGCCGGGGCGGTGATGTGAGGCGGACCGCACCCATGCCGGGTCGGTAGAGCATTTTGGCGCTGACTGGAGACACCACCTGTCATTGCCCCACCTGTCATTGCGAGGAGCGCAGCGACGAAGCAATCTCCGCCCCGACGCAGGGGATTGCTTCGTCGCTACGCTCCTCGCAATGACAGGAGGAGCGGGCGATTCCGGTCAGGCCGAAAATGCTCTAGTCGGCTCCAAATCTGGGCACTCCTTCACGCCTCGCGCAATGCGCCCTTCAGACGCGCTCGATAAGCGCGGCGATCCCCTGGCCCACACCGATGCACATGGTCGCAACCGCACGCTTGGCCCCGCGCGTCTCCAGCGCGTTCACCGCGGTCAGCGCCAAGCGGGCGCCCGATGCGCCGAGGGGATGGCCTAGCGCGATCGCCCCGCCATGCGGGTTCACGTGCTCGGCGTCGTCCGGCAGCCCGAGCTGCCGCAACACGGCAAGGCCCTGCGCGGCGAACGCCTCGTTCAGCTCGATCACATCGATCTCGCCGATCTTCAACCCGAGCCGCGCGAGCAGCTTCTCGGTCGCCGGCGCCGGCCCCATGCCCATGATGCGCGGCGGCACGCCGGCGGTGGCCATCGCGACCACGCGGGCGCGCGGGGTCAGGCCGTGCCGCCGTGCCGCTTCCTCCGAGGCAATGATCAGCGCCGCCGCGCCGTCGTTGACGCCCGACGCGTTGCCGGCGGTGACCGTGCCGCCCTGCTTGCGGAACGGGGTCCTGAGTTTGGCAAGGTCTTCCAGCGTGGTCTCGCCGCGCGGGTGTTCGTCGCGGCTGACAGTGACGCTGCCCTTGCGCCCGGGGATCTCCACCGGGGCGATCTCGCGCTCGAAGAAGCCGGTCGCTTGCGCCGCCTTGGTGCGCTGTTGCGAGCGATAGGCGAAAGCGTCCTGGTCGGCGCGGCTGATTTGGAACTCTTCGGCAACGTTCTCCGCCGTCTCGGGCATCGAATCGACACCGTATTGGCTCTGCATCAGCGGATTGACGAAGCGCCAGCCGATGGTGGTGTCGTAGATCTCAGCCGAGCGGGAAAACGCCTCGGTGGCCTTGCCCATGACGAACGGCGCGCGGGTCATGCTTTCCACGCCGCCGGCGATCATCAGCTCGGCGTCGCCGGCGCGGATGGCGCGCGCCGCGGTGCCGACCGCATCGAGGCCGGAGCCGCACAGCCGGTTGATGGTGGCGCCCGACAGTTTTTCTGGTAGGCCGGCCAGCAGCAGCGCCATGCGCGCGACGTTGCGGTTGTCCTCGCCGGCCTGGTTGACGCAGCCGTAGATCACGTCGTCCACCGCCTCCCAGTCCACGCCCTTGTGGCGGTCCATCAGCACGCGGATCGGGTGCGCGGCGAGATCATCGGTGCGCACGTCCTTCAGCGCGCCGCCGTAGCGGCCGATCGGGGTGCGGACGAAGTCGCAGATATAGGCTTCGGGCATGACGCATTCTCCCCTGAGCGGCGTGTTGGCCTCGGCGTACGCGGTTTGCGCGGGATCGGCAAGGTCGGCGCGGTGCGCAGGCATATGCGAGGCACATCCCGCACTGTCATTGCGAGGAGCGCAGCGACCCCCTGTCATTGCGAGTCCCCACCGGCCGGCGGCGGCCGACCC